>CAYHMQ010000002.1:0-193046 GCA_964357905.1 uncultured Candidatus Saccharibacteria bacterium
GTCAGTCAGTCAGTCAGTCAGTCAGTCAGTCAGTCAGTCAGTCAGTCAGTCAGTCAGGTATTCCCATTGGCAATTTGACGAGCCAGATTTTCGCCAACATATATTTGAACGAATTCGATCGCTATGCGCGTCACGATATCAAGCCACTTGGCTATCTGAGGTACGGTGATGATTTCATCTTGTTTGTGGATAATCGAGAGCAGGCGATTGCAGTGCAAAAAGTCGCTTCAATCTGGTTACTCGATAGTTTAAGCTTACGAATACATCCCAAAAATGACGTGCTGGCAAGAGCGAGTCAAGGACTAAAATTCCTAGGACATCAAATATACCCGACATCCGGCATCACAATAAACAAAACTATGTCTAAGAAAATAAATCAGAGGATTAACAAACAAAACGCGGGAAGTTATAAGTCTATGCACCTGACTACTAAGCAAGCCAGGCAATTGCCGTGGCTACTGAATGATATTCATTGATATGTGCTGCTAGGCCGCAGATCAAAATTTCGCTATACTTACAGTAATTATGCAGTGGTTGAATAAGATTGTTGATGAGTTGGTTGCGCGTCATCCTGACGGCGAAATTATTGTCTCTTCTGGTGTTTCGCCGTCAGGGACTTATCACTTAGGTACATTGCGAGAAGTCTTGACGGCCGAGGCAATTGCCCGTGAAGTGCGAAGACGAGGCAGACAAGCCAAGCATATACATGCGGCGGATGATCTAGACGTTTTTCGCAAGGTGCCCGCTAATGTGCCTGAGGACTTCAAGCAGTATTTAGGCAAGCCACTTTGTGATGTGCCGGCTCCGGACGGTTCCAAGCAGTCTTACGCTGACTATTACCTGAATGATCTCGCCAATGCAGCTGAGATGATGCACCTGAGCATCGAGATTATGCGTGCTCATGAGAAATACCGAGCCGGGTTTTTTGTCGAAGCTATCGAAAAGGCGCTGGCCAAATCATCCGAAATCAAACGGATTCTGGAGACAGTATCCGGGCACAAGGTTGACAACCAATGGTCGCCAATCCAGGTTATCGAAGATGGCTATCTCAAGAATCGCCAGTTCATCAGTATCAATACCGATAACAAGACACTGATTTTCAAGGATGGAGCAGGCGATCCGCGCGAGATAGGTTACAACGATGGTAATGTTAAGCTCAACTGGCGAATTGATTGGCCGGCGCGCTGGTGGCTGCTGGGTGTTAATGGAGAGCCGTTTGGGCGAGACCATGCTACCAAAGGTGGCTCCTACGATACCGGAGCAGCTATCATTAGAGAAGTTTATAAGGCTGAACCACCGCTGCCATTGCCATATAATTTCATAAATCGTACCGGTGACACCAAGAAGATGAGCAAAAGTGCCGGTGACACAACTACTGCTACCGGCCTACTAGAGATTCTGCCAGCCGAAGTTGTTTGGTTCTTCGTGCTGCGCTATGCGCCGGATAAACTGTTGTTCTTCGACGAAGGCGAAACTTTGATTCGCTTGGTTGACGAGTTTGGCGAATTGCTGGCTAAGCCAGACAAGTCAGATAGCGACAAGCAGCTGATCGATATTTGTTTGCACGGCATCGATAGGCCGACTGTCAGCCGAGTGCCTTTCTCACATCTGTTGGCGAGTTACCAAGCCGCCCTCAAAGACGTCGACCGAACGCTCGAAATCATTGGTCGCAGTGAATACGCTGAAGTAGCCCGGCAAGATGCCGAGATAATTAAGGATGAGCTCAGTTTTATTGATAATTGGCTGGTCAAGCATGCCCCAGAAGAAGCCAAATTCTCTTTGGTCGGTGAAGTTGACGCATCGCAGTTCAACCAACACGAGCAAGCATTCCTACAAGCTCTGGCTCAAAAAATCTCAGAAGCGCCGGGGGGCGCCGATGGTATATGGTTTCACAATGCTATCTATGAGCTCAAGGACGAGACGGGTAAGCCACCCAAGGAGCTGTTTGCGGTTTTGTACCGTGTTTTGATTGGCAAATCATCCGGTCCCAGGGCTGGTTGGTTTCTGAGTATTCTGCCGCGTGACTGGCTCATCAAAAGACTGAAGTTAGAAACTTGATGGAGGTTAGCGATGAGGAGTTTCAGCGCCTAATCGACCAAGCTTTGGGTGAATTGCCAGGCGAGCATGTCAAAAACATTAAGAATGTCGCCATCCTCTACGAGAATGCACCGACGCCTGAACAACGGGTCAAGACTGGGCTAGGGCACAACCAGACGTTACTTGGCCTCTACGAGGGCCTGCCGCTTAGTCAGCGGCAAGGCATGACCAGGCTACTGCCGGACAAGATTACACTGTTCAAGCAGCCCTTGCAGTATCAAGTTAACACCGTAGCCGAGCTTAAGGAGAGCATCAAACATACTCTGTGGCACGAGATTGCCCATTACTATGGCCTAGACCACGACCGCATTCACGAACTCGAATAAGATTTGAAGTTCAAGAAGCGGATTCTAGCTGGCCTTGAGGGCTAATTAACAGACATCCCCAAGCCGCTATTGCTGCGACACCGAACGCCGAAACAAAAAATAGTCTACTGCTACCTGACAATGACAACACTAACAATAGTCCGCCCCAAAGTGTTAGATAGGCTGCATCACAGGCTATCTCCATGCTCATAATATATTGCGAGCCATGCTTCTTGGCGTGACTATAATAAGTGCTTGTCCAGGAGTTCTGAAAGTAAGCCAACGAAGCTTTGTAGATTGATCCAATGACCGTGATCAATAAAGGAGTTGTTGCCACTACGCGCAAAACGTGGACGGCACTAGAAACGACTACGCCTTCACGAAGCACCGAGCGATCTTTACCCTGATCGCCTCGACGTCCAGCAAGAGACACGGTCAGAATGGTTGCGGCAGCCGAAATAGCAGCAACACCACCAATAGCACCAAAAGTTTTCAGTGCCACTGCTAGATAAATCGGCCACAGCATGACACCGACGGAAGTTTCGATATTGAAGCAGAAGTTAGCCGCGATATCCCTAAAGGGTGCGCCATCTAAGCTGTAGCGTATCTTCTCCGCCCTGACTGGATCAATATTACTCATATTACGTAAGGCGATTACCGCACAAACTATTAATAGCAAAGCCGCCAACAGCAACCAGCTTGCACCGAATAATGATCCAATCACTGCGCCAAGAATTGGGCCAAGCACATCGAGTGACTGGCCAATTATTTCTATGCTGGCAATGCTCGAGCTCTTGGTCGTTTCGTTCATAACTCTAGATATAAAAACGTGTTGCGCGTTCCAAATCAGTGAATTGGTTACTGCTAGACTGAGCGCACCAACAATCAAAAAAAATGAATTGCTGGTCGAAGCATACCCCAATATATTTGCTAGCTCCAGACCGCCAAAGGCAAATCCCAACCCCAAACCGATGTGCGAGCCTCTTTGCTGAATAAAGCGCATCAGCGGCAAGTTCAGACACAGTTTGGTTAAAGCGTACAGGGTATAAAAACCGGCAATCATCCATAGCTTGCCGCCGCTCTGCAGTATGACTAGTGGTATGAACACGCCCACCAAGTTATTGCCCAACCGGAAAAGGTTTAGAGCAATACCAAGGCGAACCAGCTCATCTTGGATGGGAAGTAGCTTAACCACTTAGATGAATCAATCCAACAAAACTTGAGAGACTTTTACTTACTAGCAGCTGACTTAGAACTGTAACTAGAGCGAATCTGAAACAGCAAGTAGAGGCCAATTGCTGAGCCGATGATAGAACCAATTAGGTTGCTAGGTCCGCCGTAAGTTGTGAATAGTATCACTACACCGTAAGCAACGTTAACCAAGGCTGCGTAGAACATTAGGTCCCAACCGGCCTTCTTGCGCGCACGGGTTGCCGGAAAGGCCAATAAGTATAGAACAGCCTCTACCACCAGCACTCCCAACCCTAGCCAAATGCCAGTACTTAGTCGATTAACGCTAGCGACAGATGGCCCCCCGTAGGCTGCACTTAGCGTATTGGCATAGTCAATGTACTTGCTGGCAAGGTGTGCCCAGTGCCAGATCACATAAGCAGAATACAGAGTCAAAACACCCAGTATTAAGTTAATCCAAGGTAGATATTCTACCAATGCTTTCTTGCCGCCTTCAGGCAAGGCTGGTGCTTTCTTGACGAAAATCTCGTCCAAAGACTTCTCTAATGATTGTAATGCACTCATATCTTCCCCCAATTCTCTTAGCTTTACTAAACTTAAATGTATGCCTTTTGGGTAAAGTTTGCAACACCTTATGCACAGACTGCTAAACTTGAATTAGCGGAAGTATACGAAAAGTCGCATTTGGTGTGAAACTTTGCGAGGGATGATTATTCGAACGGTCTAGCGTATTATGTATGCAAATATGAACCAGAACTTTAATCCTCACAAAACCCAAAACATATGGGACAGGACATGGAAGGACAAGCGTGGCCGGGTCGTTATATGGCAGACGCCAAACATCTGGTTGGGTTCGTGGGCTGGCCTGACTGTTTTGTCGCTGTTGCTTAACAGGGGATTATTGGCAGATGTATTTTCGCATCTTGGTTCTGCGGCTTTAATCGTGTGGTCTTTGCTCGAGATCACGCGTGGCGTGAACTACTTTCGTCGCGCATTGGGGCTGCTAATATTGTTCTTTGCAGTCGCCACTATCATGAAGAGTCTGTAATGCAGGCTATGCTGTTCAAAATTTGCGCTAAACTAGAGCTATGGCAGCGATTATTTTTGATATGGATGGCACGATTGCAGATAGCTTTGACTACGTGGCTGAGTTTATGGCCGAGGAAGCCGGTAAGGCACCTCTGACGGAGGAGCAGAAGCAACGCCTAAGGGGTTTGTCGATGATCGATATGGCGCGTCGTCTGGGCTATCACTGGTGGGACGGACCTCGATTGTTATTCAAGGGCCAAAGACGTATGCGCCGTGATATCAAGCAGCTTGATTCCTTCGAAGGCATACCTGAAATTATTCGTAAACTGTCTGCCGAAGGTCACGAATTATTTGTCCTAAGCACCAATTCCTCACGCAATATTCAGCAGTTCTTGCATGACCAAAAAATTAATAAATATTTCTTGGAGATTTACGGTGGGGTGGGGATTTTTGGCAAGGCATCGGCGCTCAAGCAACTACTCAAGAAGCAGAACCTAGCCGTCAAACAGGCTGTCTACGTAGGCGATGAGCTGCGTGATATCCAGGCCGCCCAATCAATCGGTATGAAAGCTGTGGCCGTAAGCTGGGGGTTTGCTCATCGCAGCGGCCTATTGGCTCTCAGGCCGACGGCTATAGTCGATACGCCTGACGAACTAATGCGTACACTCGAAGAAATATAGTCATCGTCCTCACGCGGCTTGCTATACTGTAGCCATATGGCATACACCAGACAAAGTTCGCTGCCCTACAGTCCAGGGCAAGCGACCGCTTTCAAAGTCAGTCGGTCGAAGATCGAGCTGTTCATGCAGTGTCGACGCTGTTTCTGGCTAGATACCCGTATGAAGATCAAGCGACCCAGCGGACCACCGTTCAATATCAATAAGACCATTGATGAATTGTATAAGAAGGAGTTCGATCGCCACCGCGCTGCCGGCACACCACATCCAGTAATGCGAGATAATATGGTCAAAGCCGTGCCATATCAGCACCAGGATCTGGACAAATGGCGCTACAATTTTACCGGTGTGGTGGCGCTTCATGAACCGACCAATTTGCATGTCTTCGGTGCCTTGGACGATGTCTGGGTCAATGAAGAAGGCGAGCTGATCGTCGTCGACTACAAGGCCACTTCCAAGAACAGGGAAGTCACCATCGACTCCGATTGGCAGATCAGTTATAAACGCCAAATGGAAGTCTACCAATGGCTGCTGCGCCAAAACGGCTTCATCGTCAACGACACCGGCTACTTTGTGTACACCAATGCTCGTCTTGACGTTGACGGCTTCGCCGACCGGCTGGAGTTTGTGACTAAGCTTATACCTTACACTGGCAATGATGCCTGGGTTGAACCGACTCTAGCCAAGATGAAAGCCTGCATGGACAATGACACTATGCCGCCGGTCGGCGAAGCCGCTATGGGCGGTCCTTGCGACTTCTGCTCATATGCTCGTTCTCGAACAGAATTGACTCTCAAGCATCTGCCGAAGCGTTAGCGGTCAGGAATTGCCAACTTCAGAGTACGATGAGCTATAATTATTGTAATGTTAGATATTCAGTTCATCCGAGATAATGCCGCCATAGTACAAGAGAAGTCCAAGCAGAAGGGCTACGACATCGATATTCAGCAGCTACTTGGCTTTGACAAAGAGCGCCGCGAACTACTGCAACAAGTCGAAGCACTAAGGCGCCAGCGTAATGAACTAACCGCCCAGACCAAGGGTTCCAAGCCCAGCGAAGATCAAATCACTAAGGGCAAAAACCTGCGCGATCAAGTAACTGATCTGGAGCACAAGCTGGCTGCTATCGAAAAAGAATACGAGATTCTACTCAAGACCGTGCCCAACATGCCGCTTGGCGATGTGCCCATTGGCGCTAGCGAAGACGACAATCAGGAAGTTAAGAAGGTCGGTGAGCCGACTAAGTTTGATTTTAAGCCCAAGAGCCACGCCGAAATAGCCGAAGCCAAAGGCTGGATAGACAAAGAACGAGCCGCAAAAGTGGCTGGCTCAAGATTTGCCTATCTTAAGGGTGATCTCGTCAAGCTGCAATTCGCAATTATTCAGTTCGTAATTGATAAGCTAACGGATAGCAGCTTCTTAGACGCTATTATCAAGGAGAACAATCTGCAAGTTGCTAGCACAGCCTTCACGCCAGTTCTGCCACCCTACGTAATTCGGACTGAAGTCTACGACGCTATGGACAGACTAGAGCCGCGCGAAGATCGCTACAAGCTAGACCAGGACGATTTATGGCTACAAGGCAGTGCCGAGCACGTGCTTGGTAGCATGCACACCAAGGAGGGCATTCCGAGCGAACAGCTGCCGGTACGCTATCTTGGCTATGCCACTAGTTTTCGCCGCGAGGCAGGTAGTTATGGCAAAGACACCGAAGGCATCTTCCGGATGCACCAGTTCGATAAGCTGGAAATGGAGAGCATAACTGATGCCAAAACAGGCTTAGAAGAGCACAAATTCCTAATTGCAATTCAAGAAAAGTTAATGCAAGACCTAGGCATACCATACAGACTGCTCGAGAAGTGCACCGCCGATATTGGTAAACCCAATGCCAGAGGCGTAGATATCGATGCCTGGCTGCCTAGCCAAAACACCTACCGCGAAACACACACCGCAGATTACATGACTGACTATCAAGCTAGACGTCTCAGTCTCACGGCTGGCGGCAAGGGGCAGCTGGCTCACACCAACGACGCCACGGCTTTTGCGCTGGGACGTACCATGATAGCCATCATTGAGAACTACCAGACACCTGAGGGCAATGTTCGTGTACCAGATGTTCTACAGCCCTACATGGGCGGCAAAACTGATATATAAAGGAGGTTAAATGATACAAAAATTTGAAATCAGGGGTGTGCACACCGTGGTTGATGACAAGCTAAGGGCTTATGTTAACAAAAAAATCGGTGGCTTGGATCGTTATATATCACGGCACAACCGCGAGAGCGCTCACGGTGACGTTCATCTCAAAGAGGGCAAAACCAAGAATAATAATCACTTTATATGCGAAGTTACCCTACACTTGCCACACCAGACAATAGTAGTTAAAGAGAGTGCCCTCAACATGTATGCCGCTGTTGATATCGTCGAGGCCAAGCTCAAGCAACAACTCCAGAAGTACAAAGACCTTCATGGCAGCGGCAAGGCCCATCGTCATTTGTTTGCCCGCTTCAGGCGCCGGACTGGCTGAAATACAGTCCAAATTGAGGTCGCTTTTGGTCGTCAAAACAGCTATAATTTAAGTTATAAAATTATTGAGTATTCGTAACTGGGAGAGAAGAGGGGTCACAAAGGCTTAATGAATATTGTCTTTAAGAAAATTCTGGGAGATCCGCAGGCCAAGACTGTCAAGCGACTGCGTAAGCGCGTCAAGCTGGTCAATGCGCTGAGCGCCAAATACAAAGCGCTGAGCGACAAAGAGCTACAAGCTCAAACCGAAGTTCTCAAGAAGCGACTCAAGAAAGAATCTCTGGATCAAATCCTACCCGATGCCTTCGCAGTGGTGCGCGAAGCCGCGACACGAACGCTTGGGCAGAGACACTTTGACGTGCAATTGATCGGCGGTATGGTCCTGCACGAAGGCAATGTCGCCGAAATGAAAACCGGTGAGGGTAAGACCCTGGTGGCCACGGCGCCAATCTATCTTAACGCCTTAACCGGTAAGGGTGCTCACGTCGTCACCGTCAACGACTATCTAGCGCAACGTGACGCTGGCTGGATGGCTCAGGTCTATCACTTTTTGGGCTTAAGTACGGGCGTCATTCTTGGCGACCATAGCTATGTCTACGATCCGAGCTTCACCAATACTGAGCATGAGGACGAGCGCTTTCATCATCTCAAACCCGCCACCAGACAAGAGGCTTACGCGGCCGATGTGACTTATGGTACTAACAACGAATATGGCTTCGACTACCTGCGTGACAATATGGTCCGCGAAGAAGACCAATTGCGTCAGCGTGACTTGCACTACGCTATCGTTGACGAAGTTGACTCGATTCTGGTTGATGAGGCAAGAACACCGCTAATTATCAGCGCTCCCAGTGTTACCAGCGGTAATGCCTACGCCCAGTTCAGCAAGGTGGTGAGGCAACTAGTCAAGGAGAAGCACTTCGAAACTGACGAAAAGCGCAAAACAGTCATTCTTAACGATGCTGGTGTCGAAAAAGTTCAGAGGATTCTTGGCATAGACAACCTCTATGGCTCCGATAATATCCGCACCATCTATCACTTACAGCAGGCTCTCAGAGCGCATGCGCTGTTCACCCGCGATAAGGACTATGTTGTCACACAAGATGGCGAAGTTGTAATTGTTGATGAGTTCACCGGCCGTTTGCTGGCTGGTCGCCGCTACAACGAGGGTCTGCACCAGGCCATCGAAGCCAAAGAAGGTGTTGAAGTGCAGCAGGAAAGCATGACACTGGCTACGATTTCTTTCCAGAATTACTTCCGTTTGTATGAAAAACTTGCCGGTATGACCGGTACGGCGCTAACAGAAGCCGAAGAATTCCACCAGATTTACAAACTTGATGTTGTCGAAATTCCGTCCAACCGTGTGATTGCTCGCGACGACAAAACCGACCGGATTTATCGCACCGAACACGCCAAGTTCAAGGCCATAGTGCGCGAAATCAAATCCCTGCATACCAAGGGTCAGCCGGTACTAATCGGTACGGTTTCGATTGAGAAGAACGAGTCTCTGGGCGCTATGTTGGGTAAGGCTGACATACCGCACCAAGTGCTTAACGCCAAGAATAACGAACGCGAGGCTAAGATCGTGGCGCAAGCTGGCGAGAAGGGTGCTGTAACGCTGGCTACCAACATTGCTGGTCGTGGTACCGATATTGTGTTGGGCGATGGTGTCAAAGAGCTGGGTGGCTTGTTTGTGCTTGGCTCGGAGCGCCACGAATCACGTCGTATTGATAACCAGCTAAGAGGTCGTGCCGGCCGTCAGGGCGACCCCGGTGTGACTCAATTCTTTGTCAGTACAGAAGACGATTTGATGCGCATCTTTGGCGGTGACAAGATTGCCAACATCATGGGTCGACTCAAGGTCGATAATGATACACCGATCGAGAACCGTTTAATTACTCGCTCACTAGAAGGTGCCCAGAAGAAGGTCGAGGGCTTCCACTTCGATCAGCGTAAAAGTGTCGTGCAGTACGACGATGTTATGAACCGTCACCGCAAGGCTGTCTACGCTATGCGCCGCGAAATTCTACGTTCGCAGAACATCAGTAAGCGTATCAAGATTATGATCGACGAAATAACCCATGATTTAGCCACATCACCACTAGTTACGACCGACAAGTTCGAAGATGCGCTGCGCGAAGTTTTCCCATTCGACGAGGCCACCCTAGACCGGCTGTTTGACTCCGATGCTACCAAGTTCGAAAAAGTGCTTAAGACCGAAGCCGTCGAGGCTTATGCTGCTCGTGAGATGGCTTTCACAGAAGAAATAATGCGCAAAGTCGAGCGCGATATATACTTGCAAGTTCTAGACAACCTCTGGATGCAGCACCTTGAGAACATGGATCACTTGCGTGAGGGTATTCACTGGATGAGTGTAGGTCAGCAGGATCCATTGGTCGAGTATCGGCGCCGCGGTCAACTGTTATTTGATGAGCTGCAAAGCAGCTTGCGACACGACGTAATCAGGGCGCTATTCCACGCTCAACCAATCAGCCAAGAGGAATTAGACAGAGCCACCGAAACCGAATTAACGCTGGCAGCTCGCGGTTCTGTTAGCAATGCAGCCCAGATTACTACTGCCGAAACCGAGTTTGCGGCTGGCGACTTCACGGACAAGCAAACGGCTAGGGCAGACCAAAAGAAGCAAGTAAGCAAGCGCAAAAAAGCTCGCAAAACCGAACGCAAACGCAAAACAGCCGCTAAGCGACGTAAGAAGTAACGATCAGTCTATATGCGGCATACCGTATCAGAAATCAATCTCAAGAACGGCGCCAAGGGTCTATTGATTAACATTCCCGATGCGTCGGTCATGACTATTGATATTAACTTCCGAGCCGGCGAATACCTGGTGGTGCCCGATAAGTGGGAAGTACCGCATCTGATGGAGCATGTCCTGCTCGGTGCCAACGAGCTAATCCCTAAGGCGCGTGATTTTCAGGCTGAACTCGAGAAGAATGGTGCCTACAGCAATGCCACAACTGGTGTCTATGACATTAATTATGAGGCAGAATGCGCTGACTTCGAATGGGATCGAGTTCTGGGTTTGCTGCTAGTGGCTGTAACCAAGCCCTTATTCTTGGAAGAAGAGTTTAAAGCCGAGTTCGGTAATGTTCAAGAGGAAATGACGGCTCGCAGCAACAATCACTTTCGTCGTCTTAGTCTCGAAATGCGCAAAGCTCTAGGTCTAATAGCTAAGACAGACACCGAGCGTTTGGATCTAATGGCCAATGTCACGATTGATGACCTACGCGAACATTACAAGCGTACGCATATCGCCCCGAACATGCGTTTCGTAATAGCCGGTAACTTGGCTGGTGATCGCCGCAAGTCAATGGTTGATTTGCTTGAAGGCATTGATCTGCCACTAACAGGCAAGCGCTTTGAGCTGCCCAAGGAGCAAGCCAGGAGCTTGCTCAGGCCGGCTTATGTCGTAAATGATGCCGTTGAGAACCTCTACTTCTACATCGATACTTTTACCAAACGTCGCTTAGCAGACGATGAAGCCGATGCTCTTAACCTAGTCAATACAATGCTGACCGAAACACTTTATTCTAAGATACTGGGGACTGCTCGCGAACGTGGCTTGGTCTATGGCATGAACTCCGGCATCAGCCAAACTCGCGATGCCAGCAATTGGTGGTTTGGGGCTCAGGTATCAGACAAAAATGCCAAGCCACTGCTGCACATTGTCGCCACCGAACTTAATAAAGTTCTAAAAGGTGATATCAGCGAAGCCGAAATCGAAGCCACCAAGCAATATGCCCTTGGTCGCTTCCAGCGCGGTGCCCAAACAGTGGGCGGCACAGCGTCGGGCTATGCTAGCCGCTACTTCTTCGACGGTGTAATTGACGATTACTATCACATACCGCAGCGCATCAAGGCAGTCGACAGGCAACGCATTATAGATGTAGCTAACGCGATGTTCGAGGATAATGTTTGGGGCTTCGGTATTTTGGGCAATTGTGGCCAAGACTTCGCAACCGAATTACAAACTCAGCTCAAACCGCTCTGGAGCAAGCATCCAACCGAAGCTAGCAAACCGGGCAAAGGGGAAGGTCATGGACGAACAGCATAAGCAGGCCGATGAGCTAGCACTGCAGATCACCAAGGCTCTCAAGCAACTGAAGATAAGCGAATTAACCAAGCAGCTTAACGACTCGAAGTCAGCTAGTCAACAGCCCGACTTCTGGAATGACTCAACCAAAGCCCAGGAAGTTATGAAGCAAATCGCTAAGCTCGAAGCGCGCGTCCAGCCGTGGTCTAAGCTAGAGCAGAGCAGCCATGAACTTAATGAGCTTCTGAAGCTTAATGATTCCAGCCTCAAAGGCGAGCTTAGCCAGCAACTCGAGCAAATAAGCCACCAGTTTGCAGCGCTCAAGGAAGATCTTAAGCTCAATGGTTCCTACGATGATCATGACGCAATCCTGAGTATTTACGCTGGCGCCGGTGGCACTGATGCCCAAGATTGGACACAAATGTTACTCAGAATGTACAGTCGTTATATCCAAAATAACAGATGGAAGCTCACAACTGTCGACGAATCAGCCGGTGACGAAGCCGGCCTTAAGAGCATCACGCTAGAGGTTCAAGGTAGCTTTGCTTATGGCAAACTCAAGAGCGAACATGGCGTACACCGGCTAGTTAGACTAAGTCCATTCAACGCCGACAACCTAAGACAGACTAGCTTTGCTAAGGTCGAGGTAATGCCGATGATCAATAAGCCGGACGAGCTGAGTATTGATGATAAAGATCTTAAGATTGATGTCTATCGCAGCGGCGGCCACGGCGGGCAATCAGTTAATACTACTGATTCGGCCGTTCGTGTAACGCATATACCGACCGGTTTAACTGTAGCCATTCAGAATGAGCGCAGCCAATTACAGAACAAAGAAACAGCCATGACTATTCTAAGGTCGCGGCTAGCTCAACTCCAGCTAGAACAGCACAAGGATCAACTTAGCGAGCTCAAAGGACCCAGTCAATCGGCCGAGTGGGGCAACCAGATTCGCAGCTATGTACTGCACCCCTACAAGCAGGTCAAAGACCTTCGCACCAGATACGAGACCAGTGACCCCGAAAGCGTACTTGATGGCGATCTCGACCCCCTGATTAATGCTTACTTGGAGCAAGATCTTAAAACCTAGCAAGGTCGGCTATTCGCGAAATGCTATAATATGGCTAATGATTCTCTTAGATAGGGTAACCAAAACTTACAGTCGCGACCTTGGCTCAGCACTTGATCGTATCACTTTGCATGTCGAGCCCAAGGAGTTTGTGATCGTAATTGGCCAGAGCGGTGCCGGCAAAACCACTCTACTCAAGCTACTGACAAGGGAAGAACGGCCAACCAGCGGCAAAATCGTTATTGGCGGCATTGACTACGACAAACTCAAGGACAAAGATATCCCAATGCTGCGCCGCAAAATCGGTGTTGTCTTCCAGGACTTCAAGCTACTGCCCAATCGCAATGTTTTCGAAAACGTCGCCTACGCTCTAGAGATAGTAGGCATCAGCAACCGCGAAATCCGCCACACTGTGCCCAAAGTACTAGATATTGTTAATCTCAAGGGCAAAGAGAAGCGCATGCCGCGCGAACTCAGCGGCGGTGAACGCCAACGTGTGGCTATTGCTCGCGCCATTGTCCGCCAGCCTCGTATCCTGATTGCTGATGAGCCAACGGGCAACCTTGACCCCAAGCATGCTTGGGATGTTATCAAGGTCCTGGAGAAGATCAATCGATACGGCACTACCGTTCTGCTGACTACTCACAACCAAGATATTGTCAACAAGCTTAAGCGCCGCGTCGTTACCATCAATGGCGGCAAGATCACCAGTGATCGCGCCAACGCAGGATACAAGGTATAGATAATGGAGCGGCGACTCATAACATTATGGCGAATTGTTCATACCGGAATCGTCAACTTTATGCGCAACATCAGCCTGGCTGTGGCGGCCATGGCCGTGATGGCGGTGACACTGACTATCGTATTGTTCTCGGTGATTGCTAATGCCACATTTGCTAATACCATCAATGACATAACCAGCAAGATCACGGTTTCGGCCTATCTGCAGGACAGTACCACCGATGCTCAGGCCAAGAAGTTGGTTGCTCAGCTTAGGAAGTTGCCAACGGTTACCAAGGTGGTTTACCTTAACAAGCAGGACGCCACCCAGGCTTATATTCGCCAGAATCAAGAGAACAAAGAGTTAGTAGCCGCCGTTACCCAGGCTGATAATCCGATTCCGCCAACTATCCAAATTTCACCCCAAGACCTTAACCAAGTCAATGCTATCAAGGACTTCCTAACAAAGCCCGAAAACAAAGCCCTCCAGACAACCGATTCGCCGTCCTACAATGACAAACGCAAAGAAGCCATCGACAATATTGCCCATGCCACTAATGTGCTGCGCAAGCTAGGTGTAATCAGTGTCGCCGTCTTCGCTGTAACTTGTATTTTGACTATCTTCAACACCATTCAGATGGCTATCTTCAATCGCCGCGACGAAATCACCATTATGCGCCTGCTCGGCGCCAGCACTAGCTACATCAGGGGGCCTTTCATTGTCGAAAGTGCTATTTATGGACTATTATCGGCCGTCTTCTCGATATTAATCGTCAATTCGGCTTTCTTAGCATCCAGTACGGCATTGCAGGCCAGCAGTCTGGGCTTGCTCGATATTAACTATGCCAACGAGTTCTTCGATCAACATTTTTGGCAGCTTTTATTGTTCCAAATTGCTACTGGTATAATAATAGGTACCGCTTCTTCCGTTATAGCGACCGCGCGGTATCTCAAATTCAAGACAAAGTAATTCAAGCAAAAAAATGGTTTAAGAGGCAAAGGGGCTTGATGCGATATGCTACAATGTACACGAGCGCATAAAAATCAAAAACAAATGCCAAAGATACAAAAACATCTCAATCAGTTCTATAAGACGCGCGCCTTCTTAGCGGCCTTGGCGTTGATAATTCTTGTCAGCGGTGCGGCGGCCGTTCATGCTGACCAATTCGACGTCCAAATCAACGCTCTTCAGCAGCAGAACAGCGCAGCCCGCGGCACGCTAAGTGGCCTAACCTCGCAAGCTAGCAGTTACCAGCAAGTTATTAATCAACTACAGACTCAGATTAATGATATTCAGTCCAAAATATCAGCTAATGAGGCACAACAAGCTGAACTGCAGACTAAGATAGCCGAGGCCAAGGCCAAAATCGCTCTCCAGAAGAAGTACTTAGGTCAAGATATTAAGGCCATGTACATTGATGGTCAACTGACAACCATCGAGGAACTAGCTACCAGCAAGAACCTTAGCGAATACGTTGATAAGCAAGAGTACCGTATAGCCGTCCAGAAGAAACTAGACATTACTATTAAGCAAATAGCCGTAATGCAGGCTGAATTGCAGAAGCAAAAGGCCGAACTCGATAATCTCATTGACTCTCAGAAGCAACAAAACGACCAACTGGCTAGTGCTCAAGGTCAACAGCAAAATCTGCTGTCGTACAACCAGGGTCAACAGGATGCTTTCAACCAGCAAATCAACACCAACTCCAGCAAGATAGGTGAGCTGCGCCGCCAGCAAGCCGTACTGAATGCGCGCTACAACGTCGGTGACTTCAAGGGCGACCCTGGCAATGGCGGTTACCCCAGCGCTTGGGCTAACGCTCCGCAAGATAGTTTGATCGACAGCTGGGGCATGTATAACCGTGAATGTGTCAGCTACACGGCCTTCAAAGTCCACCAGGACTACCTAGCTGGTCGCAACAACCGCGACATGCCTTACTGGGGCGGAATCGGCAATGCCAATCAGTGGGACGACAACGCTAGCGCTTCTGGTATTCCTGTCGACACCAACCCAACACCAGGCTCGATTGCCATCAGCAACTCCGGCTTCTACGGCCATGCAATGTACGTCGAAGCTGTCAGCGGCAACCAAATCTACATTCAGCAATACAATGCCCAACTCAACGGCCAATATTCCGAAGGTTGGCGCTACACCACCGGCCTAGTCTTCCTCCACTTCTAAGAAGTCACTATTTGTCCGGTACCAATCGTGTCTAAACTATCGCGTGCCGCTGCCTTGGTTCTATGACCATATATAAACGCTATCGATTCACCATATAATCTATAGTGATTCCATATATGATCACTAGCGTTTATATATGGTCACCAAAAACCACAACTAACACAATGACCGGAACAGCATGTCCGAGCATCTAGGTAAGCATAAATGCTATAATACCTAGCAATGGATCTGAGACCAAAAGTAAAAAATCCAAGAAGCCGCCAGATACTGCGCAGCGCACTAAACGTGGCTATTTTGGTGGCAATCTTCATTATTGGTATGAATGTCGGCAACGGCAGACTTGACTGGCATCGCAATCAACCGGTTTCTAAGGATTTGCCAGCCAAGCTTAACTACGAGACAGTTAACGATGTTTATGAGGCACTCAAGACTAACTACGACGGCAAACTGACCCAGGCACAGCTCGAAAACGGTCTCAAGCATGGCTTGGCGGCCTCCACCAACGATCCCTATACCAGTTACTTCACAGCCAAAGAAGCCAAAGATTTTAATGATCAGCTTAACAATTCGTTTAGCGGTATAGGCGCACAGCTAGGCAAGGACAAAGAGGGTAACCTAGAGGTAATCGCCCCAATTGACGGCTTACCGGCTGACAAGGCAGGCATTCAGGCCAAGGACATCATCGCCTCCGTTAACGGCACTAGCACCAGCGGCATGTCGGTTGATGACGCTGTCAGCCGGATTCGCGGCCCCAAAGGCACCAAGGTTAAGCTGCAAATTGTCCGTAATTACGCCGAGGCTTTAAGCTTCACCATAACGCGCCAAGATATTAATCTGCCAAGTGTCAAAACCAAAATCCTAGATGGCAATATTGGCTACCTGCAGATTACAAGCTTCTCCAATGACACTGTTGAACTAGCCCAAAAAGCAGCCGAAGACTTCAAGCAGAAGAACGTCAAAGGCATAATTCTGGACATGCGCGACAACCCCGGTGGTTTGCTGGAGGCATCAATCAAGGTTTCCAGCTTGTGGCTGTCCCAGGGCTCCAAGATACTAGACGAAAAACAGGGGAGTACTATTATTGATACCGACAATGCGATTGGCGGTAATATCCTTAGCGGCATCCCAACCGTGGTGCTGATTAACTCCGGCAGTGCTAGTGCCAGCGAAATCACTGCCGGGGCGCTGCACGACAACAAGGCAGCCTACATTATCGGCGAAAAAAGTTATGGTAAAGGCGTTGTCCAGCAGCTAGTCAACTTCGGTGATGGCAGTCAACTCAAAGTCACTGTTGCCAGCTGGTATAGACCTAACGGCCAGAACATCAACAAGCAAGGAATCAAGCCTGACAAGACCATCAAGCCGACCGAGACCGAAGTCAAGGCAGACATCGACAGCCAGCTACAGGCTGCACAAGACTACCTAAAAAGGTGAGTTATTTAGATCTGGAAACGACTTTGGTTTGACTGAGCTCTCTTAGTCCGTGAACGCCTAGTTCGCGGCCAAGACCGGAGCTCTTATAGCCACCGAAGGGATTGCAAGGTTCCCAGCGGCTGCCTGAGTTTATCTCGACAGTGCCAGCCTCGATGCGTGCAGCGATGGCCTCTGCTCGCTCAACATCGGCAGAGATGACCCTTGCCCCCAAGCCATAGATAGTGTCATTTGCCATACGAATAGCTTGCTCTTCGGTACTGAAGCTTACAACTGGCAATATTGGTGCAAAAACTTCTTCGTGCCATACTCTCATGTCCCTTGTGATCTGAGAGATCATGCTAGGTGGGAAATAGGCTCCAGCTAGACCCTCGGGTATCTCGTTTTGAGCCAGCACGACTGCGCCCTTGACTAGAGCATCATCAAGCTGGGCTTGCGCTACTTTGGCTTGGCGCTGCGATATCAAACTGCCGACCTCAGCGGCTGGGTCCAGTAGGGGGTTGCCAATGCGCCTCGTTTCAATAATAGTCTTGAGTCGATCCACTAAGTCATCGGCAATTGCCTCATGCACGATCAATCGCTTGGTAGCCGCGCATACCTGACCGTTGTTTTGAAACCGTTCACCGTAAACGAATTGAGTGGCGATATCAAGGTCGGCATCATCAAACACAATACTAGGATTGGAACCGCCCATTTCCAGGGTGGCAGGGATGAATTTGCTAGCTGCAGTTCTATAAAGAGACTTGCCGGTGGCAGTACTGCCGGTGAACCACAACAGGTCGACATTGCTATGGCTGAGCATTTGGCCGACGTCGCCAGCACCATAGACTTCTGCGAATACTCCCTTTGGCAAATCATGGTTGAGCATGATTTCCTCAAACTTTTTACCTACCAAGGGCGTCTCTTCGGAGGTTTTAAAAACTACTGGATTGCCAGCAATGAGGTTAGGAAAGACTCCCCAGACGGCCATGCCGAAGGGAAAGTTCCAAGGCGCAATCACTGCCGCCACACCCCGAGGTTCATAAACAACTCGATGTAATGAGCTTTCGTCCTCTTTTGTGACTTCGTCAGCCAGGGCAGTACCGGCATTGTCTAGAAACCAAGTTATCTGGTCGCAATAGTCTTCAACTTCTACCAAGCTTTCGGGTATAGGCTTACCAGTTTCCCCAGTTATGGTTGTTGCAATCTCGTCACGTCTTGCTAAGAACTCGTCACGAATTGGCTCCAGCAACTCAGCACGACCAGCCACGCCTAGCTCTTTCCAAGGTCCCCTGGCGGCATTGGCGTCCGCGACTTTGTGTTCGACTTCCCCAGCAGTTGAGACCTCAACCGCGCCAAGTGGCTTATAGTTAAGAGCCGGACAAGTAGACACCAATAACTCGCTCATTATGATATAAGTATAACAGAAATAAGAGAATATGTCAAAGTATTTGCAAACCGTTAGAGCAATCAGTAGCTCAGTCGCTTGCCACAAGAGGTAAAGTAAGGTAGCATAGAACGATTAAGAGAGGTGTTTGAAGAAGTGGCTGCCAAAGCGACTAAATATGTGTTTGTGACAGGAGGCGTGCTTTCCGGACTGGGAAAGGGTATCACCGCCGCCTCGATCGGCAACCTTCTCAAAGCTCGTGGCCTGCGGGTTAACCTCCAAAAATGTGATCCTTACCTCAATGTCGACGCCGGTCTGCTCAATCCGCGTGAGCACGGCGAATGCTTCGTGACCCGTGACGGTGCTGAGACCGATCTCGACCTCGGTCACTACGAGCGCTTCACCGATAACGAAATGACCTCCAGCAGTTCACTAATGAGCGGTCGCGTATTGCTCAAGCTTATCCAAGACGAGAGAGCTGGCAAGTTCGACGGTGACGATGTGCAGATTATTCCGCACTTAACAGGGGCGATTCAGGATTGGATTATCCAAGCCGGCGAAGGTTTCGACGTGCACATTGTCGAGATCGGCGGCACCGTCGGTGACTACGAATCCCTGTCATTTGTCGAAGCTATAAGAGAGCTAGGGGTCAAGGTTGGCCTAGAGAACTGTGCCTACGTCCATGTTGTTTACTTGCCATACCTCGGTGCCAGCAACGAGACCAAGACCAAGCCGGCTCAGAACTCCGTCAGAGAGCTAAGAGGACTGGGTATAGCACCAGACATTCTGGTTGGGCGCAGTGAGAAGCCCGCCAATGCTGCCGTCAAGACCAAGCTGAGCTTATTCAGCGGTGTTGACGAGGACGCCATTGCCTTATTGCCCAATGCGCCCAGTATTTATCAGGTGCCGCTGACACTCGAGGATACCGGCATCGCCGATGTTATTACTGAGCACTTGGGTCTTAAAGCCAAGAAGCCCAACCTCAAGGATTGGCGCGCCGTCGTCGATTTGGCCACTGCCAAGCATGACAAGACGCTAAAAGTAGGTTTTGTTGCCAAGTATATGGATAACACCGACACTTATATGTCAGTCTTCGAGGCTCTCAAGGCGGCTGCCTGGCACAATGACTGCTCAGTCGACATTACCTGGATAAACGCCTCAGACTTTGACGAGAAGGGCACTGACATCGCACCAGAGCTTGAAGCTTATGACGGCATAGTCGTACCTGGTGGCTTCGGAACCAGAGGCTTAGAGGGCAAAATCAAGGCTGCCCAGTACGCTCTCAAGACGGGCAAACCCTATCTTGGGCTGTGCTTAGGTCTGCAAATGGGTGCTATCGCCGCTGCTCGTAACGCCGGTATTGCCGACGCCACCACCTTTGAGCTCGATGAAGACGCCAAGAATTTGATAATAACTACCATGGCCGACCAAAAGGGCAAGCATATGACCGGTGGCACCATGCGACTCGGCGATTATAACTGTCAACTTGAGAAGGGCAGTTTGGCTGCCAAGACGTACGGCAGCACCAAGATTATTGAGCGTCATCGCCACCGCGGCGAATGTAACAATGAGTACCGCGACCAATTTGAATCGTGGGGCATTCGTGCTAGCGGCATAAACCCCGACAACGATCTAGTCGAAATCATCGAGGGCATTGATCATCCATTCTTCTTAGCCAGTCAATTCCATCCTGAATTCAAGAGTCGCCCCAACCGCCCGCATCCCATGTTCAACGGCTTCATCCAAGCCCTACTATAGTCTGAAACGAAGTTCATTAAACCCTGTTGCCAATTGCTAAATTATGGGTTAACATAAGCGGTATGCAACCGACACAAACACAGTCTGGCGCCGCGCAGTCAGGCGCTCCCAAGCGAATTTTGCTAGTTGAAGACGATGATGCACTGGCAAATGTATATGTGACCAGGCTGCAGGCCGAAGGCTTCGACATTCGCCGCATGAACAACGGCGAAGAGGCTCTGGCGGCTGCTACAAGTTACAAGCCTGATCTGATCTTGCTTGATGTTATGATGCCCAAAGTCAGCGGCTTCGACGCGCTGGACATCCTGCGCAATACGCCCGAGACGGCTAACGTCAAAGTTATTATGCTAACTGCTCTGTCGCAGGACAGCGATCAAGATCGTGCCAAAACCCTTGGCGCCGATGATTACTTAGTCAAGTCGCAAGTTGTCATCTCTGACGTGATCGACCGTATTCGTTTCCATCTTGGTAGCTAATTGCTGATTTCTCTAAATCAAGTCATCAGATTGACTTTATATAAAGTTTATGCTACTATAACAGTCGTATGAATATTCAAAGAAACAACCGAGCACCAACCCGGGAGGGTTCCTTTGCACGTGCGGATATCGAACATATAGCCAAGGCCGAAGCTTACGGATTGGCGCTAATGGCATTTCGCGCTGGTGTAGCTGTAGGTCAGCCCGGACTTCATCAGCCAATGGACAGCTTGGGCGAGGCCATGCAGCGAGCTCAGCTTTAGTCTGTTAGCAGCGTAATTAATAATATGACTGAACACAAAGCCGAAAAGCAGGCTCAGCCAAAAACAGTAGCTCCAGAGTATTCCTTGGCCGATGATTACGCGCACACCATTGAGGCGCTGAAGCTACTGGGCTTGACGTATTCGTCTCTGGCCAAGGTGACACCCTCTCTAGAAGAAATAACAGATACTATCAGCACCGAAACGGCTAGCTGGCTCAACGATCGCCAGTCTAAGGCTGATGAAAATAGTCCCAAAGCCCTTGACGAATTCATTATTTGGCCAAGTACACAGATCGCAGGGCTATTCGGTACTGGTAAGAGCCCTGGCTTGGTGGCCAGATTTAGTAAAGTTAGTAAGAAGACGAGGCACAACAAGAATAATCGGGCTCAGTCGACCATGTGGGAGCCGGCCTGGGGTGATATTGGTGACAAAGATCCGTTGCATGACGATCAATCTAATGCCGTGATGTCGGCTGGGTTTTTGCTGGGCGATCGATTTGATCCATACGATGCAACTCAACCGGCCAATCAGCATAATGAGGCCGGACTACTGCACACCGGTTTGGAGCATGGGGAGCAGGCGGAACTTTTGGATTATGAGATTGCCTACGAAGCCAAACAAGGTCGCAAGCTAGTGCCAGCGATAATTGGCCAGATCGTAGTCGCCAATGCCAAGCGATTGATAGCCGGCGAGCCGTTACTCGATAGCGAGGCTACCGTCACGCGATTGCTACATTACGGGCCACGCAGTGTTGTGTTGGGTAAATCAGCCACACCTACGGTGCAGATACTGGACGTAACCTCGTTTGAGGATCAGCTACGGCTGGGAGCCTCTAACCTCAGTCGTCACGATATAGCCATAAGACGAAACCTCAAGGCAGATGGTGTGCGCAGAACGCTAGTCCTACCTCTGGAATTACCTACGGAGTCTACTCAACAGTAACTTCGGTGCGGGCGACTGAACGGCCGCTGAATAGACGATAACGACGAGTCTTGTAAGCTACGATGCCATCACGAGCAGCGTGTATGGTGAAGTTACGGCTGACTTTGGTGCCGACACCGCCGCGTTTAGTCATGCCGACCTGACGGACGATAACTTGGCCAACTTTGACCTTCTGACCGCCAAACAGCTTAACGCCTAGGCGCTGACCTGGGGAATCATGTACGTTTTTGGCTGTACCGCCGGCTTTGACGTGGGACATAGTTGACCGTTACTTCCTTGTTATTACTATGAGCTTGCGGGCGACGATTTGATCTGATCTGTAATAGATAAGCTGATCATTCCCGGCATGCTTTAGATCCACTCGATTATAGCCCAAATCTTCAATCTGGTCAATAAGGGGTAGGTGCTTGAACTGGTTGGGCTTGGTTTGCCAGGCTGGAATGGCTAGACAGAGGCGGGTGCCTTTGGTCAGTTGGCCGTGAATATTGCGCAGAAACTTTTTGATAATCAGATTGCAGTCAGCAATAGTTTGGGCCAGGACTTCTGGTGTTGGCGTAGAGGTGAAGGGGCGTCCGAGGTAGGTCTCGGCTGCTACCAGGTCGATCGGAGGTGTCCACTGGTGGGTGGTGGCGTCACCGGTTTCTAGACGGCAAGTGTCGGATCCAGGTCGATGGGTAGCGGATCCCAGCTCGGTGGTCGTGGCTTCTGGCTTATGATCTTCCTTCTGGTTCTTGAATTTGAAGTCGTACAGATTGTTGAGCCAGTCGAGGTTTTGCCTCGAGTAGTCGACCATACGTGACTGCAGGTCGCTGCCATAGACTTCATAACCCATCAGCGAGGCCTCCTGCAAGACTACGCCTGTACCGCAGAAGGGATCGAGCACGGTTTTGGCCAAGATCTTGCGCGGGATGGGCTGTCCGGCCGGAATGTCGCAGATTGATTCGAGCTTGTCTTCGTCAATGGCGCCGGAAGCCAAGTTGATGAGTATTTGTGCCAGCTTGGGTGGCAGCATGCCGACTTTGGCGTCGCGCTTGGGCCGCTGCCGGTCGCGGCGGGTGTAGGCCTCGATATCTTGGACTTTGACTGTCTGAGCGACAATGGTCTGTGTGCCGGAACGGACGAAGACCAGCTCCCAGCCGTTGAGGCCGGTTAGGTGATTATGAATGACTTGAGCACTGTTAAGTTCAGCCGTCTTGTTCGGGATGAGGCGGACTGAGCGACCGGTTTTGCGAATGGCTTTTTTGAGGCTGAGGCCGGTAGCTTCGATGCGCCGCACGCCTTCAGAGAAGCCGTACAGGCTGAGGCCAAGCTGCATTTTGCCCTCCGGCACCCCGCGACTGTGGTCGGGCGAGACCTTTAATAGGAATTTTTCGATTTGTCCCCAGTTGGTGGTGTCGAGGCTGGTTAGGATTTTACAAAATTTCACACTGCCGCCAAGCCGGTCGAAGGCCAAAAGACAGGGGTCAACGTCAACAATCACAGCCTGATCGCCAATCGGCGTAAGCTTGTCGGCGCCGTACAAACTCTCTAGCTCGGCAAGTCCGAGCGCTGGTTGTCGACCTAGAATAAGCAAACTTTGCATGCCACCATTGTAACTTGCCTTGGTATAATATTGAGAATGAGTAAAAACGGTTGGCTATGGCGGCGCTGGAAGCTGATACTGAACTTGGTGACCCTGGCGGCGCTGGGCATCCTGATCTACGCGCTAAGAGATCAGCTGGGCGACACGCTATCTAATCTGACTAAGGTAAATGCTTGGGCATTGTTGCTGATTATACCAGTCGAGTTGCTGAATTATCACTCCCAGACCAAGCTGTACCAGGGGTTATTCGGGATTGTCGGCAACAAGTTGCCGTACAAGTTTTTGTTCAAGACTTCACTGGAGCTGAATTTTGTGAATCATGTTTTTCCTAGTGGTGGTGTGACTGGTATTTCATACTTTGGGTTGCGTATGCGCGATGGCGTGTCTATTAGCGGCGGCAAAGCTACGCTAGTTCAGGTCATGAAGCTGGGCCTGACTTTCTTATCGTTTGAGGTCTTAATTGTCTTCGGTCTGATCTGTCTGGCTGTCATGGGGCGGGTTAATAACCTGACTATTCTGGTAGCAGCTTCGCTATCGACTCTGCTGCTAGTGGGTACAGCCATGTTTGCCTACATTGTCGGCAGTAAGCAGCGCATTAATGCATTCTTCGTGACCGTAACTAGGGTTTTGAACCGTGTAATTCAAGTACTTCGACCTAAGCATCCAGAGACCATCAATATTGGCCGAGCCAGGCGATTGTTCGATGATTTTCACGATAACTATCAGGAAATCAAGGATAGCTATCATGAGCTACGGGGGCCATTCTGGTGGGCATTACTGGCGAATATTACCGAAGTTCTGGCGCTATACGTGGTCTATATCGCCTTTGGTCATCTTGTTAACATCGGCGCTGTTATTCTGGCTTATGCGGTGGCTAACTTTGCAGGATTGGTTTCGGTACTACCAGGTGGGGTTGGTATCTACGAGGCGCTGATGACGACAGTATTAGTCAGTGCTGGCGTACCGGCGGCCGTTAGCTTGCCAGTAACCGTCATGTACCGCGTTGTTAACACGGCTATCCAACTGCCACCTGGCTATTATCTATATCACAAGCACGTATTGAGCGATTCGAACGAGAGCCAACAAGCCGATGAACCAGGCTCTTGAACTAAGCGTTAGTCAATTCGTTGCGCTGCTTAATCAGACGCTGGATTATGCCTATCCTGACGTGACAGTTATTGGTGAGCTGGCTAATCTGAGGGTCAGCAAGAATCGTTGGGTGTACTTCGACCTCAAGGATGAGGAGTCGACGGTCAAATTCTTCGGAATGGTTTATCAGCTGGTTGGGCCCCTGGAAGACGGCATGGTCTTAAAAGTTCGCGGCACGCCGCGGCTGCATCAGCGCTATGGCTTCAGTGTCAACATTGCCAGTATTCAATTAGCTGGTGAGGGAACTATCAAGCGTGCTCAGGAGTTGCTGCGCGCCAAACTGAGCATTGAAGGGCTGTTCGACCCCTCGCGCAAGCGGCCGCTGCCTTATCCGCCATCGCGAATTGGTCTGATCACCTCCAAGCAATCGGCGGCTTACGCTGATTTTGTTAAGATTATTAATGCTCGCTGGCGAGGTGTTGATATCGAACTGATAGACGTGCAAGTTCAGGGTGAGGTAGCTACAGAACAGATTGTGGCGGCCATAGACCAGTTCAATGCTGGAGCAGAACTGCCTGATGTCCTGGTGCTGATACGTGGTGGCGGCAATGCTGAAGACTTGGCTGCCTTCAGTACCGAGCAAGTAACGCGCAGCGTGGCGACTAGCCGTGTGCCGACACTAGTGGCCATCGGACACGAAATCGATCTGTCGCTTGCAGAGTTAGCAGCCGATCAACGAGCCAGTACGCCCAGTAACGCGGCCGAGCTATTGGTGCCAGATCGGGGGCAAGTCCTTGAAGCGCTTGAGGCCGCCAAGGCGCAGCTTCAACAGTCTGGCCGCTTGAGGCTGGAATCGGCTCGTCAAGACCTTCAGCAGCAGTCCAGTGCGCTGAGTCAGGCACTAAGTCAGTTGTTGCAACGCTCTCGAACCGACCTTAACAGCCGTCATAAGTTGTTAGAGGCTCTCAATCCTGAGGCTGTGCTGCGCCGAGGCTATGCCGTAGTCCGCAGCAGCGGTGGTCAGTTACAGCGCGGTGTCGCAGGGCTGCAGCCGAATGCTATAGTAGACGTACAATTGGCTGACGGCCACTTCGAGGCTTCCGTTAGCAAAATAACAGGGAAGAAAACTGCCAGATGACCAACTCCAAGCAATCAAAACCAAGCTACCAGGTGCTTAAGGCCGAACTTGATGACATCATGGCCGAACTGGGACGTGAGGATTTGGACATTGACCAAGCCCTTAAGCACTACCAGCGTGGCATAGAGCTCATAAATCAGCTAGAACTCCATCTCAAAACTGCCGAAAACAAGATTCAGGAGCTACAAGCAAAACTTAAGACTTCTAAGGGCTCGTAGGGGCAAATGATCTGGCTAGCTATAGCTGTAACGGTGTTAGTGGTGTGTTTTGGCGGCGTGTTGCTGCGCGGTGCGCCGTATTTGCCAACACTAAAGCTCCAAGTTAAGGCCGCGCTAGAATTAGCTGACCTTAAGGCTGGCGATACATTGCTAGAACTAGGCAGCGGCGACGGCAAAGTATTGGTGGCAGCGGCCAGACAGGGCATCAACGTCGTTGGCTACGAGCTTAATCCGCTCTTGGTGGTAATATCTTGGCTGCGCACTCGCCGCTATCGTCACAACGTCAAGATTATATGGGGTGACTTCTGGACGAAGTCTTGGCCACCAGCCGAAGCCATCTTCACATTCTTATTGCCAAAATATATGACAAAGCTGAATAAAAAAGTTATACAATATGAGCACAAACCGGTCAAATTAGTCAGCTTTGCCTTCGAGATTCCGGGAGCCAAGGCCAATAAGCAAAAAAACGGCGTTTTTCTATACAAATACGATCAAACCGCCTAAGATGTTGCCAGTAATCGGCAACTACGGTAAGATTGACCCTATGAACAAACATAACCAAGATGGCGCTATCGGTGGCCTGGGTTTATCCCTGGTTTTTGCCTGTTTGTTGCTAGTAGGGGCGATTAGTTTCGGTGCGTGGGCTTTTGCCAGCCGGCAGGACTACAAGGAAAATGTCGAAGCCAAGATTAATCTGGCAACAGAGGCCGCGCGTCAGCGCGAAAGCAAGTCTA
This sequence comes from uncultured Candidatus Saccharibacteria bacterium, assembly GCA_964357905.1. GTDB lineage: Bacteria > Patescibacteriota > Saccharimonadia > Saccharimonadales > UBA4665 > JBBTTE01. Next base: position 26,848 of record CAYHMQ010000002.1, read on the forward strand.
AGGACAAACAATTTGCCGAGGAATCCAAGAAGCCACTCAAGATCTACAGGGGTCCCGAAGCTTCAGGTAGCGTGATGGTAAGTTATCCCAAGACATGGAGCGGCTACGTTGCCGAGGCTGCTGATGCAGGATCGTCTGATGATCCTCTTGATGGCTACTTCGCGCCCGGAATCGTTCCAACTACTGACAATAAGAACTCGGTCTTTGCTCTGAGAGTTAAGATAGTTAATCAAGAGTACAAAGATGTCTTAGAATCGTTTGGTTCACAGCAACAGGCTGGCAAGCTAACCGCCAGCGTCTACTCATTGCCCAAACTGCCGAAGGTGGTTGGCGTTAAGGTAGTAGGTGAACTACCTGATCAGAGTGCGGTCACAATGATTGTTCTGCCACTAAGATCTCAGACTCTGCAAATTTGGACTCAAGGCACTCAGTATCTGAGTGATTTCAATGACAATATCCTGCCGAACTTCAGCTTTTCGCCCTAGCAGGCGGTTAGATGTCCCAAGCCTCTTAAGCTAAACCATAATTCTAATCAAAAAACTATTCACCAAGGCTTGATTTGAGCTATACTGGCTATAACAGTTAAGGAGGGGCAGAGTTTATGTCGCAGCAGGCAGATAGGCAGTCGCCAATCCTGTCACAGGAGCTGCTGCTTAGCGTGGCCGAAGAACTCAAGCTGCCCCTACTACAGATAGCCCGCAAGGCCGAACAACAAGAATTAACAGGGGAGAGTGATCTGTCTACAATCCGTGCCACGGCTGATTCGGCACTGAGGTTGTTGGACAATTACGTACTTGGCGTTAGGCTGGCGCTAGAGCCTGAACCACTGGCTGTCGAATCTGTCTCGGTATCATCAATTCTCTATGACGCTGGCCAGGAGCTGAGCGCTATGGCCAAGAATTATGGCGTCGAGCTAGAATTGTCGATAGCCGGCCGATATGCTCCGGTGCTGGCTCATCGACAGGGTTTGCAGGCAGCTTTGGTCAGCCTGGGCGCGGCGCTGATTGAGGCCTTACCGGCTCAGGGTAGCCCGCAGCTCAAGCTTCAACTAGCTACCCATCGCAGCCGCTATGGTATTGTTGCTGGTCTCTATGCCGAGACCAAGCAGCTCAGTAACGAAGCCCTGCAGAAGGGTCGCCAACTGAGGCGTCAGAGCCGCCAACCGCTCATGAACTTATCTCACACCAGTGGTGCTGGCGTCTTCGTAGCTGATACGATTCTCAATGCCATGAATCTTCATCTGACGGCTTCGCGGCATCACCGCCTGTACGGTATTGGCACAGTTTTGCAGCCTAATCATCAATTGCATTTGGTCTAGCTTATGGCGCAGATATTGCTTATAGAACCCGACCGCGTTTTGGCCGAAATCTACGGTCGCTCGCTGGTTGCTGCCGGCAACCGGGTGCTGTCTTGCTTCACAGCCCAAGCTGGCATTCAGGCCGCTGACAAGCAACAACCTGATCTGGTGATTCTAGAACTTCAGCTAGTCGAACATTCCGGGATTGAGTTTTTGTACGAGTTTCGTTCTTATCCTGAGTGGCAAGCGACGCCGGTGGTTATTCACACGACTGTGCCACCTAACGAGTTTAGTGATAATTGGCAAATCCTACGCGTCGAGCTGGGCGTCGAGACCTATTTGTACAAGCCTCAGACCAGCCTCAAGCAACTGATTGACACCGCACAAGCGCAACTTTCGGTGCCCGAGTCGGTTCCAAGCTCGGTAGTGGCGTGAAGCATCAGCTGGCCAAAGGCATAGTTCTTGGCCGGACAGACTATGGTGAAGCCGACCGGATTATTACGGTCCTAACGCCAGAACAGGGCAAACTTAGCCTGATGGCACGCGGTGTACGCAAGCCCAAAAGCCGTCTAGCTGGCGGCATAGAACTCTTCAGTACGACCGAAATCAGCTACTTGAATGGTCGCGGCCAGATCGGCACGCTAATATCTGCCAGACTAATCAAATACTACTCTTCGATCGTGAAGGATATCGACCGCGTGCAGCTGGGCTACGAATTGATCAAAATGCTGCACCGAGCCACCGAAGATCAGCCGGAGTCGAGCTACTACGATTTGTTAGAGCAAGCCTATGCGGCGCTCGACAGTTCGTCAATCAGTACTGACCTGATTCGTTGCTGGTTTGGCGCCCAACTGCTGCGGCTCTCTGGCCACGCGCCCAATCTCAAGACCGACACAGTTGGCAATAAGCTAGAGGCCGATAAGAACTATAACTTCGACTTCGACGAAATGGCTTTTATGGATCACAAGGCAGGGCAGTTTGGCTCAGACCAGATCAAGTTCCTGCGCCTACTATTCAGCGGCAACCGACCCGTCGTCCTCGCCAAGGTAGAAGGTTATCAAGATTTAACCAAGGCCTGTCAATCTCTAGTCCAAACTATGCTGCAGGCGCACATTCGGATATAATCTGTAGTTAACATGAGCGAAGTAAAACTAGAAGACATTGTTAGCCTGTGCAAGCGCCGCGGTTTTATCTATCAGGGCAGTGAAGTTTACGGCGGCCTGGCCGGCACCTGGGACTACGGTCCGCTCGGTGTTGGGCTTAAGAAGAACATCATGGACCTCTGGTGGAAGACCTTCGTAACCGATCGTGACGACATGTATGGTGTCGACGCCGCAATACTTATGAATCAAAAAGTCTGGCAGGCCAGTGGGCATGCCACTGGCTTCAACGACCCACTTGTGGAGTGCAAGAACTGCAAATCCCGCTTCCGTGCCGATCATATTAAAGGGGACAAATGCCCGACCTGTGGCAAGGAAAAGACCTTTAGTGAGCCCAAGCAGTTCAATATGATGTTCGCTACCAGGATTGGTCCGACCGCCAACCAGCTCACAGTCCCCAAGGAAATAGCCGAGCCTGGTGTCTATGACGAAGTAATCTCTGCTCGCGCCGATAACACTGATCCGAGCCGAGTCTACCTGCGCCCAGAGACCGCTCAAGGCATCTTCACCAATTACAAGAACGTGGTCGACAGCTTCTACCCGGACTTACCATTCGGTATCGCTCAGCAGGGCAAAGCCTTCCGTAACGAGATTAGCCCCCGCGACTTTGTTTTCCGCTCCCGCGAGTTCGAACAGATGGAGATCGAGTATTTCATTCACGAAAAAGACTGGCAAAAAGAGTTCGACAGGTGGGTCAAAGACATCGAGTCATTCCTAAAAGAATTGGGACTACCACAAGACAAAGTCCACAAACTCGAAGTCCCTGACGACGACCGAGCTCACTACAGCAAACGCACCATCGACTTCGAGTTTGACTTCCCAATCGGCAAGGAAGAGCTGCTCGGCTTGGCTTACAGAACTGACTTCGACCTGAAGAACATCCAACAAGCCTCTGGCAAAAACATGGACTACCGACCCAAAGACAGCAGCGAACCTTTTGTCCCGCACGTCATAGAACCAAGTTTCGGTGTCGAGCGGGCAGTCATGGCTGTACTTACGGCCGCCTACACTGAGGACGAAATCAACGGCGAAAAACGCACATACCTCAAGCTTCCTGAGCACCTAGCTCCCGTTAAGGTCGCTGTCTCACCGCTGCTTAAGAACAAGCCCGAATTAGTAGCCAAAGCCCAAGATGTCTACAAAACTCTGAAAAAAGAGTTCGGCAACGTCATGTACGACGATAACGGCAACATCGGCAAGAGATATCGCCGCCAGGACGAAATTGGCACCCCGTACTGCGTAGTAATCGACTTCGACACCCTGGAAGGTGACACCAAGGATACTGTGACCGTCCGGCATCGCGATACCACCCAGCAAGAACGCCTAGATATTGGTGAATTGCAAAATAGACTAAAAAGCTAGACGGGTAGCAGGTCAATCATTAGCAAGGGATTTGAATGGGGACTGGTGGCTTAACTTTGGTGCTGATCGCAAGCCTGGCGTGAGGCTTAACTAGCCTAAAATTGTACAAATTTACCAAAAGTGATATAATATAGACATTATGACACAAAGAGAGAATTACGATTCGGGCAATGATTTTGTACTAGAATACGGTGATCTTCGGTTTACCTTTAATGACAGTGATTTTAAGCAGCGTGCTGAGCAAGCTGCCAGAAAGGTCAAAATAATACGGGGACCTCTAGAGCTGGATGAAGAATTAGAAGACTTGCAGAATCTAATAGTAAACGGCGAGATCGGTGAGGCGGAGTCCCCGCTCGGAGAACATCTTACTGACAAATGGGAAGAGGTGGCTGATTATGCTAACGAAGAAGGTTCATTAGTGCATTGGCTTCGTCGTCTGGTGTTTCGCCAGGCCTGGCTTGATCAGCGCGTTATAGAAGGCGAGCTTGGTGTTGTATTTGACGATAAAGCTATGGATTTTGTCTATGTACAGCCTGACCGCGATGATGGGCCCCTGGTTCTAGGGCCTGAGCCGTCCTGGGCAGAGGTTGCATATATACCAAAACCCGTAGGGCAATAATGACTGATACTTCCTTCCAGAATGGCCCGGAACTGTTGGATGTCTTAAGAGATGAGACAGTACGCGAGCACATTGCCAAAATGTTTGAGGTTGGAACTGGAATGTGCCAGGAATCAGCTTTTGCCGTCTACAGCACTGATGACCAGCCCAAATATGAAGTGTCAGAGCTAGTTATACCGGATATAGACGATATTGGAGCGGCTGGCTTAGGGGACTTTAATGAGATAATAAACAGAGCCAGGTCAGTCGACCCCGTGGCGCTAACTAGGCGCGTCATCACACCTCACTTAATTAGCAAAGAAGAACCCCAAGACTTACTGGATAATGGCAGACTCGGGGAGATCATGACAAGGGATCTTACCGATAGACTGTCACATGAGCTTAGCCCACAGGCACAGCGCAAACTAGGGGCCGTACTAGCTAGCCCGGATATTGACGAAGGCACACGTCTAAATCTAATTGAAGCCATAGAGCAAGCGGACAGAAATGTACATGAAGACCAGAACGTTCGCTCAGATATTTTCTTGCTGGCTCACAATCATCCGCAGCCCCCAGGTCCTCAAGCGGGCTGGGTGCCCGAACTTACTGCTGCCGAACTAATCGTGCCATCACCACCCGATATTAGTGGCAGTGCTTGGCTTGCCAGGCATAACCCACGCCTCATAGAAATGATAGTCGCCGCTAGTCGCCGAGACCGCAAGGCCATGCTCTATGCCGCTGCACCAGGCGGCCAAATTGACCCTGGCAGGTACGAGGCGGCATTTGACACAGGCAGCCGCGATGCCATATTCAAAAGCCTGCCCATATCCGGATTAAAACACGTCGTGGTTGATTTAACCAAGACTGGCAGACTAACTATGCCGAACCAAAACCGGGTTCGCCGTTTCTCAGAAGAACTAGCTTAATCGCCGGCCACAGCAGCGACTTGATTGTTACGCAATTATTAAATAAATATTAAGTGTTCAAAAATCCCAATCTGCCTAATAACAGATACAAACTAGCTTATGCAGAAGTGGTTGTTGTACAAATAATCGGCCAAAAACTGGCCATTACTGAGCGCCTAAAGCACTATGAGCCAACTAATATTTAGGAGGCTTAGGATGCGCAAATCACAAAAAACAAATCACATAATACGGTCATTTGGAGTCATAGCGGCAGTGCTGATGATTGTTAGCGGTGTGACATTCGCTGCCTTGCAGACCCAGCAGAATGTTCTGACGGGCAATACTATCCAGACTGCCACTGCCAATCTTCAGTTGAGCACCGACGGTACGACATACAGCGATTCACACGTTGGTTTTGACTTCAATAATTTGGTGCCGGGCGGGGCAGCCCTGCCTGTAGCTGGGCACAGCTTCTACCTCAAGAATGCTGGCGGTACGCCTTTGGCCTTGAAGTTTGCAATCAATAGCTCACCAAGCAACCCGGGCGGCGTCGATCTATCCAAGGTGAACGTTCTGCTAAGTACCGTCGGCAGTGGCACTGGTGCCCAAGTTTTTAGCGTACAGTCATTGGTGGCTAGTGCGTCCAGCGGTGGCCTTGCTATCAGGGGCACCAATCTGCCTAGTGGCGTAACTCAACAGTACAAGCTTCAGGTACAGATGGCCGTTGATGCTGTAAGCGGCTCAAGTGCTTCACTCGGTAATATTGATTTTGCCTTTAGCGGCATTGCTCAAAGCAACTAGGCATAAGTGTGGTAACTCGTGCTCAATCACAGATTACGCCTAGTCATCGAAGCAGCGGAGTGCATAATGCTGACTTTGCTAATTGTCGGTACTGCTGGTTTGGTGGGTTTGAAGATATGGGGCGGCCAGCTACTAAGCGTCCAAACCGCCAGCATGTCGCCGACAATTCAGCCCAAGGACGCCGTCATCGTCAAGCCAACACCGGCCGACGAATTGCACGTCGGCGACATCATTAGCTACCACAGCCCCAATCAGCCAAAGATGGTCATAACCCATCGCGTAATATCGATTGATCGGCAAGCTCGGCAGCTGATTACTGCCGGCGACGCGTTGCACACCAAAGACCCAAGTTTTTCCGAACAGTTGCTAGTGGGCAGGGTGGTGGCTCTGACTCCCAGGCTGGGTCTGATTATAGACTTTTTGCATCGTCCAATAGGGTTGATCAGTGCCATATATCTGCCAGCTGCATTAATCATTGCAAGCGAAGTCGACCACATAGCTTACGCCTATGCCCGCCCGTTCTACAGTGTTAGACTGTAAACATGCGACGCAAAAGTCAAAAGCCTAATACCTATGCCTTCATAGATAGCCAGAACCTTAATCTTGGCACCCAACGTATGGGCTGGAAGTTGGATTGGCGCAAATTTCGCCAATATCTGAAAGATAACTATGGTGTTACCAAGGCCTACACCTTTATCGGCTATATGAGCGAGAACGAGGCCATGTACGAATACATGCACGAACTAGGCTACCTGGTGGTGCTCAAGCCAACCGTCGACGTCACAACGTCGCACGAGTCAACCGACGCTGCGACGACTGCCGGACAAAGCAGTAGGAAGCCAGGCAAGGCAACCGATAAGTCGTCAGACGAAAAAGACAAGCCGACCATCAAAGGCAATGTCGACGCCGAGCTGGTGCTCTATGCCATGAAAGAGCTGCCCAACTACAAGCAAGCTATCATTGTCAGTGGTGACGGCGACTTCTTTAGTCTTGCCGAATACCTTCAAGAACAGGGTAAGCTGGCGCACATCCTGACTCCCAACTGGCAATATTCTAGCCTGTTAAAAGTTTTTGACGACAAAATTGTTCGGCTGGATCAGCTCCGCAAACAATTAACCTACCACGACCGCAAGAAGAAATAATGCAACAAACCCTAATTATTCTTAGCGGACTGCTTACTATCGCCTGCGTCGCACCTTACATTCACGACATTATTAAGCGTCGGACTAAACCAAGAATCGTATCTTGGCTTAACTGGACTCTACTAACAGCTATCGCCACGGCCGCGGCTATTTCTGGCGAACATTGGTCTAGTGCGGTTCTGACTGGGTCGGCAACAGTCGCTACAATGGCAATAGTTCTACTGAGCTTGAAATACGGCAACAGAAAAGTCGAAGCCCTTGACGTTGTCTGCCAGGCTGGGGCAATTATAGGTTTGGTTTTGTGGGTGATGTTTAGTAGCCCGCTGATTGCGCTGGTGATGAGCGCATTTATAGATTTTATTGTCGGCTTGCCAACCTATAAACATGCCTGGCAAAAACCATTTGAAGAAACTCAACTAACGTTTGCTATAGCAGCTTTGGCCGCTCTATTGGGATTGATTGCGGTAGATAAGCTGAGCCTCCCGAACTTACTTTTTCCGGTCTATCTATTACTGGCAAATTTAACTCTTGTCGGCTTGATACGGTTCAGTCCGAACCGAGCATAGCCCCCTCAAAGGGCGTTATATACCCAAAAGGTAGTAATTAGGTAGATAAAAGATGGGGTGGCAAGAATAGATGACGAGAAACCCCCCAAACTTAAGGCTGAAGCAAAGGCGCTGATCATGTTAACCTCCACATAACATTGACAAAAAGCATAAACTTTGTTACAATTACGTACGATGTCAACAAAAACAAAAAATAAGCAAACATCAATCGACAAGCTCACCTACGTAGCTCAGCAAGCCGGGGTAGTAATAATGACGGCTGCCGTTACTCTGGGCATGGTTGAGATGGCCGAACAGATCAATAGCAAGGTAGTAATACCGACGCAGACGGCTTTTGCCGTAGAAACCAATGTCCCACACGGTGGTGGTCTCGAGAACAGCCCATTGCGTCGTGAACGCGAAGAAACCGCTCCACACTATATTAACTACAGCGTAACTCAGCGTACTCCAGCCAGAAGTGCCAAATTCTAACATTGACAAAAATAAGCATATAAGGTATTATAACATCATGAAAAACAACAAGAATTCAGCTCCCAACTATGGCCTACGCAGAACACTCGCACTGGGTGGTATTTTGCTGGCCGGCCTTGGTGTTAGCAAAGCAATAGCTTCAGCGGTTGATGGCCTAAGACCGCCTAGTCCGAGTGAAATTACTGCTAGGTTTGCAGATACACCCAAGCAAACCGTTACGCTCGGCCCGGGCGAAGGTGCCGATGACGCTATCCGAAAAGTTGAACCTCGGCTACTTGACGGCAGTGACATGAGCGCCAGAATACAAGTCGAGCAATACATTGGCAATCAGGGTTTGGGTGAGGGTCATGTTTTGCAGTCTGGCCAAGATGTTAGTGTACCGGTTTTGCCCAAGTTTGCACCTGATCTCAAAGCGCAACTCAAGCAACCATAATTGACAAATTATTAGGTTGCTTCTAGCGTAGCTATCTTGCCTCAGGGCGCTACATAGTGTGTTTTCGTGCCCTTCTCTGTAAAACCTGTGGATAAGTGGTGTTAGAAACACCTCGTTTTTATGATTTGTGCTTGCAGGGGGGTTATAGTGGGTAGTACACTCAGTTCAGTGGGTAGAAATGGTAAGGCCAAATAGCTTACCAGATCGAAAAATAAAAAAAACCACTAGCAGCTTAAGGGACATCAATGGCCACGGTAGACTACTTCGAACGCAAGCTTGACGACAAGCGACGGCTGACCATTCCGCCGGAGCTTCGTGACAAGTTCGCGAGCGGGGCAGTAGTGACCAGAGGCTTCGGCCAGTACCTGCATCTTTATCCCAAGGATGTATGGGAAAACTTGGTTGAGCCACGACTTGCCGGCGATATCCTAGACGAGCGCATAGCAGACCTGAACGTCCAATTTCGGATGGGTAAGGTCGACATGCAGCCCGACGGCAAACAGGGGCGAATCACGCTCGAGCAACATTTGCTCGATTACGCAGGCATTAGTCGCGACGTGATAGCTGTAGGGGTCGGACAGTACTGGCGCTTGATGGCACCAGATGCAGCCGCACCAGCCGAGTAAGCCGCGAAGTTCATTAACAATTTAGGCGAATAGAAAGCCTCATTCGATCGAGGTTAGCTATTCGACAGTCAACAAGTGGAAACAGGTAGCAAACCACTATAAAAAAGGGCTTTGTACCTTTCAAAAACACCTCCCAAAACTCCACCTCACATAAGTCTCTCAAACTTCGATTTTTGGCGAAAAGTATTTATACATTTTGCTCAAGATCAACAAAAACAAAAACTCCAAAAAAACAAAAAGTTGACTGTCGATTAGGTGACCTTGCATGCAAGCAAGGTCAAGCTAATACAAGGGCGCGCAAGCCCCATGGATCAGCTTGAGCCTTGCAAACAAAAACAAAAATGTAAGCAAAGATGCACCAAAACAAACACCAAAATAAAAACAAACAGCACGTACCGGTATTACTCGGCATCGTCAAGCAGTATCTGGACCCGAAGGCAGGGGAATCATACCTCGATCTGACGGCCGGTTACGGCGGACACGCTAAGGCAATATTGGAACGGACTGGAAGCCTCACTACTACAGTGCTAGTTGATCGTGATAGTAATGCGATCAATGTTCTCCGCAAGGAGTTCGGCGACACTGTCGACCTTCGCCAATCAGACTTTCTGACGGCCACCCAAGAGCTGCTAGCTGACAAGCGGCAATTCGATCTTATTTTGGCTGATTTGGGCGTATCGTCACCGCACCTTAACGAGGGCAAACGCGGCTTTGCCATTAATCAGAACGGTCCACTCGATATGCGAATGGATCAATCGCAGGAACTAACTGCCGAAACCATAGTTAATACCTATAGTGAGGCAGCTTTAGCCGATCTGCTCAAGCGTTATGGCGAGGAGCCTAAGGCTAAGCAGATTGCTGGTCTGATCGTGGCTAGCCGACCATTCGGCAGCACCGACGAGCTGGCGGCGATTGGCTCTAGGGCATGGCCAGGACACAGTCGGGTACATCCGGCGACCAGAACTTTTCAGGCGCTGCGCATTGCAGTCAATGACGAACTCGGTCTGCTGGAGCAGAGTTTACCCCTGTGGTTTCAGCTGTTGGCGCCAGGTGGTCGGATTGCGATCATCAGCTTCCACAGCCTAGAAGACCGACTGGTTAAGCAAGCTTTGCAAGAATTTGCCGGCGAACGTTACGACGCAGATTTACGACTACTTACCAAGCGTCCGGTAACAGCTAACCCCTCAGAAATAGTTTTTAATCCGCGAGCTCGCAGCGCTAAGCTACGTGCCGCAGTGAAAATAAAAAAGAAAGGGAACTAAATGCCTATCCAGGTAAAAAGTAGCTCCCGAGCCTACAAGATTCACGTCAAAGTGATCTAGGCAGGCAAGAAGCGGTTCCAGCCTCATTACGGGGCTGGATCTAAGAACCTCACCAACTAAAAACAAAAACAAAATGACATATTCAAGTTCCTTGGCCATGAACCGTTCACGGTATCAGGGTCGCAACCAAAATTCGGTCAGCTTCAAGGCTACCACGCGGACGCTCGGTCCAATCAGTAATACCATTACGTTGATCGTTTTGGCATGTCTACTTGGCTTGCTTTATCTCACGCAAGCCACTAAGACTAATGCCTATGGCTACCAGATCAACGCTTTGCAGACCAAGCAGGCTAATCTTAAGAGTCAGCATGATGACCTTGAGGTCGATTCGGCGCGTCTGCAGTCCCTTAATCGAGTCAGCAACAGTCCAGTTGCTAAGAGTTTGGTATCAGTTGCGCCTTCGGCTACCGCCAAAAACTAAGCCCCCATCATTGGTCACTTCGACATATAGGGGCCAAAGTTTTATAATTAAGGGGTAAATATGGCCTTGCCAAACAAAAACGTCTCTCAAGCAGTCATGAGAATCCGTATCTGGTACGGATTGTTGGTTTTGGTGTTGGCGATCTTTGGCCTCAGGCTGTTCTACATACAGATAATCAATTATCAGCACTATCGTCACGCGGCGCTGAGCGACCAGCTTAAGCAATACGAGATTCCGGCACGTCGGGGCATTATAAGAGCCCATGACGGCGCCCAGGAGTTGCCAATCGTCCTAAACCAGCAGCTGTTTACCCTCTACGCTGACCCAGTCTATATTAAGAAGCCTGATGAAGCGGCTGTCAAAGTTGCGGCGGCGGTCGGTGGTGATGCGGCTAAGTACGCAGGGCAAATGAAGACCAAGGACACCCGCTACGTGATTTTGGCCAAGAAGTTAAATAGCGCTCAGCAAGCCAAAATCGCGGCTCTCAAGCTAGCCGGCGTTGGCACTCAAGAACAAGACTATAGAACCTACCCACAGGGCAGTCTGGTGTCACAGGTACTTGGTTTTGTTAATGACGAAGGTGTTGGCAAGTACGGCGTTGAGCAGGCGCTCAACAAGCAACTTAAGGGCACGCCAGGCGAGCTAAAGGCGATTACTGATGCTAGCGGCGTGCCGTTGGCTGCCAGCCGGGATAACACCCGCAAAGCGCCCAAGAACGGTGATGATATTACGCTCACGATTGACCTGGCACTGCAGCAACAGCTAGAAACCATACTGGCCAAAGGCGTCAAAGATTCCAAGGCGACGGCTGCCAGCGCGCTGATTATGGAAGCCAGAACTGGCGCTGTTAAGGCCATGGCCAACGCACCGACCTACGACCCTAGCAAATATTCGCAGGTTGATGATCCTAGCGTGTTCCAGAATGCCGCCGTGGCGCACCCGATTGAGGTTGGCTCGTCGATGAAGACCCTAACCACGGCGGCGGCGCTTGACCAGGGGGTTATCAAACCTGGCACAACCTACTATGATCCGGCCAAATGGAAGGTCGATGACTTCACAATTACTAATATTGAGGAAGATGGCGGGGCAGGCACTCGCAGCATTACTGATATCTTGAACCTGTCGCTCAACACTGGTGTAACTTGGGAATTAATGCAAATGGGCGGTGGTGAGATCAACACCAAAGCTCGCGAAGCTTGGCATAACTACCTGGTTAATCACTATATGTTTGGCAAGCCAACTGGACTTGAGCAGGGCTATGAAGCCAGCGGCTATGTGCCTGACCCAGAAGATAACGGCGCTGGCATTGATCTGACCTATGCCAACACGGCCTTTGGTCAGGCCATGACGGCTACGCCGATTCAAATGGGCGCTGCCTTATCGTCGGTCGTTAACGGCGGCACTTATTACCAGCCATACTTGTTAGACAAAGCCACCAGTGCCGGTGGCGAAACCCGCACCACCAAGCCCAAGGTAGTTAAACCCCATGTCGTTAGCGCTGCGACTTCACAGGCTATAATACCGATGATGCAATACGTGGTTGACCACCATAACTTCACGCCTAAGTTCGACCAGGCGGCTTATGTAGTTGGTGGCAAAACTGGTACTGCCCAGATAGCCAAGCCTGGCGGCGGCTACCACGATAATCAGTTTAATGGTACTTATGCTGGCTTTGTCGGCGGTGATTCACCGCAATATGTTATCGTGGTGTTCGTATACAAACCAACTATAGGTGGCTACGCCGGAACGGCGGCGGCTCAGCCGATTTTTGGCAGTCTGGCGCACCTGTTGATAAATAATGCTTACGTTATACCAAAAACCCCCTAAACTAGCCTAAGCAGTGCTATAATAAAACAAAAATTACACCCATGAATACCTTGCACCTTGCTATCACTATCAACGACTTGACCCGTATCTTATCTCTAGGCTTTTTTAGTTTTGCTCTGAGTATGCTGATAACACCGATTTATACCAGCATTGCTTACCGTCAACAGTGGTGGAAACGCCAACGCACTGAGGCTTGGTCGGGTGGTACGGCCAAGGTTTATCAGAAGCTCCATGCCGCCAAACACAAACGAAATATACCGACCATGGCCGGGCTCATTTTTGTCATATCAATCGCCATCGTTACTTTGTTAGGCAATCTAAGCCGCGGGCAAACTTGGTTACCATTGGCTGGTCTGGTTGCCGCGGCTGGTATAGGCCTGATGGACGACACCATGAATATCAGAAGTGTAGGCAAGGGCATAGCTGGTATGACGGCTCGGCTCAAGTTCGGCCTATACAGCTTGATTGTGCTAATAGGTGGCTGGTGGTTTTATGCCAAGCTGGGTGTGACCTCTATCTATTTGCCTTGGGTTGATCAATGGCATATCGGCATATTTGTCATAGCTCTGTTCTGGCTGGTGGTAATCGCGACGGCCATGTCTGTTAATATAACCGATGGCTTGGATGGTTTGGCCGGTGGTTTGCTGACATCGTCATTTATGGCCTATGCCATCATTGCAGCTGTCGAACAGGAATTTGCCCTGGCTGGATTCTGTCTGACGGTTGTCGGCGCTCTGCTTAGTTACACCTGGTTCAATATTTATCCGGCGCGTTTCTTCATGGGCGATACAGGATCATTTGCTCTGGGAACGGCGTTAGGTATTATCGCGCTGCAAACGGATACGGTGTATGTGCTGCCTATCATCGGTGCTGTCTATGTAATGGAAACCGGATCAGTGATTATCAACCGCACTTCGCGCAAGCTGCGCGGTGGCAAAAAAGTCTTTTTATCCTCGCCGATTCATCATCACTTCGAAGCCATTGGCTGGCCAGAAACCAAGGTCACCATGCGTTTTTGGATACTTGGTCAGATAGCTAGCGTGCTAGGGCTAATAGCCTTCTTAATTAGCGGACAGGTTTAAACCCAATGAGGCCGACTCGTGCCGCACCAAGACGTCGCTCGCAGCTGCGACTCAGCGACTTAAATCTTGGCCGCAAACATCGCCCAGATTACTGGTTGCTGATCTGGTGCGCGGCGCTGTTATCGATAGGTCTAATTGTTGTTTATGCCATCAGTCCGGCTCTGAGTGCTGCCAATCACGTTACTGGCAATTACTACGTTGGCAAGCAATTACTAGCGATTGGCCTTAGTATTGTTGCCTTTGTAATAACTGCCCAGGTGCCGCTCAGATGGTGGCGACAAGCCTATAAGCCCTTATTAGTAGCTGCTGGATTGGTCACATTATTGGCGTTACTGATGCCGGTTAATCCGGCTTATCCGGCGCATCGTTGGGTGAGACTTGGTGGCCTGTCATTTCAATCCGTGGAACTAGTTAAGTTCGCAGTCATGATCTGGATGGCCGGCTTCCTGGCCGAACGGATTAAGCAGGGCAATATAGCTAGCACTAATCTGACGCTCAAACCAATTCTAATAGCTCTTGGAGCCATTGGAGTGGTAATTGTGGGTGTTCAGAGCGATTTGGGCTCAACCGGCGTTATGGTGGCTATGATGGCCACTATGGCCTTCGTGGCCGGTCTGCCAATGGGTCGTATTATCATGATTGCTGGCGTAGTTGCGATTGGCCTGATCATGGCGGTATCGGCCACGCCTTATAGACGTGAGAGATTGCAGAGCTTCCTGCACCCCGAGGCCAATTGTCAGAGTAGCGGTTACCAGGCTTGTCAGGCACTGATTGCCGTTGGTTCTGGCGGTATAATAGGCCTCGGACTTGGTAGTAGTGTGCAGGCTTATGGATATTTGCCAGAAGCCGCTAATGACTCCATCTTTGCTATTTACGCCGAGAAATTCGGCTTTGTCGGCAGTATTATATTGCTGGCGGCGTTTGTGGCTTTCTTCTCCAGACTTAAGAGTATTGCCGAACGCTTGCCAGATGATTTTAGTAGATTGTTGGTCGTTGGAGTGTTAGCTTGGCTCAGCGTACAGACGCTTATTAACGTTGGTGCCATGATCGGGCTGCTACCGCTTAAGGGCATCACTTTACCGTTTATAAGCTATGGTGGTACTAGCGTGGTGTTTGCCGCCGCGGCTGTTGGCTTAGTGTTCCAGGCGTCTCAATATGCGGCTTATGACACACCACGAATTCGTGACAATCTCGGCGGCGGCCGGGCTGGGAGCGGCAGTGGTGGTGGTTTTCGTGGCAGCACTATGAGGAGGGCGGACTATTGATCACAATTGTACTAACCGGTGGTGGTTCTGGCGGACATATTACGCCGCTGCTGGCCGTTGCCGCTGAGCTTAAGCGCAAACGGTCTGATATCAGGCTTGTTTACATCGGTCAGCGCGGTGACGGCCTAGGTGATATTCCAGCTGCGCATGCTGCGATTGACGAAGTTCTAACTGTACGAGCTGGCAAGTTCCGACGTTATCATGGCGAGAGTTTACTGAGGCAACTTCTAGACATACCAACCATGGTCAAGAATATTCGTGACTTCTTCTATGTATTAATAGGTATGGTTCAAAGCTGGCGCATACTGCGCCGTCTACGGCCCGATATAGTTTTCATTAAGGGTGGTTTTGTTGGCGTACCGGTTGGCTTGGCGTCGGCAGTGCTGCACATACCTTATGTAACGCACGACTCTGATGCCATACCCGGACTAGCTAACCGTATTATTAGCCCCTGGGCAACCAAACATGCCGTGGCGTTGCCAACTAATAGTTACAAATATCCGTCTGCCAAGACTGTAACTACCGGCATCCCGCTACAGGCTGATTTTGAACCCGTCAGCGATAAGCTTAAGCAAAAGTACAGAGCTGACCTCAAGCTCCCAGCCGAAGCCAAAGTGTTATTTGTGATTGGAGGTGGTCTGGGCTCGCAGCGCGTTAATCAGGCTGTGGCCGAAGCCGTACCGCATCTGTTACACGAATTCAGAGACCTACACGTCATACACGCTGTTGGTCGCGCTAATAAGCTAGATATGAAGACCGTGTATGCCGATAAATTATCTGAGGCAGAGCAGGGGAGGTTAAGAATCTATGACTATCTTGATGATGTCTATCGCTATAGTGGCGCTGCCGATGTAATTATCACTAGGGCAGGGGCAACTAATCTGGCAGAATTTGCTCTCCAGGGCAAGGCCTGTATTGTGGTTCCGAGTTCGTTTCTGGCAGGTGGTCACCAGCTCAAGAACGCCAAATATCTGGCTGATCATCAAGCGGCTCTGGTACTCAGTGAAACCGATCTAGCGGCTGATCCTAATAGATTGGCTGGACAAGTCAGCGAGCTGCTCAGTAACCCCCAGCGCCGACTGGATCTAGGAGCTGAGCTGGCAAAGTTCGCCAGACCCAAGGCCACTCAGGAGCTAGCTCAGTTAATACTAGACCAAGTTAAAAAATGAAATTAGGCCGCAAAAACCAATTACCAACCCGCCGCCAAAGGCTAAAAACTGAGGCCGATAGGCCGTCCAGCAGCTTTTCGTATCGATCGCGCCGCTTAGATCGTTCTCGGGAGACGGGTCGCCAGATTCAGTACGAACTAACTAAGCGAAAAGCTGGCAAGCTCGGGCGTTATTGGTTGCAGCGTTTTGGTCTGGCCGTGTTGCTTGTAGCTGTCGCTGCCTCGTTGTTTAATGTCCTAAGTCTGTCTTCGAATGCCAAGGTTTTGCCGCTGGCAACGGATGGTAGTCGATCATTTTTAAGACCCATTAGCACCTACGAAGCAGCCGCTAGTCAGTTGCTTGGAGAGTCTGTCTGGAACCGCAACAAGATTACTGTTAACACCGCCAACATCAGGCATCAATTACTTAATAAGTTTCCTGAATTAACTGATGTGACTGTGACTGTACCGCTGCTCGCGCATCGGCCAATAGTTTATGTGCAACCAGCCCAACCGGCACTGATACTGGTTGCTGGTAATGGTGTGTTTGTAGTTGACGAGAATGGCAAAGCGCTGATTGTCGGCGCTAATCTAGCCGAGCTCAACAAGCCTAAGCTGCCTGTCTTGAATGATCAGAGCGGCCTTAGGATCAGGCTAAATCATCAAGCCCTGTCGTCAGCCAATGTCAGCTTCATACAGACTGTCATAGCTCAGTTAGCGGCCAAGCAGCTGGTAGTCTCGTCAATGGCATTGCCGGCCAGTACCAGAGAGCTGAACATTGTGATTGCCGGACAACCGTACTTCGTGAAGTTCAATTTGCAGAGCAATACGCCGAGAGAGCAGGCGGGTACGCTACTAGCTACCCTAGCCACGCTTAAGCGTCAAAATGTTATGCCGGCTAAGTATGTTGATGTCCGTGTTGCTGGCCGGGCATATTATCAATAGCGCCCTATTCTACTACCCCGCTTGTTCGCAAATTGTTCAGGTTTCGTTATTATCTGTAATTAGAAAAAACTATACAAACATATCGAATTATGCAAATGTCAAATTTTTGTGAAAATGACAAAAAGGCAGGGAAGTTAAATATTTATAACAATTGGCTGAAAAAGCAAGGTTTTCACGACAATACTGTGGAAAAGTCAAATAGTGTCGCACATCACATTCAGGCACTAGGCCTATAGCGGGGCTATGGACGGCATAAGGCTAATGTAGATGTAAACAACACTGCAGTGCAGCGGCTTAGCATACGAGCGAACTTTTAAACAAAACAGCCAATTACTCCCCTACAGCAGAGGTACCCAATGTCATCTATTGAACATATATCACAGTCGCAAAATATACATTGTGCGACATCATGTCTATGTGTCGAATGGTGCTGCTAACCCGTCTGCGCCCGACAAATATTTATTAACCTGCGCAGATTTTGGTTTTGATTTTGCTGCGCTCTGCTCCGCTCACTGTCGGCCTGTTGGTTAGTGGTACTACCACCTATGCCCGATTAACACTAACCCACAACCTAACTGTTCGTATTTTGTACAGTAATCAATAACGATAAAATAAATTCAATTACTGGAGGGTGGATTTAGCGTGATGCTGGTTGGTGATATAGAGGCGCGTGGCGCGGGTTCTGTCTGCCCCCGTGTAGCCAACTATGTTTACCGGGTTCAAATCCGTCTTCAGGCATACCTTCAAAATCTTCGATATCATATCCAACGCTGCCCATTTTTAGTTGCAGTCGTGGCCAATCTGGACCATATACCTGAAGCAAATTCTCTCTAGGTATATGCATGACCTTTGCCGACAAAGAATATTCGTGCTCGTCTGTAGAATCATCCAGCTGCCCTCTTCTATACACGACACTCCCAACATTTTCATCAACATCAGCATCTTCAAACGGTAGTTCCCCGCCGTTGGCTAGATATCTTACTTTTCGTTTTGCTCTAAGCTCCGCCTGTAGAGAAACCCAATATGGAAACTTTGGCTGTGGCATGTCAGGAATCTCAGAGTCCACGATATTTTTTGCCACGATGAGCTCGAAGTCATGATCTTCGATAAGAGCTAGAATCCTTGCTTCATACCCATCGGCTTTTTCTACTCGAGCCTTGGCAGCCTCGTCCCTTTCCTCCTGGGGCTTTTCGTGCATTTCGTAGGGCTCGGTTGTTCTTAGTACATCCAAAATACCAACCAATGGCTGTTGCCCGGTGGCTACTATCAAATCACCGCGGTTTGGATAGCCAAAGGTAAATACATTTCTGCCATTTGAGCCCCATATAGCTATTTCTGCATAGTCGTTGAGTCTCGCGAGACCTACCGGATCTTGTTCTCGGTGTTGTGCCTGTCCTTGTGTAATTGCCTCAAAAGAGTTGATTTGGCTCATAGGTATACTGCTTCAATTTTGCGTACGCTAGTCACTGGCTTAGGCTTCGTCGAGAGCGTAGGTGGCCTTGGCAACGCGCTTGAACTGCGGCTTGCCTTGGAGGTTCAGAAGAATAGTGGTTTCTTTGACAAAGCGGCTCTTAAGCACGCGCTTAACGATTTCGTCACGGTGCAAAGGCTCTTTGGCGTCACGCAGAACTTCGCTGATGATGTCAGCAACGGTGCCCTTCTCGTAGCCCCACTCCTTGAGTGCATAGATACCGCGGCCGATTAGCACGAAGCGCTTGTCCTTGATAAGTTCGTTGTGAATGGCTTGAGTCGTAACATCTTTGCGCTTGAAGTCGCTGTCCTTGATGGCGTCGGCGATTTCGTTGAAGTGCATGTGCTTGCCGTTCTCCTTGAGAATGACGTAAATCTTGTCGCGAATGTTCTTAGGGTTAACCATTGGCCACTTGATAAGACCCCAGCGACCGTTCAGGGTGGCTAGGTGCTTAGAGGTGCTGGCTAGAGAGGCGGCCTCGGCTGAGCTAGCAATGCCAGCAGCCTTGGCGATCTGGTCGATGGTCTGTGGCTCGCCGATCTGCTTGATGGTGTCAATAAGTCCGGCTACTCGCGCTTTCAGTGCCTTGTCGTCATAAGCGGACTTGATGCCGACGCTGCCATAGAAGTTGTCGTCTTCTTGGATGACGGTCAACTGAGGTGATAACTGGCTTAGGAAGGCCACTCTTGCCTGCTCTTCGCGGTCAGGACTGTCGCTTAACTGAGCCGTAAGCTGGCTGACGCGAGCTACACTGCCTGAGTCCTCAAGGAGTCCCAATACAGTGGCTTCGAAGTCGGCTATATGAGGCAAACTACCCTTCTCTGCCGTGCTGCTGAGGCGTGTGACAACGGCCTTCTCCAGCTGACGAACGCGCTCTCTGGTGATGCCTAGCATTTCACCGATCTGTTCCAGGGTTTCCTTACGGTCAAACAGGCCAAAACGGCGAGCCACGATCTCTCGCTCACGCTCACGGTCAATGGTAGCCAAAACATCGGTGACAAGCTGCTGGGTCTTGAGAGCCGGGGTAGATTCGGGGGTGGTTTGAGCCATATGTGTAATATTCCCTGTTAATAACTTACTTTAGCACTATTATAAAACTAATAATTTTAAAAGTCAACACGTTCTCTTTATTTAGTTGTATTGTAGCACATTCATGACAGCAATGCGTATAAGATGTTGTAGAAATATTATCATGCCACTGGCTTTACGTATGGACAAATAACTGATTAGAAAACACTTATGCTTATCGAGTAATCCACAGGTTGACTATTTGGTTTTGGCAGTCTTTTTGCGAGTGGTTTTGCCGCGTCGGAAGCCACCTCGTTTCTTAACAGGAGCGGCGGCTAGCAGCTTTTTGGCTTCGGCCTCCGTTATCTTAGCAGGATTGACGTCTTTGGCGATGCGGGCGTTCTTCTTGCCATCGGTAATGTAGGGGCCATAAGGGCCATTTAACACCTTAATACCGCCCGGGAACTCATTGATATGCTTGGCGGCATCCTTAGCTAGTTTGGCCTCGTAGAGCTCACGAGCCTCATTTTCGTTGATAGTCTGGGGATCCAGGGGTTTGATAGAGACAAAAGTCTTATCTACCTGTATATACGGGCCAAAACGGCCAATATTAGCCTTAATCTCTTGCCCGTCAGCCGTTTTGCCGACGCTACGGGGTAGTTTGAACATCTCAAGTGCCTGTTCTAAGGTGACGGTGTCTATGGTGGTCTCTTTGGGCATTGGGGCGAAGGCCGGCTTCTTAGTCTCGTCAGCCGTGTCACCCTTCTGTAGCATCGGTCCATAACGGCCAAATCGAGCGAAGATCGGCTCTCCGGACTTGGGGTCAACACCCAGCTCACGAGCCTGTGATACCTCTTGGCGAGACACGTCGGCCGATTTCTCCACCAGAGGGTGGAAACCCTTATAAAATTTGGCAATCATGGCCTGCCAAGCCTGTTTGCCTTCGGCAATATTGTCGAAATCGGCCTCAACCTTGGCTGTAAAGTCATAATCTACAACTGATGGGAAGTGCTTGACCAAGAAGTCGGTAACCACCTCAGCGATACCAGTCGGCACTAGCTTATTACGATCGGCGCCGGTAATAACCTTGGCAGTCTCCTTGTTGATAGAGCCAGCCTGCAAGGTAATAGTAGTGACGTCACGTTCCTTGCCCTCAAGATCAACCTTCTCTACGTAGCCGCGAGTCTGGATGGTCGAAATCGTTGGTGCGTAGGTGCTTGGCCGGCCGATACCCAGCTCCTCAAGCTTCTTAACCAGTGCAGCCTCGGAGTAACGAGCTGAAGCCCGGCTGAATGTCTCGGTTGCGACGACGGTCTGGGCGTTCAACGGCTGGCCAACCCCGAGTGCTGGCAAAATAATGTCGTCCTTGCCGCCGCCATAAACTTTCATAAATCCGTCGAAACGCAGTATTTCACCCTTAGCGATGAATAGTTCTGGCTGTGTACTAACACTGATCGAAACTTCGGTACGCTCCAGCTTGGCCGGACTCATCTGGCTGGCAATGGCGCGTTGCCAAATGAGTTGATAGAGCTTCTGCTGCTGTGAGTCATCACCGGCCTTAACACTATTGAAACTAGTCGGCCGAATGGCTTCGTGAGCTTCCTGAGCACTGGAGTTTTTGGTCTTATATTGGCGGACTTGGTGATAATCTTTGCCGTAATTCTTCTTGATATAGCTCTCGGCAGCGGCTATGGCTTGGCCAGATAGTATAGTGCTGTCGGTACGCATGTAAGTGATGCGACCGGATTCATAGAGGCGCTGAGCCAACGTCATAGTCTGCCGGACGCTGTAACCGAGACGGCGGCTGGCTTCTTGCTGCAGGGTGCTGGTGGTAAAAGGCGCGCTGGGGTTACGACTCCCGGGCTTCTGCTCGATATCGGTGACTTTGTAGCTGGCGTCTATAACGCCTTTGAGCCAGGTTTCGGCAACAGCGGCATTTGGTAATTTAACAGATAGTTCGGCTGGGATTTCGTGACCTTTATCCAGGAAAGTTGCCGTGACCTTGAACGAACTCTCAGCATCGAAGTCACGAATCTCGCGTTCGCGTTCGACGATCAAACGAACAGCTACAGATTGAACTCGACCGGCGCTTAGGCCGGTTCTGACCTTCTTCCATAATACCGGTGATAATTCATAGCCGACCAAGCGATCCAGGACTCGCCTGGCCTGCTGGGCGTCTACCAGCTTAATGTCAACCGTGCGTGGATTATTAATCGCAGCTTCTATAGCCGGCTTGGTGATCTCGTGGAAGACGATTCGCTTGGTCTTGGCTGGGTCAAGCTTGAGGGCGTGAGTAAGGTGCCAGGCAATGGCCTCACCTTCGCGGTCTTCATCGCTGGCTAGCCAGACTTCACTGCCGCTAGCTGCCTTCTTGAGCGCGGCGATTGTCTTCCTCTTGTCGGCGCTGATCTCATAGTGCGGCTCGAAGTTCTTGTCGATATCAATGTTCAAACCCTTCTTAGGCAGATCACGAATGTGGCCGAAACTACTGAGGACGGTGTAGTCTTTGCCGAGGAATTTTTCGATGGTTTTGGCTTTGGCCGGACTCTCTACTATTACTAAGTTTTTTGGCATAACGTACTACATCTAATCGCAATTCTCATGAGAATGCAAACTATATATAAGAATAAGCCGAAATTTGTTAAAAATTTTGACCAACTTTGTACCCAGCCCAGATACCGAAGAAAGAACCGACGCTGCTAAGCAGAATACTCCAACCGCTCAGCCAGTTGCCATGTGACATTGCTGCCCCCAACCAACCACCAATGGTACCGCCGACGCCAATACCCAAGAAAATCATAAGCTTCATGCTAGTAGTTTAGCACCTAGTGCTAGTAGATACCCCACTTGTTGGCGCCTAAGGGGCGGATCTTGCTGCCGATCTCTAGCATAGTTAACGATTGATTGAATTCGGAAACTGATAACTTGCTTCCGTCCAGCAGTTCGTGGCCTTCGCTAATTCCTTGCTGCATAAGGTCAAGAATGGCTTGTTCGTGGGCGTTGCGACCCCTGATTTTACGGGGTGTTGCCCGATCTTCCAGGCCTAAGGCATGCAGCACATCCAGATAAGAAGTCACCGGTACGGCACCGGTCTTAAGCAGATTGTTGGTGCCAACCGAGCCACTGCTCGTGATATTACCAGGTACGGCTAGCACGGTCTTGCCTTGCTCAAGGGCAAAGTTATAGGTGTGTAGGCTGCCGCTCTTCTCGCCAGCCTCTGTTATTAGAACAGCGTCTGCTAATCCCGAGACAAGGCGGTTACGAGCGATGAAGTACTGCTTAACGGGGTGCGTACCGGTCTCATACTCGCTGACCAGTGCCCCGCCCTGAACCAGTATCTTATCTGCTAATGAGCGATTACTGACTGGCACAATATTGTCCAAGGGGCTTGGCAGAACGGCAATTGCGGTGCCGCCGGCCTCCAGAGCAGCCTCGTGGGCGGTGTAGTCGACGCCAAAAGCCAGCCCGCTGATGATAATGATGCCCTGTTCTGCCAGTTCGCGGGCTAGCCGAGCCGTAACTTGCCTGCCATAAGGTGTTATGCGACGGCTGCCGACAATCGCCACCCTCGGTCGACTGAGCAGCTGTTCAAGCGGCTGGCCGGCATGATACAGTTGCGCGGGCGGACTGGGGATATTCCTCAACACCTCCGGGTAACTTACTGACTTAAGCGTTAGCTTCTTGACGTTCATGGCAAATTATTTCTAAGTATTGACATAAGGACACGCATTTGCTAAAATAGCAAGTTATGAGTTCTCGTTAGCGAGGATTTAAGCACCTTATACCCCATTCTAACGTCTCTGACCCAAGGACGTAATATGATTTAATCATTTTTTAATCTTTGGTCGTCTGAGCGAAATCGTTAGATTGTTTTAGAGCGATTGCTAAGACCAAGTTGTTACCCTCCACTTATCTTTGCACGTCAGGTTCGCCTGACACGCTCTAAAGCATACTAACCCCTTTAACTAGATTCCTCGATCAGTCTTGACTGATCCCGGGGTCCCCGATCAATGTGAGCCTAAATGGTAGCCGCTCCTCGGAGTGGCTGACACGTGTCACTTTTTATATTTGGACATTGATGTTTCGCCGGGGTGGGTTGAAGGGTCTGGACACGACTTGTTCGTGTCCATTAATGAGTCTCCAGCGGTGCCCACCCCCTCTGGAGGCTCTTTAATTATTGACACATGTATATTTTAATAATATAATTTGCAAGATGAAAACAGGGACGATAAAGACACTTGTCGAAGCCAAAGGTTTGGCTGCCGAAGCTCAGGATCAGAGGCGAGATACTGATCGCAGAATAAAGGCCTCCCTCAGAGAGCTAAGCATCGAGGAATTGCAAGGCGTTATAGATGCTTCGGTTGCGAGGCTTGAAGCATTTTGTTCTGAATATGCTGACACTGAGGACAAAGAGGGTCCGCTTACTAACTTCTCGCATGCACGAGGACAAATTGATTGCGGATCACTTGGCACGGCTCGAATTTCGGTTTTCGAACATGGAGGCTACGAAGGCTCAGGTCAAAAATTCTATGGCGGCCCAGGCGAGAGATACAAGAAAATCTCGCTATTCGTAGACAAGGGGGCTGTTAAGGACGAAGAGTTATTTGATGTTACAACACGACCAGCTACGGATATTGCTGAGGTTGACATGAGCGACTGGCTCAAAGCCGCCCCAGTTATAGATTATGCTGCCGGCCTAGTTAATGCTGTCGAAACTGTCGATGCCCTACTGTCTGAGGCAAATCGCGCTGACCAAGCCGCTGCATAGGTTGCGTTAGACGAGGAAGCTGCGGGTATCGTGCGGCAGTTCGCCCCCGAACAAATATTCGCTGATAATGGCGTTGACTTCGCGCACTAAGTTGGGCAATTGTTCCTGCTCTTCTGATGAAAATTTCTGCAAGACAAAATCCTCGCTGCTGATCCGAGCGGGCTGTTTGGGCCCGATGCCGATGCGGATACGGCCGTAGTCTTCGCCGAGGTGCTTGGTAACCGATTTGATACCGTTATGGCCGGCGCTGGCGCCACCGACGCGCAGGCGGATCTGACCGAAATCGACATCCAGTTCGTCGTGGATCGCGACCATGGCTTCAACATTGATTTTGAAGAAGTTAGCGACGGCTCCCACGGCTTCGCCACTGAGATTCATGTAAGTGGTTGGCTTGATGGCGATAACCCGTTTATCACCTAGCTGGCCGGTGCTCATTAAGCATTTGAGGTCTTTCTTCTGGATCCAGGCTTCCATCTCATCGGTTTGCTCAACAAAGGCGTCGATAGACAGGAAGCCAACATTGTGGCGGGTTAGGTCGTACTCCTTGCCGGGGTTGCCGAGGCCGACTAATAGGATAGTCTTGTTCAGCCCAACGGTGTAGAACATCGTTGGATCACTGACTTGGGGTCTTTTTTGCAGCCAGGCCATTAGTAAACCGCCTTATCATTGTTAGACTCTTCGCGTTCGCGCTCGGCGAGCTCCTTGTTGCGGCGTTTGGTTGGGCTGTCGCCGTGCTTATGGGTGACATGTTTCTCTATGAACCACAGCTGGATTGGTGTGCCTTCGTAGCCGTAGGCTTTGCGCAAGCGAGTTTCTAGATAACGGCGGTAGCTCCAATGCACGAACTTGCTGTGGCTGCCGAAGATCTTGAAGGCTGGAATCGGGTTATCGGCTTCCTGCACCATGTAGTTGAGCTTGGGCGTGCGGTTCTTGAGGCCGGCTGGCGGATGGGCATCGACGGCTTGTCGCAGCCACTTGTTAAGCTCTGGCGTGGCAATACGCTTAGCGCGCTGTGTGTCAATGTCGCTAGCTAGGTCAAATAGCTTGGTAACATTCTGGCCGGTAATTGAGCTGGTGAAAATCAGTGGTGCCCATGGCACAAAGTCGAAGTTGCGACCGATCTTAGGTGCCAGGGCGTCGCGGGTGAAGGCGTCCTTCTCCTCCACGGAGTCCCATTTGCTAACGACCAGCACCAATCCTTTGCCGGCGTCTTTGACCATGCCAGCGATCTTCTGGTCGAGCTGGACATTGAGCTCATTGACATCCATTAGCAAGAAGCAAACATCGGCTTGCTCTATGGCCGCCAGGGCGCGGATAACACTGAAGCGTTCGATGCCGACCTCAATCTTGCCACTGCGGCGGATGCCGGCAGTGTCCAGTAGCTCGACTTCCCTGCCTTGGTAACGCACGACGGTGTGATTGACGTCGCGGGTTGTGCCGGCACGGTCGGCCACGACGGCTTGCTGCTTCTTGGCCAAGGTGTTGAAGAGCTGAGATTTGCCGACGTTAGGCCGTCCGACTATGGCTATCTTAAGGCGGTCATCATCATCTGTGGCGGTGGCCTTGGGAATAATGCTGACGAGTGTGTCTAGGAGCTGTTCTATGCCCTTCTGCTGAGTTGTGCTGGTGCGGATGATCGGCTTAATGCCCAGGCGGTCGAAGCCGCTCAGATCGAGACCTTTGGCCTTGTCGAGCTTGTTAATGACTAGGAATACCGGTTTCTTGGATCTGAGAGCCATCTTAGCGACGCCGCGATCCTCTTCGGTAATAGGTACGTTAGCCTCGACGACTACCCAGATGACATCGGCGCTATCGGCAGCTTGGGTAACCTGTTCTTGGATTGTGAATTCGAAGTCGTCCTCAGGATCCTTGATACCAGCGGTGTCTACCAGCCAAAAGTGCTGATCCCCATACTCGGCCTTGGCGGCGATACTGTCTCTGGTCGTGCCAGCTTCTCGGGCGACAATAGCCTCCCGCCTATCCAGAATCGCGTTGAACAAGCTGGATTTGCCGACATTGGCTCGTCCGACGATGGCTACGATTGGTAACTTTTTGCTCATTGCTCTTATTCTAACAGAGGTAGGGGTATCTTGACAAATTTAAGCAAATAAGCTACTATATAAATAGTACTATTTTATGATTACTTAAGGAGATCCGGCGATGAGTAACATTAGTCCAGAAGCTTTGACAACTTCGCCCGAACAGCCAGCGCCAGAATGGCGAGAACTGGCCTTGGATCTAGCCATTGATAGAATTGTCGTCGAAGAGGCGCGGGCTGGCAATGATCATTACAGACTTCGTTACATAGATCCAAAAAGGCTACTAGTAGGAAAGGACGAAGTCACGAGTCTGGTAGTCACAGCCTATGATATTTATGGCTATATGTTTGGACATCAAGATCCTGATTTGGTCGAAGAAAAACAGTCACTCACTGACAAGCAGAGAAGTTTGGAGATCGACTTAGAAGCAGCAAGGGGCTGGGAGGACTCAGAATTGGAAGAAAGAGCTGCTCACTACTATGGAGCGATCGCTAGACAGTATCCTGAAGAACTAGGAATATACACTACTAAGCTGCGGAGGTACGAAGGCTTTACATCTACACTGGAGGCTTGGCAGCCTAGTCCAGAGTTCAGCGGTCTTAGGTTATTTGTTCAGCTTGGTCTAGCAAGAGCCATGCAAAGACATGTGGCTAAGGCGCCAGCTGAACCCCGAGAGATGGACGGTCAAGAATTTAAGACATTCCTCTTGGCTCAGTATGAATCGGATCTCCAAGCCGTTCGAGATCGCCTATCGGCGATTCATGGTTATTGGGAAACGCAAGCCAGATTATCTACTGACTTAGATAACTTCTTGATTTGACTCTGTTAAGCTAATTCTACGCTGTATTGTGGCCGCAGGACAGCCCTCAGTAATGTCAGTGTCTAGTCCAAGACTTTGTAGCGCTGCGTGGGAGCCATTTGATCCAGGCCGTAGGGGCCAAAATGAGTGCGGTGGAGCTTGGTGACTCGGTAGCCCAGAGCTTCGAAGGTGCGGCGGATTTGGCGATTGCGACCTTCTTGCATGGCTACTCGCCAATCGCGACCGGCTTCATCGAGCTTTTGGAGTGTTAGTTGGCTGCGGCCATCTTCTAGCTGAATACCCGTATCATTGATCATCTGTTGGTGCAGCGGCTGGAGCGATTTGTCTAAGCCGACTTCGTAGACCTTGGTCTTGGCGTAGCGCGGGTGGGTCAGTTGATTGGCCAGGTCGCCATCGTTTGTGAGCAGCAAGAGACCGGACGAACTCTTATCAAGGCGGCCTACTGACTTCAGAACATGGTGCTCTGCTGGCAACAAATCATAAACCGTCTGACTGCCCTGCCCGTCCCTAGAACAAACATAGCCAACCGGCTTATTGAGCATAATTGTTAGAGTCTTGACAGCGGGTGTAATAGGACGGTTGTCAAGAGTCACGGTATCGGACTCGATAACTTCGTCGCCGAGCTTGGCGCGCCGTTGGTTGATCGTCACTCTGTTCTCTTGAATGGCGCGGTCAACGGCGCGCCGGCTGAGGCCGCTGACTTGAGCCACGAATTTATTAATACGCATGTCTAGAGGGAGATACTGGAAGGATCGTTTGGATCGCTGGGCGCGACGGTGGTTGACGGTGTAGCTGGTGTCTGAGCAGCTGATCCGGCTGGTGGTGTGTTGGATTCAGACTGAATACCACCTTCGTTAGTAGCTACCACTGGAGTTGGTGCGGCGGGAGGGGCGTTATTGAGTTCCTTAGCTGTCTCAATAGCCAATAGCTCATCAAGATCTTTTTTGGGTTCGTTGTCTGGAGGGGTGATTACCTTCTTGCGGGCAATTGGAACGCTACCGAAAGGGCTGGATTCATCGTCTGACTCAGCATCGTCTGACTTAACTTCAGCGGCGTCTGCTGGTTCAGCTTCTGTATCCTCGGCTGCGGCTTGTGGTGCGTCTGATGGTTCTGGCTTGGCCTCTGGTTCTTCTGGAGTCGAGGCGGGATCGGAGGCTGGCGCTGGCGCGTCTGTGCTGCTAGTGTTGGCAGCAAATGCATCTACGGCGTCGGCCATTAGCTTGTCGTCGGCTGCGGAATTATCATCAGAACTGTCGTTACTTGAGTCTGTGGTGGGTTGAGCTGCCGGGGTGTCGTCGCTAACTGGAATTGCTGCGGTATTGCTCTGATCTTCAGTAGCGCCGGCCACAAAGTTTTCTATCTGACCTTCTACGACTGTCTCCTCTTGAGCTGTTGATTGAGCGACACCACCATCTGTCGGCTGTGCCAAAGCTGTATCGTTGCTGGGGGGATCAGCTGGTGCTGGAGCTGGAGCTGCGGGGGCGGCTTCTGCTGGCGGTGCTAGAGCGGTTGGTGCTGCGGGGGCGGCGGCTGCCGAGCTGCCATCTTGTAATAATTCGTGAGCAACCTTAACGATGTCTTCCAGGGTGACTTGTGATTTTACTAGGTAGCGGTCAGCACCTAGCAGATCGGCGCGCTTCTGGTCGTCGCTTTGGCCAAGGGCGGTCAGCATAATAACCTTCACGTCTTTGAGGCCGTCGGTGTTGCGCAGAATATCCAGCATTTCGAAGCCGCTGATCTTGGGCATCATAACGTCGGCGATTATAAGGTCAGGCTTCTCGGCTTTGGCGATCACTAGAGCTTCTTCGCCATCTTTGGCGGCTACGATAGTGTAGCCTTCGGCCTGCAAACGGGCTTCATAAATCTCACGTAGGTTATTGTCGTCTTCGGCCAGCATTATCTTTGACATGGTTTACCCCTGTTGTTATTATGCTTATGGTACGGTTTATCCTTATTGTATCATGGTGTTACATCAGAATTAACAGGTTTGATGGTAATATTGTTGGCTTCGGCCGTCTGTAGCTCCTCGGCTCTTTGGTTGGTCAGGCGGGGCAAGTTTATATAAAAGCTACTGCCCTTGCCGATCTGACTCTCAGCCCAAATTCGGCCATTATAGAGTTCGATAATCTTGCGACAGATAAAAAGCCCCAGACCGGTACCGCCGATTGTGCGGGTGGCTGAATTATCGACACGGTAGAACTTCTGGAACAAATGCGGCAAATCGTCGACCGGTATGCCTGGTCCGGTATCGCGCACAAAGCACTGAACCACTTTCTCGTCACCGGTCAAACCGACCGAAATCCTGCCCTTCTCGGTGTATTTGACGGCATTGTCGAATAGATTGGTGATAACTTCGCGCAATCTGTCCGAATCGGCGTAGACGTAGTATAGAGGCCTAAGAACGTGGCCGCTGGTGGCATTGACAGTGTTGCCAGCCTCGCTCAGATAGTCCATGGCCAACCCCTTCTTCTCGGCTACTAGGCGTAAGTCATTGACCAGTTGCTCAATAAAACTGCCTAACTCGACTACGCTCGGATTGCTAGTTAGGCGACCATCTTCGGCCTTGGCGCTTGTTAGGAGGTCCTGGAAGAGCTGGCCAAGGTGCTGAGTGCTGGTATGAGCTTTTTCGAGGTAGCTGCGTGCCATGCTGTCGATTTTGCTAACTCGATCGTTAAGGGCTAGGGCTAGGTAGCCCTCTATGGCGGCGACTGGTGTACGCATTTCGTGACTGGCTGTGCTGATGAAGTCGGCTCGCTGCTGCTCAGCTCGCCTGGCTTCGCTAACGTCACGCAATACGGCTACAGCGCCCACGAACTCATTTGTGCTAGGCAGGACTATAGGAGAAATAACCAGCGACACAATGGTTTTTTTGTCCTTACGGCCGACGATTTGCATATTTTGACTGAACTGCTTCCGTTGCTTCAATACGATAACAAAAGGATTTTCTTCGTCGGTTAGCTCCTTGCCGTCCTCCTTGGTAAGATGAATAACTTTGTCGGCGTCCATATCGTTAGCCTCATCTACTGGCCACTCTGTCATGGCGCTGACTGCTGGGTTTATTAGGTTAATGGTGCCCTCAGTATCGATAACAACCACACCGTCCGCAATTGAGCGGATTAAGATCTCTGACTGTTGCTGATTGCTCTTGAGCATACTACTAAGATTGCTGACACGCTGACTCTCTTCGTCAATATACTTGCCTCGCCATGTTAGATAATCGATGAAGCAGACCAAGTAACCGATACCAAGAATGATTGTGGGCTCAAGGACTGAGCTTTGCCCACTGCTTATCGAAGGGATGGATATCAGGGCAAATAGACTAAGCAGTAGCACAGCGCCTATTACCGGAAACACCCCCACAATACCTGAGAAGAAGAACATGGTGTAGAGTACCGAAATGTACCACGAGTGTATCCAGCCAGTGATATTGATCAAATTAATAACGTTGCTAATCTGAAGTAGCGATATTATAAAAGTAGCGAAGTTAAGCCCTAGCTTATCGGCATGTCGATTATAAAGCGTAAATCTATACGTGAGCGTCAAAGCCGCTAGCACCACAGTCATGTTGCTGATTCCCCACGTCTGCAGATGCTCGCCAATCAGGGGTACAAAAAGCCCAGCCAGCCGAACTGCCAGAATAATGACCGAACAGATAACAATCCACCAGGTATAGCCAATGTACCACCGCTTATCGACTGCTTCCATCATAGTTAAGGTTCATTATATAGACATAAAGCTTATGCTACCAGCGGTCGTGGGTCTGGACGTGGTACCCTGGTTGTGTTAGTATTCTTGCCCTAGTGCCACCGCTACTTGGATTAATGTTTCGCGGTGGGCTATGTGCAGTAGAACTGCTGGCACGGCCTCATCGTCTAACGGCTAGGACATCAGGTTCTCATCCTGGCAATCGGGGTTCGATTCCCCGTGAGGTCACCAAAAGGGACTCATCCGACATGGATGGGTCTTTTTTAGTGTTCGCTAAGGTGTAAAGGCTGCTCATTTTAGCGGAGCCAAAATTATTCGTCGTGAGATTGTACGGTAAGCCCTCTGGGAATATCATCTGCTGATATATTTGCTTCATTTCAGGACTCGCCCCATTCCATAATCGAGGCGCATTACCGATGTAGCTGACAGCATACTCGACAGCATCTTCTTTTACCCCGATCCGTGCGTTCATTTTCTTTGCCTCTGTCTGGGCGGTTCTAATCTTTTCCGCGATGCGTTTAGTTAGCTCAGTTTTCTCAATCAGCGTTATTTCGCCAGACACAACTTTCTCGGCCACATCGAGCTTCTGCTCGGACAGCCTATCTATCTCGGTGTTTAGCTTATTCTTTCGGTCACGCATAGTTTTGACCTCATCACGCCAAGTACGAATGATTAGCTCCTGTATAAGCCTCAGACGGCCTTCGTCGGGCTTGAGTTTGGAGAGATGGTCTAGGAATTGTTCGTGGAGCTCGTCGGGCTTTATATAGCGGCTCCGACAGCCAGGAGTCGAGCAGTGGTAACGTGGGTACTTCTTGCCGCCGCGTCCAGTTGAAGCGCTTCCTCGCAACGGCTTGCCGCAATCTTCACAAGTCACAAATTTCCTGAGTGGATAGTCGGGATGTAGGCTCATATATCCTTCGGCCTTTGCGCCTTTACGGACATTGAGAAGCTCTTGATTGGTGTAATAAACCCATTGTGGAATGATACCCTCAAACCTGCTGGCTATGAGAGCGCCATCGGTAAATGTATTTTGCTCAAGTCCAGCGTATATCGGTTGGCGTAACATCTTGTCGACGTACTGGTAGCTCATGGGCTTGCCATTGGCCTGTGTGAGCCCTACGCGCCGAGCCTCTGTTAGTAGTTGGCGCTTTTTGAACAGCCCTTGTGCATGAATAGTAAGGATGTGGGCGATTTGTTCTGCCTGAGGCTGTACGGGCTCCACAGTCGGCTTGCCAAACGCATCGCGGACATTGCGTAGTCCTAGCGGTGCTTTGTGCATCCTGTAACCTTGCGCGGTGTGCTGTCTCATAGTGTCTTTGACGCGCTTCGATTTGAGCCGATTATCATGTTGGGCTAGAAGTGCTTGGACACCTTGAATAAGCTCGTCCGACTCGCTGGCTGTTACATTGGAGGCTGAATCCCGTAGCTCAATCTTGTGCTTAGCAAGAATCTTGATGAGTTCGGCAAAGTCCACCAGGCTTCGGGTTAGCCGATCAATTTGGTAGACCACCAAGTAGTCGATCTCGTCATGGTACTCTTCGATGTACGCAAGCATCTCCTGCATGGCAGGACGGTTGAGCGTCTTGGCAGATTTTCCCTCCTCGCGGAATAGCCTGAGCATTTGCATGGCATTGCGAAAAACCCAGTCGTAAGTGGCTCTTTCTTGGTTATCGAGGCTTGCCCCATTGTCGGCTTGGTCGGTCGTCGATACTCGGATATAGCCGATGGCTTTTTTAGGGGTCATTGACGCCATCATACCATACCTTATTTGCGAACCAAGTAATCGCGTACCGCATAACGCGCCAGAGATGTATAGTCGCGTACCATGGTTTTTATTTCTTCGTTGGTCAGATTTTTAGCCGAAACGCCAAGAAGCTTACGAGCTTCTTTTACGGTGATGAGCGGCTTTGCTGTGGCTACGGGGTTTTGTGATTGCAAGGCTTAGTCCTAAGCTGCTTGCTGACACCAAAAGATCAACGCAAGCATGTATTAGTTGCTTTGCATCGTTTCTCGCGTTTCACCTTATTAGGAGAAGTCGTGCGTTACTTCAACGGCCTGGCGGCTAAGGTTTTGCGACGGTTCAGTTCTGCTATGCAGAGTAATGAATGTCGCCACTATCTATGCCCTAATTATAGCATTTAGCACTTGCAAGAATCAACGAAACATTTCATACAATAAGCATGATGTGATAAAATGCAAAGTGAGTTGCTTTGCAACCTGTGACCTAGAGCCGCCCGTAAGGGACAGGTATGGTCGCCAAAACCATTAGGAATATAAAGCTCATCGTCAGAGCACTATTCCTAATGGTCACGTTCCGAAAGGTTCGTGGGTGGCCGTAAGGTCATCGCTGGCGGTGAGCTTTTTAGTTTGCCGCGAATAAAACCATTAGGAGACAATTTATGGCGAATAAGAAACCGCTTTTTTATGACGGCATGTCATCGGCCGAGCGTTTACGATCAATAGCATTTGTAATCCTTGCGCCGCTGGTACTAGCCGCAGTGCTCATCGCCCCATTAGTTTGGGCATATTACTCTGAGTCGGACGGAAGGTCGCAGTACAAGAGCGAAAGTGATTATGAGTACAGAGAGCGCATACGTGGGGAGGACGAAGAGTTCAACAAGGATTGTGGCTTTCGGCCAGGGTGCTGATTGGCACTGGCTAGTTGGTTTATAGCAGTGGCTTTGCGCGATCCAATGCGTCAGCAAAGCTGACTTTACCCTGTTGTAGTTCTTCGGCAATGACCCTAATATCTTTGGCTGTCGGTATCCCACTTACGACTAATTCATTGTCGATGTCTAACCGCGCCATAAGAGCATTCAGCTCTTTTACTATGTGTTCGCGCAGCAAAGCTTTTGCGAGTGCAGATTGTAAGCGGTTGGCAATAAAGTAGTATTCCATTGTGTGCTTGAGCTGGCCAAAGCTTGGGATTGTACCGAAGCGGTGAGTACACTGCTCGATGGCTATGTCTCTGCTCATGTGGTGATAATCAAACTCAAAGCCATCTTTTGATCCAAAGTCGAGTCCCTCAAACGTGAACTGTGGTGTGGTATTTGATAGCTCATTGAGGCGGCGTATCATTTTTCTGTGCTTTCGTACGCCCCCTAGTTCACTAGGCATGGTTATTCGCCATATATGTTCCGAAGGAACCCTAATGAATCGCTTGCCATCATCCGCAATGTCTTGCTTAGGGATGAACTGAATATATTGCCAAAGAATCTTTTTGACAGTCTTGGGTGGTAGAGAGTCGAACTTTTCGGCCTCACCACTTTTTTCATCTCGAAGTATTTCGAATACCACTTCTCCCCAGTACGACATGTACATTGTGCAGGTCTCAATAAACTCGGAGACGCCTTCGCTCAAATTGTTCACGGGCGATCGACTAACGTCCAGAAGTGTAGTGAGTCGTTTATCGAGCGCTTTATCTTTATTTTTTAGCTCAACCTTATAGTCTGGTGTTTCTCTGCCGTAGCGGCTCGGCATTATGCCTTGTTTTAGGTCACGGGTGAACATAAACGACATGCTTTGCATATCATTTTTTCTCGACTTCGCATGAGGTAAATGCCCACGGGCGTGGCGCTTTGGCCAGGTTTTAGGATTCATCATCAGTCTCCAATTCTTCAATGTCATGCCTTCGCATACCGAAGTCAATGCCACTTGCCAACGGATGCACCATAAGATATTTGATAACAAAGATGTCCATAGGCTCAGGGTAATGCGGCATGTCTGGAATGCCCCTGGCCGTCTTTCGTATAAAAGCGCTGTCGTGCTCGACGGTCGGGCTGTCGTAGAAGTTTTGAGGCGGCTGGGTCGGTAGCTTGGAAAGTATACGCATGAGCCGTAGAATCCGATTAGATCGTAGTCCAACTCTTGGAGATAGTTGGTAGAGGGTTTTACGATGTCTCGCGATCAGCGCGTAGTGGGTGAGCATTTTCGTAGCTTCATCGCCAGTGCCAACATACACCGACCAGACTTCGGTACACTTAGCCCACAACTTTGGATTGCCGTTCAATTCTGCGAATACATACGCAAAGCCGCTTATGTCCATGAGGTCAATGACTGGCTCCGTATACCAGGTTAGTGCTGAGTTGGGTTCCCAGCCAATAACCTGAGGTCTTATGCGTTCGGAATTTGCGTAGATACCAAGAAAGTAGGCGGCGAACAATTTGCCGAATCTCTCATGATCATTCTTTCTTAGTGCCTCGAAGCATTCTTCGCCTACGGCATGCGTAGCCGCACCAAGACTATCGGGCAGATCGACGGTACGCTCTATATGCATCAGCTCTGGAATTGATAGGGCAACTCCATCAATGATCTTCTCGCGGAAACTCTTTACGCTTTCCAGTTGCTTGCTCCAATCCCATGTAGGCCACTCTAAGCCTATAATCTTGTTAGCCTCAAAGCTGATGGCATGCTCCTCGACACCTTTGACATGCCGTCGTAGCTTCCATGCCAGCTCCATCGCTCTTGACCGAATAGCGGCCGCGCTTCTATGTTTGGTCTGCTTTTCAAGACGGGCAGCTGTCTCCTCGTACCATGAATTTGTGAAGCCTATTAGCTTGTCCCAGTTATTTTGTAGTTCGTGGGCAGCTCGGTGACGTAGCCGTTCGGCTATGTACCATGAAGGGGTAGTATGTTCAGTGCCTACATGTTTCTCGAAAATTGCGTTTTCGTGAGCTTCCTCCAATGTAGCAATTACCTTACGAGGCAAGTAGGTGTGATATGCGAATGCATCTTGTCTCGCGCTGTATTTTTGCCCCGACTTGTCTAATGCCGCAACACTGATCCTATCGAGACTCTTTATAAAGCCCAGTTCAAGTGACAGGGGCAAACTCGCGAGTACATCCATGGCTGCGTATTCCAAGATGGCGTCACGCTTGTCATTTGGTTGGTCACCTTGCTCTTTGCTGAGATCGTCCTCAAGCATCTTGGTCAGTTTATTGGCGAAGGCTATTCCTGCCTCGATATCCCATGAGTTTCCGAGCTCCTCGAATAGCAGAGGCAGGGATTCCAACTTTTCGTACATGCTTTGATAGCGTTTGCCGTCCAGGTCATTTTTGATAGCGCTAAGAATACTATCGGTTAGCATATCTTCGACCCAGCTATGATCTGGTAGTTCTATCGGTGCTAGTGGGCTATCTGTTTGCGTGGCCGTCTCGACATATGTGCTCTCGCTGAGATACCACTGTCTAAACTCCTGTTTTCGGCCGAACCAGCGGCTTTCACTGGGGATTTTATATTTGATGTTCTGGTACGCGCGTAGCGCCTGCACGATCTTCCTTACAAGCTTTGAGTACGAGCGAGTTTGAAGATGGCTCTGGTGTGAGGCGATGTCAGCAAGTGCAATGAGCACTGCAATCGACTCGTTGCCTTTTGTGCGAAAATGCTCTTGAAAGTTTGCGTCCTTATATCGCCACCCACCAGCAGCGGCTCGGTCGCACCACTTTATAAAGTCGTGTATCGCAATGTCCGCCAGTACGGTGGGATCGGAAAAGTAGAAAATCCGTTGCCCCAAAACGATAAAAGCGAATACGGAGAACAGTGCCAGAACGGTTGTGGTCACAAGCCCAAGGACAGGTATTGTTGTGCCAAGCACCGCTGCCAGTAAGAGGATCACGGTTAGCGAAGTCAGGAAGGCGATTATCTTGACGTAAGCATTTCCGAGACGGTCACGAACCATAAGTTCTCGGACATTATTAGGCACAGACCCGTAGATACTTGAAGCAACTGCGCTTACTGCCGTGAAGTACAGTGCCAAGAATACGCCGCTAACGGCTGCTACGGTCGAGAGTAACTGAACGTATGCAGATGCATTGAGCTGCCATACTATGCCAGCTCGGTCGAGCATATCTTTGCAAAAATCTCTTATAGGAGAATCGAGTAGGAAGAGCATCACCGCGTATACGATCGCAAGCGTTATTGGCAGGATGAGTTGTTTGCAAAGATATTTGACGCCAGAAAATTCTTCGGCTTTGGAGCGGCCAAACAAACGCAGCCCGAAAATATTTCTGCGTGTATAAAAGGACAGCAGCTTTATTCTCTTACGAAGCCGCCAGAAAATCTTTTTATGGCTAAATTTTACTATGTAATAACGGAGAGACATCCTGGCAATATTATCTCACTTTTCGTCACCTACGGCTATCTAGGGTTCTAATCCAGTACATTCTGAATGTTGAGCTGTACGGCAAACACGTTTTTATCACCGAACATCTGGTAGTGCTTCATCATCATGTCGATGGCGCGAAGCTTGTTCGGTGTGGTTTCCTGGGCATCATTTATTATGCCTGTCAGTTTGAGCAGCAAAAGCTCTGGCTCCATCGTCTGCATTTGTCCGAGTTTTTCCGATAACCACTTTGGGCGGTTGTGCGTCAGGTTACGCGCAGTCTCCGATGTGTAGCCAGCTTGCATCGCGGACTGGTAACAGTTACCGAATGAAGGGCTATGTGGATCGAGATATAGCTCAAAGAATCTACTCTGACGCGGATCAAGGGGCGTGAGGGTTCCTTTGGGGCTCTCCCCACCCCGTTTGCGAAAAGCATGCTTACTCACCATACTAGGAGCTACTCCCTACGGGAATGTAATTCACAGCTAACTTACCCCTTAGTAGGTCATACCACTGATTGATCTCCTCAAGGATATGGTTCCAATTCGATGTCAGATGGTTCACCACGAAAATGCCCGATCCTTGTGATCGGGTTTTTTCGTGGTTATTTCGCGTAGCGAAACTCGAAACCCGTAGGGGTTCGTGAAGTGACTGAGTCACGCGGGAGTTTACTCCGAGTAACGAAGAAGCGGATATAGGGAGCATAGCGACCGCCTTCCCCGCAAGGTCACCATAATTTGCAAATAAATCCACAAGATGTTACAATACGTATTATGAAAACTCCAAATACGTCACCAGATGTCTCTACGGCTCCTGACCAGTCCGAGTCGGACTGTCAGCAATTATGTCCAACCTGTCCGAATCGTAGTTCTCTTTCACGTTTCGTAGCAAGCAAAGTACTTCGCCAAACCACTAAAGGATGTGAAACTGGCCCGGTTCCTATTGTCAGTAGTGTCGATGATGCTATGGCTATTTTTATGGGGAATCCTCGAGGGATAGCACGCCTAGACCAACTTTGCGGCGAAGAATACGCAACCCAAAATGCAGAACCGGCTTTAGTAGAGCAAGTCTCCTAGAAAATTACTACTGCTGATTGATTATTTCGCGCTGGGCCAGATTTTGGCAGCCTCGTCTTTGATGATCTTTATTACGTCGGCCGGTTCGACGTTGCTTTTTATCAAATAGTGGGCGGCTCCCAGCTTAAGCGCCTTGTCGATGACCTTAGGATCGTCATTGGCCGACAGCATAATGACTGGAATACTTGATGTCTTGGGGTTAATTTTTAGCTCCCTTAGGGTGTCCAGGCCGTCAAAGTTGGGCATCATAACGTCCATGATGACTATGTCTGGCGGATTGTTGAGAATCGTCTCAGCGACCAAGGTGCCATCGTAGGCCGAAGCAACCTGAAAGCCGGCGATTTCAAAAGCATTCTCGTACATTCGCCTGATTGGCGGGTCATCTTCGACTAATAGTAGTTTGATGGCTGGTTTACTCATAACCTAAACGGCTTATGCTAGTTCAATTCTACAGGATCACAAACCGTAAAGTAAACTTGCCCAGGTGGCTATTTGTCGCCTCTAACACCGTGTAGAGATTGCATCAAACCTTATTTGACCTCTTTGTGGCCTCCTTTCGAAGGCGCATTCTTGCGAACGACAGGAACATGTTGGAAACAGGCTGTTCCGTGTCTACTTCAAATCTGCTGCGTAATTTTTGCAGACGTTTTTCTATTTCAGAAACACCTGGCTTCTTTTTTACCACCCACATTACTAGTGCATCAAACTGCTTGTTCATGGTTGCCGTCGCTTTGAAGTGTACGCCGTTAACGCGGTACGTGAAGATCGCGGTCATCAAGGCGGTTCGTTTATTTCCATCTTCAAATCCATGATATCTGGCTATAGAGTCAATCAATATCGCGCATATTGTATCAATGTCGAATTCATTAACATACTGTATGTATGTCATAGGCCTCTCTGCTGCTCGATGGATGTCATTCTCAATGTGTATACCAGCTCTACCACCTGACACATCAAGAACCACATCGTGTATTTCCACGATTAGATCGAAAGTAGGAACTTTCATTTATTTTTGAGCAAGAGAAAGAAGAGCTGGCTTCATGTCTCTGGCCAACTTCTTGATAAGCTTTTTGTCGCTGCTTTTGGTATAGACTAGCTTTTTCTTCATGCCTACATTATACACTACCTGCTGGCCGAATAAGGGTCTTCACTTCTCGTTTTCTTATCTTGTAGAGAAGCGTGCCGTGCGGATAGTTGGCAATTCATTCCAGTCGGTTGTGTAATGAGGGCTGCGGAGTTCGCGTTTGGGTCTCCAGGTGCTGCTGAGATCCTCGGCAGCATAGTGGACTGTATGCTGGCCATAGCGGCTATTAATGGTGTCTAGAGCTTGCAAGCGGGCTTGAGATGCTCTGTGGTCGGCTAGATCAATGCTGCCGAATAGGTCGGGCTGCAGCGCATCATGACTTACCAAATCGTATAGCAAGATATTGGCTCGATGATACCTAGCCTGGGGGTTGAAAAGCTCCGCGGCGGTTTGCGCCAGCTGAGCGGTTATATAACCGGTGTCGGCGGTGGGCATGTTGAGCCTA
The DNA here is from genome assembly GCA_964357905.1 of uncultured Candidatus Saccharibacteria bacterium. Taxonomy (GTDB): domain Bacteria; phylum Patescibacteriota; class Saccharimonadia; order Saccharimonadales; family UBA4665; genus JBBTTE01. The sequence continues at coordinate 66,734 of CAYHMQ010000002.1, forward strand.
ATGGATTGTCGTTGATATTGATAATTGGGGTGATGACGGTTGGTGTTGAGGCTTACTACAGCGCTACTGGCCAACAGGCCTTCGCGGCGCAGGCTGGCTGCGGCACCAGCGCCTAGGCTAGCAATGGCAGCTTCGATAACCTGAAACTGATTGGTATCTTCGCCGAAGGTGCGGCCTTTCATGATGGTTTGTCTGACGTGACCTAGAGCCTCTAGAGCGTGACAGGCTTGGCCGCTAAGTTCAGCCACCAGTTGTCGGCCATGCACCCCCATCAGCTGATTGGCATGACGAGAACTCAGCCGAGACAGCTGCAAAGCATTAAATACCCCTTCGGCTCTGAGCTTGGGCGCTAAGCGCCAACCGATCCCCCAGATTTCCTTGCTTGGCGTGTTTGATAGATAGGCTTCTCTAGTCGGGCTGGCTGAGCTCAGCAGATCCAGTACGCCCGACAGCTCGTGATTTTGCTTAGCATGCTCTGAGGCTAGCTTGGCCAGAGTCTTGGTGGGGGCGATGCCGATCGAGGTGGGTATGCCAACTTCTCTTAGAAGGCGGCTGCGGGCTGCTCTGCCCCACTGACAGTAGTCGTCGATATCTAGTTCGCTCAGATCAAGGAAAGATTCGTCGACCGAATAGATCTCGGTGCGTGGCGTAATGCTTGTTAGGACGCTAGTGATGCGCTGCGAAATATCACCGTATAGCTCGAAGTTGGCGCTAAACTGTGCGATACCCTGCTGCTTGAAGATGTCGCGGTACTTAAAGGCTGGTGCAGCCATCGGAATGCCTAGAGTCTTGGCTTCGTTGCTGCGTGAGATCACACAGCCATCATTGCTGCTGAGCACTACCACCGGTCTGCCTCTAAGGTCAGGTCGAAACAATCGCTCACAGCTAACGAAGAAGTTGTTGCAATCAATCAGCGCAAAGATTGGTGGGCGACTCATGGCTGGCGGTACTTATGGATGATGGCTGTGACGACACCCCAGACCTGATCCTCTGGATCCAGGCTACGACAGCGACAGAGGGTTGAACCGCTGGTTCGCCAAGCCACCACGAGGTCGGTTGGGCGCGGTGTTAGAGCACGGTCAATCACGGCCACGTCACCGTCATAGATACCTTGATCAACTAGTGCGTGTCCAGCCAGTCTGAATAGATAGGTGCTGCTGGGACGTCTCACTAGTAGCTGGTTAAGATCTAGCGCCAGGCGTTGTCCCTGCCCGCGCCGGACTAAGGCTGGGTTGGGAAAACCGGTGTGTACTGACACGCCGTCGCTGTCGGCCATAGTTTGTAAATCGTTGTCCATAGTTGTTTCTCCTGATTGCTCATATTAGGCTCCTTAGGCTCCGGCTTTCATGTTCACCAAAGTCCAGTGGTTATTGTTGTCGACCCTTAGTCGGTACTCTGTCTGGCCGTCGCTGACGTCGAATAGCCTGATTAGTTGCTGACCCTTTTGGACAAGATAGCGCATACCTGATTCCAAAAAGGTATATTCTTGACCGTTCATGACCATGCGCCGCGGATAGCTTTCGAAGCGCCGCTGGTCGCGGTCGCCCCGGAAGTAGACGGCAGTTATTTCAATATTTTGATTGTCAAAATTAGCGATTTTCATTGCAAAGCTCCTGTTCATCCCTGCTTGAGGGTAGAATTTTTAATAAAAAGAGAGGCTGACTACCTTGGCGGTTGTCAGTGAACGGGTTTGGGGTTTGGAGCTGACAGCGAGGCTTGCGTTACCGTTCTAAGGCTTACCGTTAGGCTGTGAACTAATTGGAACAATGATTGGAGAAGCAGTGACCGGAGTATACCCTCCATGAATATAAGTCTGCGCGGTGAAAGATCTAAGACCAGTCCACACATGGCTAGCATTAATTATACTCCCTACTGTCAAGATGCGCTTATACTTATTTGACGGTGTTGAGAAAATCGACCAGTTGATAAGGTGTGAGCTCGGCCTTGACCAGGTAGCCGTCGGCTCGTTTCTCTATATCGGCGCGGACGTCTTCGCGCTGCTCGAGATTGGTGGTGATAATGATCTTGGCCTTAAGCGGCGGCACGCGAGCTGGATCGCGTAAGACGCGCAAGATTTCTATGCCCGATAGATTGGGGATCATCAGATCGAGCAGGATTATATCGTACTTATTGGTCTGGGCTTCCTTGAGGGCTACTTCGCCATCGGCTATGGCTGTCACTACGTAGCCGTTTTTGGTTAGGGCTCGGCCATAGAGCTCGCTGATAAAATGTTCGTCCTCGATGCAGAGAACCGTTCGTCCCGGTGCTGGTGGGGTTGATGCATCAGTGGCGCTAGAAGTCGGTTCCATATTCAATACTGTATCACGGTTTAACGCCTGTAGAGCGAGTGGTTCTTGATCCAGCCGTGAGCACCGCGGGTGATCTCGGAGTCCTTAGATTTGAGATTATTGGCCATCTTATCGTATGGTATCAGGGTAAATCCGAATGTACTGCCCTCGCCCTCGTGGCTTCTGACCCAGAGATTGCCGCCGTGAGCGGTGACAATGGCCTTGCTAAGATATAGCCCGAGTCCGGTGCCGCCTATTTGGGCGCGGTTGCGGTGGTCGCGGTAGAACTTGCTAAACAGATTAGGCAGTATGCTGGTTGAGATACCCAGACCGAAGTCCTGAATGGTTGTCTCGACTAGGCCTTCTCTGTTGATGTAGGTCTTGATCTCAATAACTTTGCTGCTGCCGCTGTATTTAATAGCGTTGTCTATTAGGTTGTTTATGACCTCGCGGATACTTAGTCTATCCACGGCTACGGCTGGTAGATCCTGGGCTATGCTGCATTTGAGTGTAATGTCGCGGACTTTGGCGCGTAGACTGAGCATTTCGATTGAGCTCTTGAGAGTAGTGCTCCAATCCTCTGATTCAAGCTTAAGTTCCAGCTGATCGTTATCGACGCGGGCGACGTTCAGGATATTGTTAACGAAAGCTGTGAGCTGTTCGGCCATAGCATGCATCTTAAGCATGAAGCCTTGTAGCTCCGGATCCTTAATATCTTTGCCCAGTTCATCCTCAAACACCTCTATATAGCCTCTGAGAAGTGTCAGAGGTGTTCTTAGCTCATGAACACTGAGAGCCATGAAGCTAACTGCTTGATCGTCCTGGCTGTACTCCTTGGTGTGGTCGAACAAGACCAGCATGGTTTCATTGTGTTCGGTGTTGTTGCGGTTGTAATACGCCGCTAGGTCGAATAATCGAACTGGGTGATCGTCTCTTAGATTGAGACGAACCCGCTCCCAGCTTGATACGGCGGTGGCGCTTTTGGCTTTGGCTTCTTTGAGCCAAACATCAAAAGTCTTCTCACTCGGAAAGGACATATCGAGCACCATGTAGGCGTTCTTGCCGATCATATCATTGGCGGTTATGCCTATGTACTGTGCAGCCGCCTGATTGGCGAAACGAATTGTCTCAGTTTCATCGAGCATAATTAGTGGTAAAGGTAAATTTTGGGCGACGAAGTTGTGACTCAAATCACCGGCCACCAGTTTCATTTCGGCCTCAGCCTGGCTAGAGACATTGACCAACTGATATATCTGAGTCGCCAGACTGGTTACCAGATCGCGACCCAGCTTGAGATCGTTGAAAGTCGGTGTGCTGACGCCATGCTCCTCGGGACTTAAATGTACGATAGTTTGCCAAATTGCCTTGAGCGGTTGCAGCAGTAGGTTGGTGAGCAAGCCGACAGTTACCAGTGCCACTAGAGTGCTGAGGCCCAGACTGATTAATAGGCACAAAGCGGCACTCAGCTTGGTCTGGCTTGTTAGCAAGTAAAAAACACCGACTGCGATACCCGTCTGGATAATGACCAACACCAACAAATAGATTCGAACCTTGCTGTGAAGTTGATCTAGTCGATCCATCGCTTTAGAGGGCGTAGCTAATGTTATTGGTGCCGCCAACGGCAGTTAACCAGGCTTGACCAGGGTTAAGCAGGAGTGGCTTGCCGGCTGCATCTGTAAATGTAATCTGACTCTTCTCGCTTGTCTTAGTCCACTGTCCAATCACGGCAGTTCCGTCCTGGAATATATATGCCGAACCACTGCCGATAGTAGCGTATTCTGAATGGTGGCCGTCGCTATGTATACCATATGGTACAACTAGAGCGATTACTACAGTAGGGCTAATTGGTACGCCGCTGATGTCGGTATGAGCTGCGCCGCCTTCGCTACGGTTGTAACTATTAGTGCCAGCCGCATAGTCGTAATGAACGTTATACAGTCGACCCGAGAGGGCCAAATCTATCTTAGTAGCGTTTGGCTGCTTGCTTGGAGTAACCTTCTTGCGCGGGAAACCTGTGTAGTTGCTGGTGGTGTAGCCCTTGGCAGCTTGTAGCTGGTTAAGTGCTGCCAGGCTGGTGTAGACATTGTGCGGTGCGGGTCGGCTGCTAATGCGATGGTAGGAGCCGCCATTAGCAAACTGGTCCAAATCTTTTGCGCCCCAAGTCTTGATGTTGGCCAAAGCTTCTGGACTGCCGCCGACGTGGGCATAGCCGGCATCAAAGCCCATTGCCCACTGAACATAGTAAGGCCGGGCGCTGCGAATCGGTCCGATGTCATCAGGCGCATTATCCTGGAAGAGAGCTAAGAAGCGAGTAATGCCGCCCTCGGCTATAGCTTCGAAGATGACACTGGCCTGAATCAGGCCGGATTGTGGCCTAGAGTCCAGGCTGTTCTCGATCATCACGCCAGTAACCGGGCGCTGATTGATGCTGGGATCGACTTGTAGGCCGCTGAGATTAGAAGCTACGGTCTTAGGGGCTACGGGCTTGGCAATGCGCTTAACTTGGCTAGTTACCACCGGCTTTGCCGGGCGATGTGATAGTACGAACGCGCAACCTGCTGCTATCAGCAATATCACCAAGCCGCCGATTATGAACCATTGACGCCTAGTTGGTGGCCAATGTTGGGCTAGCTTCTGGCGCCAACCGCCAGATGACTTAGGTGTGGGCGTAGACCCAGGAGTCGCTGACTGTGGGTATTGGTTTTGGTCTTTTGGTGTTTCGGCGGTGGCTACTTCGTCAGGTGTACGGAAGCCGCCTGCTTCGTTATCCATATACCTATTATAACAACGCTTAAGCTAATTCGCTAGATGATTTACAGAGCTGATAATTGAGCTTCTAGTCGCTGTAAGCTGCGCTGTTTGCCCAGTACTGCCAAGGTGTCGGCTAGGCTAGGGCTGGCTGACGCTTGAGTGGTGGCAATTCGGATTAGACTGAATAATACCGCTGGCTTCTGTCCGGTGGTCTCGAGAAGTTGGTTAAGTCGTTCAGTCAGGTCGGTAACGGAGAAGTCACTGGCTTCAAGAGTTGTCTTGGCCCGTTCGAGCAGATTCTTCAGCTCCTCGACAGATAACTTCTTGAGCTGCTTATGGTCGCTGATTAGGCTTGGCTTAATTGGCAAATCTACGAAGAAAAAGTCGCTTAGTTCGGGCAGCTCGGCGAAGTACTTGAGTCGTTCTTGGACTAGGCCAAGAACTTGCTTCTTATAAGCTTCGTCGTAGTTGCTGGCTGCCTCTGGCCAATAAGCCTCTACTCGTTTGTAGAGATCGTCCAGGCTGAGTTCGCGGATGTAGTGGCCATTCATCCAGAGCAGGCGTCGCTCGTCAAAGTGCGCCCCGCTACGCCCTACCCGGCTTAGACTAAACTTACTAATCAGTTCGTCTCGAGAGAATATTTCTTGCTCAGTGCCATCATTCCACCCCAGGCTGGCGATGAAATTAATCAAGGTCTCCGGCAAGAAGCCGTCACGAACATAATCCAACACATCTTTGGCGCCGTCACGTTTACTCAACTTTTTATTACCGTCAATGCCCATAATATGGGGTACAGTGGCCATGATTGGTGGCTTGAGGCCAAGAGCTTCGTAGAGATTAAGATAGTTGGGTATGCTGGCAAGGAATTCTTGGCCACGGATGACGTGGCTGATTTGCATTTCGCTATCATCAACTACGTGAGCAAAGTTATAGGTCGGAAAACCATCTGACTTAATTAGCACAAAGTCATCAATGACTTCTGGTCCAGTCTTGAGGTCGTCCATAACTTCGTCGTGCCAGGCGTAGTTCTTAGGTTCGGACTTGAACCTTAGTGGCCGCATGCCATCCCATGCTGGCGGATTTTCTGGCCTATGATTGCGGTACAGGAACGGCTGTTTGGCAGCCTGAGCCTGCTCACGAAAGGCCTGTACCTCGGCTGAAGTATAAGGGTCGCCGTAAGCTCGACCGCTATCAATTAGCTTCTGCGCCCATGTTTTGTAGATGTCCAATCTCTGGCTTTGAGTATAAGGCTCGTGCTCGCCGCCAATGTCAGGACCTTCGTCGTAGTCAAGACCCAGCTGCCACAGGCAGTCAATTAGGTGCCCCTGGGCGCCTTTGACTTCGCGCTTCTGATCGGTATCTTCAAATCTTAGAACGAACTTGCCGCCGGATTGTTTGGCAACCAGCCATGCGAACAGCGCGGTACGAATACCACCAACATGCAAATAGCCGGTTGGGCTGGGTGCAAAACGGGTACGAGCTGGCTTCATTACATTCATTATAGGAGAAAACAGCTCAGGGCGGAATTAGAGCGAGCTGGCAATATCGACCAGCTGGTGGTCGCTGAGTGCGTCATTGGACTGGATTTGATACCAAACACCACCGTTAACCCAAGTTGCGTTGCGCTGGCCATATATATAAATGGTGCGGCCACCTGACTCTATAGTCTGATAATTAGAATAGCTTGGTGCTACGAAAATATCGCGAAGTGCTGCGCTATCCCATGAGGAGCGCTTCTGAGTAATGGTGTAGCGGCGATCATCGCTGTTGCTTGTGAATTGTGTAGCCACGGCACCCTCACTGTAATCAAGCTTGCCAAGACTAAAACCGGCTGGCCGGTACTCTGGCAAGCTAGCGTCAAATCCGGCTTTGGCTGAGGCCATCTGTAGCTTGGCATTAGGAAGATTCTGGGCCGTAATCGCCCCTAGTGCAACTATTGCTAAGACAACTGCGCCGCCAATACCTACGCCTCGTTTGACTTGGCTATGGCGCGGGTGTTTGAGCCGGGGCTGTTTGTGGCTGGTTGCATTCTGGATAGCTTGTTCAAAAATGTCGCCTCTAGTCTTGTGTGACTTGTGATGGCCGGCTGGCTTATGAGTTGCATCTGCTGCTGCGTGGTTCTTGGTTGCCTCCGCTCGTCCAGATGTTGCAAGCTCAGTGCTTGGCCTAACCGTAGCTCCAAACCGGCTGATCAACTGGCTTTTGTGTACCTGCTTGGCGTGGTGTAGACGCTTGTCGTCCATATGCTGGACGGTTGAGTTGACTGTTATTTCAGACAGAGGCGACTTGGTTGGCGATGTGACTACTTGGCCTTGGGCTTTGAGCTTGGGCCTTGAGCCGGCGGCCGGCTTTTTGACCACATGCCGCATTAGGGTCTTGGGTGGTGCTGGGTGGTGCGAAGGAGCCTGGGCTGCTACGCGGGTAGGTCGATGTACGCCTTCGACTGACTTTTTTTTGTGACTCGGCTTGGTTGATTCGGCATGCTCTAACAGGTCACCTGTAGTGGCGTTGTAGCGTTTGCTGTTGATTTCGATAATGTTGTTGTTTTTGCGCACGTATACTACCTGTCGCATAGCTTAAGCGATGTACCTACATCTTAAACCCTCTTGTGATTCGAGGCAAGTGTAGTTCATACTAGGACTAATATTTCATCATGGATTACCTCGACCCCAAAAAACAGCTTAGACACCGCATCATTCTCTTAGTCGGCTATGTCTTTGTAGCTATAGCCATAGCTATTGCTACCATGGTTTTGTTGTATCAGGCTTATGGCTTCGGCATCGGCAAGAACGGCACGGTTATACAGAACGGACTGACTTTTTTCTCCAGTCATCCCCATCCGGCCAAAATTTATGTTAACAATGAGCTTAAGCCAGCCGCCACCAATACTCGCCTAGTTCTGCCAGCGGGTATTTATGATATTAAGCTGGCTCGCTATGGTTACCGAAATTGGCAGCGAGAGATTGAGCTCGACGGCGGTAGCGTTCAACATTTCGACTATCCTTTCTTAATCCCCAAAACTTTATCGACAAAACAAATCGATACCTTTGCGTCAGCGCCAGGTATGGTGTCGCAGAGTCCGGATCATCGCTGGCTGGTTGTCCAAAAGCCCGCAACCATTAATGAATTTGAGGTCTATGATCTTAAGAATCCAAGCAAAGCCCCAGTCGCGATTGTGATCCCAGACGGCGTGCTTACCAGGCCGGTATCGAGCGAGTCGCTGGTAGTTAACGAATGGGCTGATGATAATGACCATATACTGCTCCAGCACAACTATGATGACAAGCTGGAGTTTGTGCTGATGGAGCGTACCAATGCCGAGCAGACGCTGAATCTCAATAGTCGCTTATCAGTAAACCCAACCAAGATTACTCTCAATGACAAAAAGCACGATCGTTATTATCTCTACGATGCCGCAGCCCAAACGTTGCAAACCGCCACATCTGAGGCGATCGATGCTACGCCGCCATTGCAGCATATATTGGCTTATCAGTCGCATGGTAGCAATACCCTGCTTTACGTCACCGATAGCGATGCGCCGGCCGGCAAGGTACTGGTTAAGCTCCAAATTGGCAACAAGACCATGGCTATTCGCAATCTACCCACCAGCTCAAATTATCTAGTCGATCTGACTAAGTACAGCGGCGTGATGTATGTCGCCGTGGGCTCTGCTGATGGCAGCAAAGTCTATATCTATGAGGATCCCGTTGGCCAGCTAGCCAAGTGGCCCAATCAGGCTATCGCACCATTGCAAGTACTGCACGTCCCCCAGCCTAATTATCTGAGTTTTTCGGCCAGTGCTCAGTTCATAATTGCAGAGAGTGGCAGCCGATTTGGTGTTTACGACATTGAAAATGAAAAAGGCCATAACTATACTATGCCGGCAATCTTGGATACCCCCCAGAGTCATATTAGTTGGATGGACGGTAATAGGCTGACATTAGTCAGTAATGGCAAGCTGAATATTATTGACTATGACAACACCAATCGTCAGGTACTGACTTCGGCCGCTAGTCAATACTTGCCGGCTTTTGCACCAGACTACAAGAATGTTTACATTCTGACTCCGAGTGACGTAGCCGGACAGCTTAAGTTGATGCAGGTGTCGCTGCTATCAAAAGCCGACCAATAACTCGTCTTAGCGTATTAGCTCAGTAACGCGCCTATTGATCCAGCGCACTGTTACCAAGAAAGCAATGCCGATTATGGCAACAATGCCAATCTTGCCGGCTAGTGTTTTGACCAGTCTACCCCAAAGCGTCGGGCCGTTGCCGGGCAGAGCAACCGGCGTGCTGGTTGTTGGCGTGGCAGCTTCTGGTGTAGTGTTGCTGGCTGGGTTAGGACTAATCTGTTGGCCGACGACAACTAGCCGTTTCAGACTGGTGCCAGGTGGGTCACAAGTAATCAAAGTGGCTGTTGCGGTTTGGCCGGAGACCGGGCCCAGAACTCCCACATTGCTTGGGTCTACCACATCTCGGGATATAACCTTGTAGACGTAGACTTTACCGTTATATGTCAGGTAAAAAGTATCGCCTTCGACCAAGGTACGTAACAGTACAAAAGCAAACTTATACTTGCCCTTATTGAAGATATTGTTGCTGCTGTGGCCGAAGAAGGTTGCATTACCGTTCTGCCCTGGCATAGCTGTGGTCGGGTAATGAACCACGCCACTCTCCAAAGCGGCTTCAATACTGCCCTCATTGGTAGAGGTTTGGTTATAGTCGACCGGTATCTCAACGTTGATTTTCGGTATGATTACCTCAGGTGTGGCCGAAGGCGCGACGCTGTCAGTGCCAACAATCAACGGTGTGGCTGACGAGACACGGCTGGGCTGAATAAAAGGCGTAATAACGACTTCATTAAAGAAGCCGAACAAGAATACCAGCAGCACTACCAAGCCCATACCAAGTCCGAATAGTAGTGACTGGATGTGGTGCTTGGCCTCTAGTTTGCCCCCGGCACTAACATGATGACGAATGGCGGTCTGGACGTCTTTGGTGTTGCGGGCATCACGCAGTTTGCGGGGCTTGCCGGCTTGTTGCTTGTGTTTGGCCAGAGTTTGGGCTGCCGAAGCTGCGGCTGGTTGCGCTTGGCCGGTTATGGCCGACTGGCTGGCATAAAATTCCTGCCAGACCTTATGTCTCTCATCAGCCGGCAAACCCTGATAATAGTTGTGCCAGGCTGTCTGGATGGTTGCCAAATCTTTGCCAGAAGCGCCCAGTTCGTACATGAATTGTTGATGCTTGCTGCGGCGATCTACGGTATCTGCCTCTGCCAACTCTTGGCGAGCATCTGGTTCTTCGCCATAAATCCTGGCAACTTTGCCCCTAATCATGTCGGCTGCCGAGGGAGCACTCAACCCACCCCCCATAGATGCATCAAGATTATTAGGCTGGGTTTTGTTGGTTGGTTCGTCTGGTGTGTTTGTGGCCATAACAATACATTGGGCCAAGCTAGCCCTTCATACCCAAGTATAGTACAATTACCCCTTGTAGCCTACCGGGCTTAAGCATTAAGGGCGAGTGGCGGAACTGGTATACGCGCACGACTCAAAATCGTGTTCCCATGCGGAGTGAGGGTTCGATTCCCTCCTCGCCCACCAGAAGACTTTTTATTATTCTCTTCCATGACCAAATAGCCAGAAACGGCCTAGCTGGTAGCCACAGTTGTTTGACAAGAGCTTGACTATAAAGTATCGCAGGTGTATAACGGTACATAGTTTTTAACTAAAAGTAGGATGGTAATATGCGCAGGGAAAGAGAGTTAGTACGATTTGGTCAAGTTATAGATGGCGGAGAGGGCTTTCGCCAGGGTCTAAATGAGGGCGTATCGGTGCCTCGTCCAGAGAATTATCGTGGAGGCGTGGTATACGATGGTATGCCTAGCGTTTTGCCCAGGGGTGTCCAGGCAGTTGAGTCCGGAGTGCCCGGTGTGGGGATGCTTCTTACTGCGGCTGGTGGGGTTTTGGATCACTGTCCAGTGGCTGGTAATCAAGTTGGGTTTGAGGCGGCAGCTTAAACCAGGCTGGTAGTCAGGGCCTCAAAAGGCTTAGGAGTATTCTGTAATAGCCAAACTGTGGCTTGTGCTGCGGTTTTGGTTAGCGAGTCTGGCTGGCTGGGAGCTTGCTTGGTAGAGCTGACTTGGCCATTAACGGCTACAAAAGTGGCCTCGAGACGTCTGATAATGATTGACGTCTGATTATCCTTGGTGAATTCGTGCAGAGCTTCAATCAAGTGTAAAAAGTCCATCTGTGAGGTAAATGCCAGCGTGAAACGGGCATTGGCAGCTAGTTTTTGAAGTTGCTCAAACGATAAGACCAGCACAGTATCTCGTCGTCCAAGTAGTTGAGCCGGCGAACCAATAAAATAGTCCACAGCGTCACCAGCCAGCGTCAACGCTCCGTCGTATTTATTGATGAATTTTTCTAGCAGGATGGCTGTCTCGGAGTTTTTGCCCAAATCACCAGCCAGTAGTGTGCCGTCAGCCCAAGCACTCATATCCATTAGCTCGGCCAAGGACTTCTGCGAGAAGCTGCCGCTTGGCGTGCTGGGGACGTACTCGCCAGCCCTGAAGACGCGGCCAACGGTTTTTTGAAGACTGTCCGGAAGCAGAACACGCGTTATGCCGATGCCGGCTGATTCAGCGGCAGCGTAGGCCTCACCAACAGCCGCAAAACTCTCAGCGTGGCCGCCGACAATCAATAGCTTGCCGGCTTGTCGTTTATTCTGCGGGCGGCTCCATAGAATGTCTGGAAACAGCGGTTTTTCGACCGTTTGCTTATGCCAGTATGTACGATCCATTTTTTGGCTCCAGCCTATAGATCATATTCTTGCGCTCAACGAAAACTGGCCAGTTATTGGCCTTGGCATGCTCGAATAGGGCTTTGGTCGGATTGAGGGCAATTGGCTGCTCGACCGTGGATAGCATTGGAATATCGCTTTCGCTGTCACCGACACCTATGCTGCCCTGCCAGTCAGCTCCGTGCTTGGCAACAAGCTCTTTTAGAAAGATCGGTTTGCGCTCGCTCATAAGAATCTCTGATTTGCCGGTAAAGCGGCCGTTTTTGATCTCATACTTGGAGCCACCGGCGTCGTCGAAGCCATAATGCTTAGCCAGCAATTTCACAATTTCTTCTTGAGAAGCTGAGATGGCAAATAACAGATAGCCCTTGCCTTTTAGCTCGGCGATTAGATCTCTGGTATATCTATAGACCTGGTCTTTGTATTCCTTTATGACAGTTTGGCAGGCTTGATTGAGAGCCTCGGGGCTAATATTGGTCAGGGCGTCATTAAAGGTCTCGACCAGAGTCTGTTCATAGGCATGAAAAGAAGTTTCATGGGCTCTTCGCTTCCAGCCTAGGCGAGCTTCTCTGACCTGCTCGTACTTGGTGGTGTCCAGCTGTCCAGTTCTGACTAGTTCGTCAGCTAGGGCGTGATACAGCTGCCAGCGTATTATCGTGCCATCGATGTCAAAAACTGCAAACGGACGACTCATATATCCAGTGTAACAGATACCGGACAGTGGTCAGAGCCCAATGTCTTGGGGTGTATCTGGGCTGAGCGAACCTTGTCCCTTAGGCTGCTCGAAACCAGCCAATAATCAATCCGCCAACCAACATTGCGGGCTCTCGAGTTGGCAAAATGGCTCCACCAGGTGTAGTAGCCATTGCCTTGCTTGTACATTCGGAAGGTATCGACAAATCCAGCATCGATGAAGGCCTGGAAGCCCGACCTTTCTTCTTCGGTGAAGCCTTTTTTGCCTTTGTTGGGCCCCGGGTTCGCCAAATCGTCTTCGGTGTGGGCGACATTGAGATCACCGCAGAATACAACTGGCTTACATGCTTCGAGTTGCTTGCAGTAAGCCAAAAAGGCTGGATCCCACTGTTTGTGCCTCAGGGGAATGCGACTCAAGTCATCCTTGGCATTAGGCGTATAGACCGTAACCACCCAGAATTTATCGAACTCTGCAGCAATTACCCTGCCCTCTTTGTTAGGGTCGCCGTAGGTGTCGCCGTGAACTTTGTACTTCTTGATAATATCTTCTGGGAAGCCGTTGATGACTTGAAGCGGCGGTATCTTGCTGAGTAAGGCGGTGCCGGAGTAGCCGGCTTTTTCGGCGGAATACCAGAACACGTCATAACCATCGAATTCCAACTCAACTTGTTCTGGCTTGGCCTTGGTCTCCTGCAAACAGAGAATATCTGGCTGCTCGGCGTCCAAAAACGGCTGCCATAAGCCCTTCTTGGCTACAGCCCTGATGCCGTTGACGTTCCACGAGTAGAGTCTCATCCGGTTAGGCCACTGCCTCAAGCTTGGTGACGCGGCGTTCAAGTTTGCGAAGATCTTTGTTGGTGTCAGTGACAGCTAGTTTAATGACTTCTACGTCAAGTTTGACCTCTTGGAGGTCGCTATCTTTTGCCAGTGTTTGCATAGTATAGCCCATTACCTGTAGCGCCTCAGCCAGGCTGTCAAACTTATTATCAAAATGCTCCAGAACTAGCTGCACATCATCACTGCTCATGTATCTAGCATACGCCTGGCGGTCATTCATAGCCAAGTGTTTTTAAGATAAATTTAATAACTTTGGTTTGCCACCTCGGAGGCAAAGTTGCTACACTACTTATCAATGAGTAGTCCTTACAAGCGTATCTTATTGAAGCTCTCTGGTGAGCAACTGGCCGGTAAGTACGAGTTCGGTGTTGATCCGGAAATCGCCTCCTTCTTAGCTGCTGAAGTCAAAAAGCTTATAGACAATGGCTGTCAGGTTGTGATGATTGTCGGTGGCGGCAATATGGTGCGTGGCGCCGAGATCGCTGGTCATGGCATTCGCCGCGTTACTGGTGACCAAATGGGCATGTTGAGTGGTCTGATTAACTGTATGGCCATGACGGATATCTTCGAGGCTAACAATGTGCCAACTCGTTGCCTTAGCAATCTATTCGCTCAGCAAGTCGCCGAATCTTATTCTTACCGTCTAGCAGAGAAACATTTGCAGAAGAACCGCGTGGTGATTGTGGCCGGTGGTACGGCTCGACCGTATGTTACGCACGATACTGCTGGAGTCAGCTTTGCCCTAGAACTGGACTGCGAAATAGTTCTCAAGGCGACCAAGTTTGATGGTGTCTACGACAAGGATCCTGCCAAGTTTGACGATGCTGTCAAGCTGGACAAAGTTAGCTTCCAAGAAGCGGTCAGCAACGAAGCCATTCAGGTTATGGACAAGGCCGCGCTTGGTCTAGCTATGGAACAGAGCAAGCCGATTGCTGTATTTAATGTAATGAAGCCTGACAATCTTGCGAAGATCGTGGCTGGTGAAGACGTCGGCACAATTATTAGTTAGCGGTGGGGCGAAAGCTAAGTCCTAGAGTTCGAGGTCGTTGACGTCAAGCTGGACTTGATCACCTGGCTTGGTCTCGCCGCGTAGTATTCTTTGAGCCACAGTATTCTCAACAGCCTTTTGGAGCGTGCGGCGCATTGGTCTAGCACCGAGTCTAGGGTCGTAGCCGGCGGCAACTATCTTCTCGACAGCTGCTGGTGTCAGTTGGACTGAAATGTTCTGATTGCTTAATGTTTGGTTGATTTCTTTCATCATCAGGCTGACGATTTGCGATAGCTCGGACTGATCCAGTGGGCGGAATAGCACGGTTTCGTCGAAGCGGTTCAGCAGCTCAGGCTTGAATTGACCGCTCTTGATAAGCTCGTCTGTAAGTTCATTTTGGAAGCTTTCTATAGCTTCACCGTTTGCCACGCGCTCACGAATTGTTTGCGCGCCGGCGTTAGAGGTACAGATAATAATACAATCCTTAAAAGAAACCGCCCTGCCCGAATTATCGGTCAGTTGACCTTCGTCAAGTAATTGCAGCAGCAAATTAAGAATATTGGGATGAGCCTTTTCGATTTCGTCTAGTAGAACAACACTAAAGGGCTGCTGGCGTACGGCCATGATTAGGCTCATGGTGTCGGACTGGCCATCAGATAGCAGACGCTTGACGTCCTCTGGCTGCTGGTACTCGCTCATATCTAGCCTAAGCATGTTAGCTTCAGCTCCAAAGTAAGTCGCAGCTATAGCCTTAGCTAGCTCAGTTTTACCAACACCTGTCGGGCCTAAGAACAAGAAGCTGCCAATCGGTCGTCTGGGGTTGGCGACACCAGCGCGAGCGCGTCTCAGGGCGTTGGCTACCACGCCGACAGCCAGTGTTTGATTGATCATGCGCTCATGTATTTTGTCTTCTAGGTTAAGCAATTCATCGGCTTCGGCAGGTGCGGCGCTGCTGACTTTGACGCCATGCGTCTGTTCGATTGCTTTCTGCACGCTGCTGGCGGTCACTGCCGAATGCTCGCTGTATGACACAGCTTGCTCTAGCAACTTAATGGCTTTGCCTGGATAGGCCTCGTCTTGCTCGTACCGCCCGCTTAGCCTATAGGCCTCGTGCAGCGACTCGTAAGCTACAAGGACATTATGTCGATTCTCAAGTCCAATGGCTTTGTCCTCTAGCACGTGCATAACTCCGGCCTCAGGTAGTTCCTGAAGCACTACTGGCGTCAATAGGCTGGCTAGGCTTTGGTTAGATGACTTGAGTCTTTGATAGTCGTTCGATGACATGGCTAGAACCATCTGAACAGATTTGGCTTGGATAACGGACAATAGGATCTGTGTGCCGTCAAAAGAACCCGGACCGCTGCCGAAGAAAGACTGAGCGTCATCGAAGAATAATATAATGTGGCCAGCGTGGGCGGCCTCGCCAGCCAGGCTTAACATAATTTGCTCTAGATCGCCCTGGCGCCGAGCATTGGCTGTTATGTCGGTGGCGCTCAAGGCTATTACCTGGTGATAGGCCATGCCCTGCTTGGACTTCCCCTCTATCAAGCGTTGAGCCAAGGCATAGACGCTGCTCGTTTTGCCAATACCGTCTGGGCCAACTAGAGCCACGGCGCCCGTACTGCTGGCTAGAGCGGATTCCATGGATACCACCCCCGAGGACTCCGTCAGCCATCCGAAATGAGCATTGTGTTTTTCGATATTAAGGCTGACATTGTAGCCAAAACGATTCAGTAAGGGCGTAAATCCAAATGCCCAGTCCCTACCGATGCCGCCAGAGTTATGCTTGACCCGACGGGATTCGGTCAGGTTGCGGCCTAGCCAGTTGGCTATGGCTTCTACATCTTCGGGCTTGATGTTCATCCTTACTAGCTGCTGCTTGAAGTTTGATGAGGCCAGCATAAGTCCCGCAACTACGAAGCCGAGTTCTATGGTAGGACTGTTGTTGCGCTCAGCCAGCTCACCGGCCAGCTTGAGAGCTTGATCAAGTTCTGCTGAATCAGTGCTTAGGTGTGGGCTGACTACCTCGTCTACTAACAACAGGTGGTGCAAGAAGAAGTTGGCTTGCCAATGATTGCTGATAGCTTGCCAAAGACCAAGCGGGTGCTGAGGCGTTTTAGTTGTAATACGAGACAGCACATCAACCGAAAGCCGACCATTGAGATCGCTGCTCTGTGGTGGCAGTACTGAGAGTTGCCGCTTCCACCAAACGGCTAGTGAGTAGCACAGTATCGCTGGCGACATTAACAGCCAGGCGAACCGCTGACCATTTACCAAGCCTAGAGATAACGCGGCTACCGCAAGTGATGCGGCACTAGCTTGTAGTATCCGATAGCCAGTCTCGCCAATGGTCTTACCTAGCCTGGCCTGGGCGGCGCGCGAGGAGCTTACATCAATCAGGGTGCTCATCCCAGTAGCCCCATGACAAGTAGTATTGGTATAGCCGGTGGCAATAACGGCCAGATTATCAATTCAACTAAGGATAGAGCTGCCGTAACTATAAGTATCAAGAAGGCAGCTAGCAGCACAAAAGTACGCACGATGAAGCCGACAACACGACTAAAAGCATTGTCACCCCAAGCCTTGAAGCGTTCACCGATACTGGCTCCGGGATAGGTAATAATTCGTCGCCACGGCGCGAACAGGGTTTTCAATAACTGTATGACCGAAAAGCTATTGAGCACGCCCACCAGCCGCGATTCCAGGCTGCTAGCGACCTGTTTCCAGCCGCGACCATACCACCAAGAGAAGAATTCAAGTGCCAACATAAGCATAATTGTAACATCTATCAGACAGATTTACTTGGCGGAGGGAGAGGGATTTGAACCCTCGATAGAGTTGCCCCTATACCGCCTTTCCAAGACGGCGCACTAGACCACTATGCGACCCCTCCGTAATGGGTCTGTAAGCTTGAGGCCAGTATAGCAAATGAGCGGTCGTCCTAATAATTACCACAAAACACCTTGCTATGATGGTCAAGACAGAGTTAAACTAGGCATAGGAATGGCCTTAATCGAACTACAAGACGTCAGTAAACTGTACGGCTTCGGCGACGCAACTACCCTAGCGCTCGATGAAGTCAGTCTTGCTATTGATAAGGGTGAATTCGTGGCTGTGATGGGATCCAGCGGCTGCGGCAAGAGTACGCTCATGAATATCATAGGCTTGCTTGATAGGCCTAGCCACGGTCAGTATAGGCTGGACGGTAAGCCGGTAGCCCGCTTGCGGGCGGCTCAATCAGCCAAGATACGTCGCGACAAGGTTGGCTTCATCTTCCAGTCCTTCAATCTTTTGCCACGTATGACAGCCCTGGAGAATGTTGCCCTACCCCTAGCCTACAAAGGCATGAGTCTTAATAAGCGCCTTAAGACGGCCAGTCAGATGCTTGATAGAGTTGGTATTCAAAACAGAGAGTACTACTTGCCCAGCCAGCTTAGCGGTGGCCAAGCTCAGTGTGCTGCGATTGCTAGAGCTCTGGTCAATAATCCAAGACTTATTATTGCCGATGAGCCTACTGGCAATCTCGACAGTGTCAGCTCGCGACTAGTTATGGAGCTACTGGCTGATATTCACAAAATGGGCAACACCATACTGTTTGTGACTCACAATCCCGAGTTAACAAGATTTGCTACTCGAGTTGTCTACATGCACGACGGCAGTATCATTCATGACGAAAAAACCGCCTTAGGCAGAGTTGCCCCAAGAGCTCGCAAAGTTCTCTACACGATTCCAGCCACAGACGTCGAGGAAGATGATTTGGCCGGTGTCTCCGTGCTAATGAAAAGCATACCTGACAAGCCGGCTGCCCAGCGTCCAAAGCGCAAAAAAGCTACCGCCAAAGCCAAACCGCCAAAACGGCGGCCAAGGACCAAACCTAAATCATCCAGGTCCGCTAAGTCTGCAAGGAAGGCTTCATGAGAGCACTTTCGGCCAGCCACATCAAAGCCGGTATTGATTCAGTTCGTAGCGCCAAGATCAGAAGCTTTTGGACCATGCTTGGGGTTGTCATTGGCGTTACTTCGGTTATAACCGTTGTGTCAATCGGCGAAGGTATTAAGCAACAAATCAGTGGCCAAATTCATCGGGGTGGCCAGAATCTTATAACCATCAAGCCCACAGAATTAGGTACGGGTCCAGGAGACAAACCAACCACCGCCAATATAATATCCGGACTTAACGTTAAGGGCACATTGGGTATCAGGGATATAAATCTTATAAAGCACACTAAAGGTATAGCGGCTAGCTCGCCGCTAACCATTGCCGGCGGTGATATTAAGGGTGACTACGGGATTTATCGTGATGGATTTATTATAGGTAGTAGTGGTGATTTGCCCAGCTTGCTTAATCAGTCATTGGCATATGGCATTTTCTTCAGCAATAGTGACGATGACTTAAACGTGGCTGTTATAGGTCAGCATGTCAGTGAGACTATGTTCAGTGCAGATATTCCGCTAGGTAGGAGCTTTACTTTCCATGGTGAAAGATTCATTGTGCGCGGTATTTTCAATCAGTTTAATGCCTCTCCGCTTAACCAACAAGCCGATTTCAATAATGCTATCTTCGTTCCTAGCGGAGTTGTTGAGCGTTTGACAAAGAACACGGCACCGACATATGAGGTTCTAGCCAGACCAAGCGACGAGAGTAATACTGCCGCTCTTGCCCGCAAGCTAAGCAGTGAGCTGGACAAAGCCCATGGTGGTGATAGCGGCTTGGCTGTGCTGTCAGGCAATCAGAACTTAGCCGACAGCAATGGCATCCTTGACCTACTGACTCGCCTTATTGCTGGCATAGCGGCTATATCGTTGTTTGTCGGTGGCGTGGGTATTATGAATGTTATGTTGGTTTCGGTGTCGGAGCGTTTGCACGAGATTGGTATACGCAAGGCTGTTGGCGCCACGAATGGTCAAATCATGAGCCAGTTCATGATAGAATCTAGCGTTCTAAGTCTAGCCGGAGGAGCTGTCGGCATTGCTCTGGCCTTTGTGATTGATATTGGTCTGAGAGCTTTCACTGGCCTTAAACCCAGTATTAGTTGGCAAATTGTACTCCTAGCAAGCGGTGTATCTCTGATAGTTGGCATAGTGTTCGGTACGATTCCGGCTATCAAAGCCGCTCGCAAAGACCCTATAGAAGCTCTGCGATCTGAATAAAAGCCGGTGCGTCAGGGTGCGTCAGATTAGAACAGCGCCAGCAGACCGGCAATACCAACGATGGACATCACAATAGTTATTAGCCAGCCGGCGTACGTTGTTGAGCGCTTATTGGTCCAGCGGCCCATGACTTTCCGGTTGCTACTAATGATTACGATTAATGCCAAAATTATCGGTGCTACTAGCCCATTTAAGAAGGCCGAATATATTAGCGCCTTGATCGGATCTATGCCCAAGAAGTTCATGCCGAGACCAACCAGCATCGATATAATAATGACGCCGTAGAAGGCGTGTGCTTGGCTGAGAGGGCGGTATAGACCTTCGCGCCACTTGAAGCTTTCGCTTAGCGTGTAGCTGCTAGAACCAGCCAACACCGGAATAGCCAGCATACCGGTGCCAATAATGCCAAGGGCGAACAGGAAGAAAGTTGCATTGCCGGCAAATGGTCGGAGAGCTTCGGCGGCCTGGGCGGCCGATTCAATATTGGTTATGCCGTGGGTGTACAGTATGCCGCCACAGGCCGCTATGATGAAGAACATTACAATCTCGCTCAGGAACATGCCAGACCAGACATCGATTCTCATGCCCTTAATATCGGCTGGCAGAGTCGCCGTTCGGCGTTCGTGCTGAGTCGTTTTGCCCTGCAAGATTTGCTCTTCTACTTCCTGTGAGGTTTGCCAGAAGAACAGATAGGGCGAAATAGTGGTACCAAGTATGGCGCAGAGCAGTATCAGAGATTCGCGGCTTGGGCTGATGTTGGGTATAAAGGCATGCGGCAATATCTCGCTCCAGTTAAGATGTGCCAAGATAGCCGAGAATACGTAAGCCAATAGAACCATGGCCAGCCACTTAAGATAGCGCGCATAACGTACATATGGGGTAAAGATCTGCAAGAATAGACTGACAGCAGTAAAGCCCACAACCAACCAGCCAAAACTGAGACTAGGATTGAGCAGCTGGGCTGCTTTGGCCATAGCGCCAAGGTTGGCGCCGATGTTAACTGCGTTGGTGGCGAATAACAACATGGCGCAAACATAAAGAATCTTGCGACTGAAGTGAACGCGAATATTGCCAGCTAATCCCCTGCCCGTTACTAGCCCAATGCGGGCACACATTTCTTGGACTATTGAAGCCAATGGGAATGTCCAAGCTGCCAGCCACAAGAAATTATAACCGAACTGGGCACCCGCCTGTGAGTAAGTGGCAATGCCTGACGGGTCGTCATCAGACGCACCAGTAGTTAGACCAGGCCCAAGCATGTGCCAATAGTCCTTGCTCTTCTTGACTAGTCCGTTGGTTGGCAAGGAGTCGTTGATCTTCTGAGTCGCCACCACAGTGCGGTCAAGTAAGTCAGCTGGAGCCTCGGCACTCTTACGAATAATATTTTTTTGTTTGGCCATATCAGTTACTCATATTATATCTTATAAGATTGTAACTTTCGATAGCTGCTAAAAGTGGCCACGGGCTAGACCCAAAAGCAACATGGCCACACTGGCGCCAATACAGTATAGGCCGAATGGCCTTAGCGTCTTGGTACGGAAATATTGATCCAGATAGCGAACAGTCAAATAGGCTGCAATACCCGATACTACGCCGCCGAACAATATTTGGCCTCTTATGTCGGCGTCGAGATTGTCGAAAAATTCTGGCAGCTTAAGTATGCCGGCGCCAAAGATTATCGGTGTGGCCAGCAAGAACGAAAATCTAGCTGAATCTTCGTGATTAAGGCCGCTGAACAGGCCGCTAACCATGGTGATACCCGAGCGACTGATGCCTGCAAACAGGGCGCCGATCTGAGCCGTACCAATAAACATAGCTCGCCAGAGTGTCAGCTTGGCGCTGACGTTTTTCCCGGTGGCGCTCTGCTCGCTATGGCGCGGTCCAGAGGCTCGCTTAAGATGCTTGTCGCCAATCAGGAGGATTAACCCATTAATGAACAAGAAGAAGATGGCTGACAGAGGCTTGGCGAATTGGGTACGCAGATAATGCTCGAAGGCCAACCCAAAAATACCGGCCGGTACAGTCGCCACTAGCAGCAACCAAGCTAGCTTGGCATCAGGTGAATAGTCAAGTTTGCGTACTTTGAGTGATCCGAAAAAGCCCTTGAAGATTCGCCACCATATTTCTCGATAGAAAACCAGCAAAGCCACACCAGTGGCAACATGCATAACAACCAAGAATGGCAGAAAGAACGCTTCGCCGCTAGTCTCGCCATGCAGGATGCCTGTCCAATTAAAAAGCCAAGCAACTATGATTGAGTGCCCCAGGCTGGATATCGGGAATAGTTCGGTAACGCCTTGCAGCAGGCCTAAAATTAGAGCTTGAGTATAGGTAATCATACCGGGCCGCCAGAGCCCTGCTTATATGCCAGTAAGTCATCGGACTGCTTAGACCACACGTCTAGCACTGGTTGAACAACTCGCCAGCTGGCCAGGACTTCTTCACTGGTAGCGAATAATGTGTGGTCGCCACGTACGGCGTCAACCAAGACACGCTCGTAAGCGCTTGGGTGGCCGTCTCTGGCGAAGTCATTCAAGTAAGTGAAATCCATGGCGGTCGTTTGGAGCTCCTGGACATAGCCTGGCTTCTTAGTTACAAGGTCTAGCTCTATGCCCTCATTGGGCTGAATGCGAAAGCGAAGCCGATTGCTGTTAGGATCAGGAGGATTGTGAAAAGTAACTGTGACTTCAGTTTTTCTTTCGTTGAGGGCTTTGCCGGTGGATATATTGATCGGCACTCCCTGCCAACGAGGGCTATCAATGTAGACAGTTATCGAGGCGTATGTCTCTGTGGTCGAATTAGGATTCTTAACTTCATCACGGTAGCCTTCGTATTGACCCCTTACGGCTAGTTCTGACACTTGATCAGCTGGTACGGGTTGAACTTTGTCCAAAGCGGCCTGCTTGGCAGCGTGTATATGCTCGCTATCCAAAACATCAGGCTGGTCCATGGTGATAATAGCCAGAATTTGCAGCAGGTGGCTCTGTATCAAATCACGTAGTGCTCCAAGCGGTTCATAGAACAAAGCCCGTCCCTCAATGCCGATCTTGCCGTAGGCGGCGATATCGATACTCGCAATATGGTCCTTGTCCCAAAGCGCTTCAAATATCGGATTGTTAAATCTAAACACCAGTATATTCTGCACAGTCTCTTTAGCTACGTAATGATCAATCCGAAAAACTTGACCCTCATCAAATACTTTTGAGGTCTCATTGATTAGTCCCTGTGCTGAGGCGGTATCAAAACCAAACGGCTTTTCGACCAATAAGCGAGTGCTGGCCTTATTATGTTGACAGCTATCATTGAGGTCAGCGCTGCCGAGCAGTTTGATAACGCTTAAGTAGGCTTGAGGCGGAATTGACAGATAGTACAATCTGTTCATGCAAACGCCTTTTTGTTCTTCTATAGCGTCGAGTTTTTGACGAAGCTTTTCGTAAGCCTTAGCATCATCCAGATCCATCTGGAACATCTGCGTGTGCTCATGCATGGCGGCCAAGGCGTCAGGATCACATACCTTGTCTATTTCGTTAACGCATAGTTCGACTTTTTGGAACAATTCTTCTGTGGTGGTGTCGCCTCGGGTGATGCCTAGGATTTCGGTTTGTTCGTGAAGCAGACTATCTTTTATTAAATGGTAAAGTGATGGTAGCAGGTAGCGTGCTGATAGGTCACCGGTAATTCCGAAGATAACGATGATGGCCGGCTCAAGCTTGGGGGTTGTGCTAGTCTTGGCCGGATGGCTCATTTCTTGTGCTCTCCCAGTTGATCGTTATAAACATAAGCTTCAGAAACTTCTTTAAGTATCTCTGACGGCTGCCTAATTAGACCCTGAGACTTGGATTCTAGTGATTCAAGTGCCTGACGCTTGGTATTACCAAAGGCAAAGGTGTAAGCTACGTCAATTTTGCGCAAGGCTTCAAAAGTCAAAGTCAGTCGGTCAAATGGCGTACTCCTGAAGCCGACGGCTACATCGTTAGTTTCTTTGGTGGCCAGTGAATCAGGCAGAATACCGGCTATATGACCGTCTGGCCCAATGCCGAGCTGAGCAATTATAATTTCGTTATTGGCCAAGGCCACCTTGGTTATCTCGCTGTAACGTTCAATGGTTTGTTCAAAACTTAGACCAGCCTGCAATACGGGCAACAACTTAGCCTCATCGGAGTGGAAGCCAGCTGACATTAGCTGAGCCCAGTTGGACTCCTCATGTCCAAGTTTGCCATAGCGTTCGTCAACCAACATGACAGTTAAGTTATGGCTAAGATCGTGGGGTATATTGTCCATAATCTGGGCACTGGCCGGAATGTTAGAACCACCGCTAACTAGCCATAAGACTTGCTTGCCCGCTGCCAGTTCACGGACAAGTCGCTCGGTTAGATCGGCCACACCATCCTCCCAGCCGGCCGTAAGAATAATCTGCATACCTACACTATATCAAACAGATGGCCTAGTCCTGCCCCCCACTACTTGATAATCACCTGTTTGCGTTCCGGTCCGACACCGATTTTTTTGACCGGTACACCAAGTTCTGTTTCGAACAGTTCGATAAATTGCTGCGCCTCAGGCGGCAAATCCTGGAACTTGCGAACCTTGCTGACATCCTGGCTCCAAACTTTTTGCTGCTCGTAATTTGGCTTGCAGTTTTCAAGCGCGGCTGCCGAACTGGGAGCTGTCAGTCTGGTTTTGCCTTGATAGGTATAACTGGTGGCAACCAAAAGATTGTTGCCGTAACGAGGTACGTGATCAAGCTTGGAAACGGCCAGTTCGTCAACACCGTTTACTCTAATTGCATTACGCAGTTCCACTAGATCAGGATAGCCGATGCGTCGCGGGCGCTGAGTTGTAGCGCCATACTCGCTGTCAGCTTGGCCACGAGCACCGCGGATCCTATTGGCTAGCTCTTCGTCTTTGATCTCTGTCACTAGCGGGCCGCTACCTACATGCGACTTAACAGCTTTGGCAACACCGGTCACAGTACCTAGGTACTTAGGTGATACGCCTAGGCCGTCAAGTAAGCCGCTGACAGTAGTTGAAGAAGATGTAACTGCTGGATACATACCATGGTTGATATCTAGCCAGTAGGCTTGGGCGCCCTCGGCCAGGACTTGGTCGCCGGCTTGTAGGCGGTCATTGATAACTTCGACAGTGTCAGCCATGTGCGGTAGCAATGATTCGGCTGACTTGAGCCAAGCCTTGGCGGTAACCATTAGTTCTGACTTAGATTGGCGCTGACTTTGTGGCAGCTGCTGGTTGAGGCGTACTAGACCCTCGTAGGCCAGGTCGAGTAGCGCGGCGGGTTGAGTAATCGATTCCATCCGTACGCCCTCGCGCAAATACTTATCGGCGGCTACGTAAGCGATGCCGGATTGAGTGCTGCCCTGAGCGTTTGCGCCAAACTCGCGTAAAGAATCGAGGCCGATATGGTGAGGCAGGACTAGATGCGCAATGTCACTAATTAACAGATTATCGGCCGTTACCTTTATGCCAGTGGCTTGGATGTCATTTATCTCGTCGACTAGACGCTTAGGGTCGACGTATACTCCGTTACCAATAATATTCAACTTGTCTGGATAAGCTATGCCAGATGGAACCTGATGTAATGCCAAGGGTTCCATGCTGTCCGGTATGACGGTATGGCCGGCATTGGCACCGCCGTTGCCGCGGGCTATGATGGCATATTTGTCTGCCACGAGATCGACGAAACGGCCTTTGCCCTCGTCACCTCTTTGTAAACCAACTACCACATCTAAAGACATACCTGATAGAGCATACCGAAGAAGACCCCGATAAGCAAGTTAAATAGCCAACATTACCGAAGTACCGCGTCAGCCACCTATCTGTTATATCTGGTTGCCACCGTCGAAGAGAGCTGAGAGAGAGCTGCCGCTGGCAACAGCCATAATGGCGTCTGCCAACAGTCCAGCGACTGATAATACTTCGATTTTGTCGGTTATGCCCTTGGCATCAACTGGTACGGTGTTAGTGACGACAACCTTTTTGAAAGCCGAAGCTTCTATGCGCTCCAGGGCATTACCTGACAGTATGCCGTGTGACGCTAGCCCATATACGGCCTTGGCACCGTGATCCTTAAGCATGTCGGCGGCTGCACAGAATGTGCCGGCCGTATCAATCATGTCATCTATGATGACGCAATTCTTGCCCTTAACATCACCTATCAGGTGTTTGGCCTCAACACTGTTGTGCTTAACCGTCGAACGAGCCTTGTGAATGATAGCCATGGCAGAACCTAGCGAACTGCTATAACGCTCAGCCAACTTAACCCGACCTGCATCAGGTGAAACAAATACAAACTCGTCGCCGAAGTGCTCCCTGACATACTTCTTGAACAGCGGCATGGCGATAATGTGATCAAATGGACCATCGAAGAAGCCTTGAGTCTGGCCGGAATGCAAATCAACACTCATTATCCGGTCTGCCCCAGCTGCCGAGATCATATCGACCAGCAAACGAGCACCAATCGGTTCGCGTCCGGCTGATTTGCGATCTTGCCTCGAGTAGCTTATTAGTGGACAAACTGCCGTAATACTGCGAGCCGAAGCGCGCTTAGCAGCATCAATCATTAGTAGCTGTTCGAAGATTGATTCGTGAACCTTAGTGCCATGGGTCTGAAGAATAAAAACGTCGTTGCCGCGCAACGACTCGTTGAAGCGTATGCTAACTTCGCCATTGGCAAAGTTACCTAGCTTGACATCTGTTAGTTCCAGTCCCATACAAGCCGCAATTTCGGCAGCCAGCTCTGGGTGGGTACGACCACTAAGTAGCTGTGTGCGATGGTTGACCCCAACTCTATTCATAAGCTTAGTGTATCACGCCAGACTATCAGTAAAAAAGAAAACTTGACTATATAGGGGTCAAAGCGTACACTTTTTACTAATTGATACGGTTTTTTGTACAAAATAAACTGTTTCAGTGCGAACAAACTTAAAGTTTTGAGGAAAATATGGCATTAAAGAGCAAAAGCAATCAGTACGTCAAGGTCGCCTCGCACGAAGGTATTAAAGGTCAAGTTAAGAAAGTCGTACTGCTCTATTCTGGCGGTTTGGACACATCGACCATGCTGAAGTGGATTCAAGAGGAATATAAGGCTGAAGTTATTGCTCTGACTGTCGATATTGGCCAACAAACTGATGATCTCGAAGAAATTCGTCAAAAGGCACTTAATCTTGGGGCTACTCAAGCCTTAGTAATTGATGCCAAGGAAGAGTTTGCCGAAGAATATATTGCAAAAGGCATCAAGGCTAATGCCATGTACCAGGGTCGATACTACCTGTCGACACCACTAGGCCGGCCGTTACTGGCCAAGTGGGCTGTCAAGATTGCGGCTCAGGAAGGTGCCGACACCATAGCTCACGGTGCTACCGGCAAAGGCAACGACCAAGTGCGCATCGAAGGTTCAGCTCTAGCACTTAATCCCGACATCAAGGTTATTGCGCCAGTTCGCGAATGGGGTATGGGACGTGATGAGCAGCTGGACTACTGCCGCAAGCACGGCATACCTGTCAAGCAGACCAAGGAGAAGCCCTACTCTTATGACGACAACATGTGGGGTGTCACTGGCGAAGGCGGTGAGATTGAGAATCCAGCCCTAATACCGCCGCTGGACAAGATACTTCAGGTTTGCGTGGTACCCGAGAAAGCCAAGAATACGCCAGAATACATAACAATTGAGTTCGAAAAAGGTATACCCGTTGCAGTTGATGACACGCAAATGTCACTTGTCGAGATTATAGACTTGCTTAACAAGCGAGCTGCCAAACACGCCGTGGGCATTACTCATCTGTTAGAAGATCGCATTATCGGTCTAAAAGTCCGCGGCCTATACGAGGCGCCGGCGGCCGAGACCATCATTACTGCTCACAAAGCGTTGGAGCGCTATACCTCTACCAGGCTGGAGAACGAGTTCAAGACAATTGTCGATCAGAAGTGGGCTTATCTCTGTTACGGGGCGCTCTGGTTCGAACCGCTAATGGACGACCTGAACGCCTATCTCGACAAGGTAAATGATAAGATCACCGGCAGCGTAACCCTCAAGCTCTACAAAGGCAACGTCGAAGCTGTTGCCGTTGAGACGCCTAACACTGTCTTCGATGAGAAGTTGGCGACCTTTATGGAAGACGGCAATATCTTCAACCAGAATTCCTCAGCCGGTTTCATTGAGCATTACACCTTGCAGATGAAGTTAGCCCAGACTCGCCAGCGCACTGCCCTGCTGGCAGTTGGCGGTCGCGCCCAAAAGCTCAAGCTATTGCCGCAAATGAAGGCGCTGGATGCTATGGGCTACAGGCTGTACGCGACTTACAAGACCTTTAAGTTCCTAAAAGCCAATGGTATCGAAGCCATGTTAGTCAACAAGATTAGCAATCCTGAGCTCAAGCCTAATCTGGCAGATCTGCTAGACGCTAGACGTTTTGACATCATCATCAACATCCCGACTGCTAAGGACGGGATTACTATTAAAGCCAAAGAAAAGACCGATGGCCAGACGATTCGCGAAAAGGCCGTTAAGTCCAACACGCCACTAATTACGTCGGCTACTGTTGCGGTAGATGTCGTCTCTAAGCTTACGAAAGCGAAAGTCTAAAAAACAGTGAAATACTTACCACCTGTCAAGCGGGTGTTGGTATGTCGACCAAGTCACTTCAACGTCGACTACGTCATTAACCCTCACATGTTGCCCTACTCGGTGAATGCCGGTAAGGCGCTTAAGCAGTGGCAAGATATGGTGTCCACGCTTGAGTCTCTAAAGATCAGGGTTGAAATTATAGAACAGCAACCCGACGTGCCGGACATGGTCTTCGCCACCGATCAAGGTATTGTCAAAGACGGTTCAGTACTGCTAGCTAACTTCCGATACAGGCAGCGTCAAAAAGAGCGTGTTTATTACCGCGAGTGGTTTCGCGAGAACGGCTTTGGCCTCCGAGCCCTGTCTAATATCTTCCCGTTTGAGGGTGGCGATACACTATTCTTTAATGGCATGCTGCTAGTTGGAACATCGTTCCGAGCTAATGTGGCTAGCTGTGAGGAGCTAGCTCAGAAGTTAGAAGTTGACGCTATTCCGCTTAGACTAGTCGACCCGTATTTCTATCATTTGGACATGGCCTTCTTGCCAATTAATGACGACACCGCCTTTTGCTATCTGCCTGCCCTCTCCGAGAGCTCTCAGAAGTTGCTCGGTCGCCTGGTGCCGAATTTGCTGCCAATGTCCAAAGAAGCTGCCGAGGCCTACGCAGCCAACTCATTCCTGAGCGGCAAAGATATCATTATCTCTAGCGGTATACCTGACGAGTTCCAGTCTCAGCTTAAGAAGCTCGGTCTGAGCGTTCACGAAGTCAATGTAGACGAATTCAAAAAAGCTGGCGGCGGCATACACTGCTTAATTAACGTGTTAGAGTAAAATATAACCATGAGCAGAGATCTAGATTTTTATGACCCAAGCGCCGAGTTAAAGGCTAAGATTCGTGCTCGTGGCGGCTGGGTTAATGCTCACTCACACATCGATCGAGCCTACATATTAAGCAAAGAGAACTTTCATCTCTCTAACTCAACACTACAAGAGAAGTGGGCCCTGCCAGACGCTTTTAAGTCAAAAGCTACAGTCGACGACATATATGACCATATGGCCAAGGCCGTCGAGACTATGTGCGAGCAAGGAGTACAGGTCCTAGGCAGCTTCATAGACGTTGATCCTGTCGTCAAGGACAAGGCGATACTGGCTGCCCAAAAAGTTCGTGATAGCTTCAAGCAGGACATTAAAATCAAGTTTATTAACCAAACAACCCAAGGTGTTATAGAGCCTAGCGCGAGAGAGTGGTTCGAGGTAGGTGCGCAGTTTGTAGATATTATTGGTGGCCTACCCGAGAAGGACGAAGGTCACGAGGCTGAGCATTTAGACATATTATTTGAGGCTGCAAAGAAGAATGGCAACAAGATGATGCATGTGCATATTGATCAGTATGGCACGCCAAGCCAGAGAGACACGGAGCTATTAGCCGACAAAACTATCGAGCACGATTATAAGAATAAGGTTGTTGCCGTCCACGCCCTGTCAGTTGCCGCGCAACCGATTGACTATCGTAAACAGCTTTACGCCAAAATGAAACAAGCCGGACTTATGGTTGTAACCTGTCCACTGGCTTACATTGCTAGTCGTCGAAGCGAAACCATAGCGCCAATACATAACTCAATAGCGCCCGTAGAAGAAATGATAGAGGCTGGCCTAGTGGTGGCAATGGGCAGTGACAATATACATGATATATATATGCCTTTTGCCGATGGGGATATGTGGTCCGAAATGCGCGTGTTGCTCGAGGCTTGCTACATCCGCGATCTCGATGTCTTAGCTACAGTCGCCACCGATAATGGGCTCAAAGTTCTAGGGATTTAGGCGGTGGACTACAAGAACCTTCTCGCATTGGCGGGGGTTATTCTTACCTTCGTCGCGTCTCTGCCCTACATAAAAGCCATTATCAATAAACAAATTAAGCCTCATCTTATTACTTGGTTTATTTGGACTGTTCTAGCTGCCACAGGCTGTATAATCCAAATCATCGGTGGCGGTCGCTATGGCGCGGCAGTTCTAGGCGCTACGGCTGCGCTCAATCTTATAATCTTGGGTCTGTGCTTGCGTAGTCCCAAAGACAATATCACTAAGTTTGATTTCTTCGTTCTGGGTCTTGCCGTGGCGGCTTTCGTGATGTGGCGACTAACTAGCAGTGCCTCGCTGGCCGCAGCGCTGGTTTTGTTCACGATGGCTATGGGCTATATTCCAACTTTCAGAAAATCAATTAACTACCCGCAGGATGAAAAAACCTCACTCTACTTCTGGAGCGGTGTTAAGCAAATCATAGGTATTGTTGCTTTGGCGTCCTACAACTTCCTGACGCTGTCTTTTCCGATCTTTCTGGTGGCGGCAAACTTTAGCCTGGTCGCCCTGCT
Source organism: uncultured Candidatus Saccharibacteria bacterium (assembly GCA_964357905.1). Taxonomy (GTDB): domain Bacteria; phylum Patescibacteriota; class Saccharimonadia; order Saccharimonadales; family UBA4665; genus JBBTTE01. Next base: position 97,194 of record CAYHMQ010000002.1, read on the forward strand.
GATTATGCGCCACAAGCAGCTTGCAGCATCAGTTACGACATAAGGATTCGTCGTCTCTCTACTTTCTAAAGTAGGTAGCCATGAAGAGGCCAATAATTGAGATAACTATGCCAAGCATCTGAACCGCGTTTAGGCGTTCATGCCAGAAGAGCAACCCGAATATAACGCCATAAATGATCAATGCCACGTAAAATAATGCCGTAAAGATAGCCTGAGGCGCACCAAGGGAGTAGGCCTTAATGACGCCGTAATTACCCAGGCTGATAAAAAGACCGATCCCAAGTATTGCTGCTAGGTTTTTTGTCCCTAGAGCCAGTGATTTATCGCGTTCAGTCAGCAGGTGCAAAGTTAGCATAAACAAAAATCCAACGAATAATGCATAGGCATTGACCAGAAAGATCGACACATCCTTAGGCAGCGTTTTGGAAATAGTCTGATACAGAACGAAGAAAAGAGGGGTGAATAACGCTAGCGGCTTCCAATCCATGAGCCCAACTATACACTATAGGCTGGCTTTGATCTCGGCTGCTAGCTGGTCGTTCCACATGGCAGCGGTAACAGATTGAGCGACGTCGGCACCAGCGGCTCTGTAATCCTGAAAGTCGGTCGGTGTCATAACACCGCCAATGCCGATGATTTCGTAGCTTAGGTCGTGCTTCTTGCGCAGAGTGTCTAGCTTTTTGACCATATCGATGCCTGCCCACTTGATGCTGGCACCGCAGATGCCAGCTTTTAAGCGACCCTCACCTATCAGGAGTTGTTTGCCCTGTTTGTCTACTACTGGTGCCTGAAGAGTATTGATGGCTGAGAAGGCGGCCAGATACTGCTTGGTGCCACGAACGATCTTTTCAAGCAAGTCTTGCTGATCCTCTGAGAAATATCCAACTTTGGCAATCAATGGAATGTCGCCGATTTTGTCCTTGGTTCGTCGGCAGACTTCGATTACAGCGTCGTAGGTGTAGCAAAGAATGCCCTCCTTGGCGACATTGGGGCACGACAGGTTGATCTCTATTGCCTGTGCTCCGGCGCTGACGGCCAGTGTGGCGGCGGCGGCGAAATCGTCGTAGTAATCTTCTTGACTGAATCCATCTTGAATGGTGCCGACTACGCTGGCGATCAGCAATTGTCCCTTGCCTGTCGCGGCCACTGCTTGCTTCATGTCCTGCACCCAGAACTCCGGTCCGCGTGATGGATTACCGAACGAGTTAGTAATCGTCAGTTGCTCCACTGGAGCGTCTGTTGTCGGATGTCCGACCAGGGGCTTAGATATTTTGTCTAGCGTAAGATCGCCTTCGACCTCTATGTAGACGACATTCGGGAATTCATTAACCGTGAATGACACGCTACGTTGGGTTTTGTAACAAACAACATCGAAGCCGCGCTCAAAGGCGCCGCGGACGTGCTTACTGGTTGGCAAAGAACCAGCTCCGATTCCGAATGGTGAATAAAGCTTGTGTCCGAGGAAGCTGTAGCTTGGTTCGCCTTTGTTTTGATAAGGTGAGTCCGAATTTTGCAGAAAAGGCCCATTGTCAAAATTATCATCGAACGTCTTGGCTGGATCAAAGAACGTAGCTGGCTGATTTGGCAAAGTTTACCCCTTATCTTTCTCCATGTATAATAAATCAAAACGACACATCTGTATATGGATTTCAAACACAAGCTTACGGCCGCACAGGGCAAAAATAATTCCCTGCTATGTGTTGGTCTCGATCCCGACATGAACAAGCTGCCCGAAGCGCTGCGAGGTAGCGAAACACCTTACTTCAGTTTTAACAAAGCTATTATTGACGCTACGGCTGATCTGGTCTGTGCATTCAAGCCCAACTCGGCCTTCTACGAAGCTCGTGGGGCTGGTGGCATAGAAGAGCTTAAGCAGACCTGCATGTATATTCGGCAGCGCTACCCTGAAATTCCGATAATTCTGGACTTCAAGCGTGGTGACATCGGCAATACGAACAACAACTATGCGGTCTTCGCATTCGAATATCTTGGCGTGGACGCTGTTACGATACATCCTTATCTTGGCCAAGAGGCTGTTCAGGCCTTTCTCGACTACAAAGATAAGGGAATTATCGTTATGTGCCGTAATTCCAACCCGGGTGCTGGTGAGTTCCAGGATCTTGAAATCAACGGCCAAAAACTGTACTTGAAAGTTGCTGACAACATCGCTAAGAATTGGAACATTAACAAGAATTGCCTACTTGTTGTTGGGGCGACTGTGCCTGAAGAGCTAGCCGAAATCCGTCAATTAGTCGGTGACGATATGGACTTCTTAGTACCGGGTGTTGGTGCGCAAGGTGGTGATGTTGAGGCATCGGTAAAGGCTGGCCAGAACTCCTCTGGCGCAGGCCTGATTATCAACTCATCGCGAGCCATTATTTATGCTGATAATAGTGAGAACTTCGCCGAAGTAGCTCGCCAAAAGGCCACCGAAACCCGAGACGAAATTAATAAATACCGAGGAGTTATCCAATGAGTTTACAAGATCAGAAGCGCGAACTAGCTCTCGATCTATTCGAGATCGGTGCTTTGAAATTCGGTGAATTCACTTTTAAGAGCGGTATTGTCAGTCCTATATACGTCGACCTGAGACTTTTTATCAGCTACCCAAAGGTGTTGAAGAAAGTTACCAAGCTCTATGCCCAGCAGCTGGAATCGCTGAAGTATGATCGTCTGGCTGGCGTGGCCTATGCTGCCCTGCCGATTGCTGGATCTATAAGCCTGGAACTGGAGCAACCTTGGATATTCATGCGCAAAGAGGGTCTGCAAAAGGGTTACGGCCTTAAGAAGAGCCTCGAAGGCGAATATAACAAGGGCGAAACTGTGGTCATGATCGAGGATCTGGTTACCAAGGCAACTTCTTTGCTTGAGGCAATCTCTGCTATCGAGGGCCACGATCTTGTAGTCAAAGACGCTGTAGTTCTGCTTGATTACGGCAAAGGTGGCGGCCAGAAGCTGGCTGACAAAGGCTACAAGCTGCACGCCTTCATGACTATGCACGAGCTAGTCGACATCATGCATGCCGAGGGCAAAATCGACGACGCCAAGCATCGGCAATCTATCGAATTCCTAGAATCATAGACGCATGATCAAGCTCATAATTTTTGACTGGGACGATGTCTTCACCCTAGGTTCCAAGGAGGGCTATATAAAATGTTTGCACGATACCTTGGTTGATCTGGGCGTAAATCTTGATCCTGAGGAGGAGCACAAGAGAATTCTCTCCAAGTGGAGCCAACCACACCGTGAAGAATTAAGAGCTCTTTTACGAGAAAAACCTGAACTCCTAGATAAGGCGTGCGAGTTGTATGAAGATAAGTTTTTTGGGGGCACATTTGTCGAACAGCTTACTTATGTGGCTGGTGCTAACGATTTGCTTAAAAAGCTAAGTAATGACTATGTGTTGGCTCTAGCGACTGGCGCGCACCCGGAAGTCTTGACTCGGCAAGTTATGCCCAAGTTTGACGTGCCTGATATATTCGCGCAAATCATATCGGCATATGACATTGACGACCCAGAGAAGCACAAGCCACATCGCCACATGCTAGACACAATAATGAAAACGCAAGGTTTCGCACCAAACGAAACTGTATTTGTTGGCGATGCTGCCAGTGATGTTCAGATGGCTAGAAATGCAGGCGTTGAGCCCATAGTAGTCCTCACTGGCCATCTTAATCGAGCACAAGCCGAAGAGCTCAAAGTCTGTTACATCATTGATAATGTCGGGCAATTGAACAGCGTGCTAGATATGATTAACAATAACTAACTATTTCTTGTTCTGTTCTACCCAGGTGCGGGCGTTTTGAAAGATGCGTAACCATGGCGAGTCTGCGCCCCAATCTGCGGGGTGCCATGATAGTTGTCTCGTCTGGAAGGCTCGTTCGGGGTGTGGCATAAGTATCGTGGCTCGACCATCGGGTGTGGTGAGGGCTGTGATGCCCTGAGGTGAGCCATTGGGGTTGGCTGGATACTGCTCTGTAACTTTGCCCTTGCTGTCGATATACTGTGCGACGATCAGTGCTTCTTGCTGATCGCGGCCAGTGAATTCTGCCCTTCCCTCACCGTGGGCTACTGGAATCGGTAACTTCGAGCCGGCCATGTCCTTGAAGAAAATCGATGGTGATTCATTGATCTGAGCCATAACCACACGGGCTTCGAATTGCTCAGAGGCGTTCTTGAGGAAAGTTGGCCACTTTTCGGCTCCAGGAATCAGTTCTTTTAGAGCGGCTAGCATCTGGCAGCCGTTACAGACTCCTAGTGTGAATGTGTCCTCTCGCTCGAAAAACGTGCTGAATTTAGCCCTTAGGTCGTCGTTGAATAATATGGACTTCGCCCAACCTTCGCCGGCGCCGAGGACGTCCCCATAACTGAAGCCGCCGCAAGCAGCCAGGCCAACAAAGTCACTAAGATCGTGCTTGCCGCTAATGATGTCATTAAGGTGTACATCGACACTAGTGAAGCCGGCTTGGTCGAAGGCAGCGGCCATTTCTATCTGGCCGTTGACGCCCTGCTCACGGAAGATAGCAACCTTTGGCCTGCTAGTGTACTTTTCGGGGGTGTACACTTTAGTGTACCTTTTGGTGTACACCCCGAAATTAACCTGCGCGGATAGGCCAGGATCTTTGTCGTCCTGGATCGCGGCATATTCCTGATCGGCAGCATTGGGGTTATCGCGCAGCTTCTGCAACTGATAGCTGGTATCACTCCACCAGCTTTCTAGTTGGGCGCGAGTGTTGCGATAGATTTCATGACCGTCAGAAATAATTATGTCTTGACTGCTGGCCGGATGACCGATGTTGACTGCGACGAGGCCAAAAGCCTTAAGAATACTGGCGACATCTGACTGTTTGACCTGTATAACTGCGCCAAGCTCTTCGTTGAATAGCTTTTCAAGAGGACTGCCAACGAGCTTGCCAAGATCAAGCTCAAGACCGCAACGACTAGCGAAGGCCATCTCTAGAGCAGTTGCCAGCAGGCCGCCATCAGACCGATCGTGATAGGCCAAGATTTTGCCAGCTTGCTTTAGGTCGGTTAGGGTCTGGAAGAAATGCTTCAAGACTTCGGCATTAGCATTAGGCGCTGTGCCGCCAACTTGATTGTAAACTTGAGCCAGAGCTGAGCCACCCAAGCGCGTTTGACCCTCGCTGAGATCAATCAAAACCAAGGCAGTTTCTTCTTCGGTGTTGAGCTGAGGTGTCAGGGTCTTAGTAACGTCTTGAACTGGAGAGAAGCCGGTGATGATAAGCGAAACTGGTGAAGTGACGCTCTTGCCGACGCCTCCGTCTTGCCACTTAGTACGCATACTCAAGGAGTCCTTGCCAACGGGTATGGTCAGGCCAAGGTCAGGAGCAAACTCCTCGCCTACTGCCAGTACGCTGTCATAAAGGTTCTCGTCTTCTTTGCCTGAACCGACAGAGGCCATCCAGTTGGCTGATAATTTTATATCCGACAGCTTGGCAATGTCGGTAGATGCCAAGTTGGTAATTGCCTCGCCGATTGCCATACGGGCTGCAGCCGGTGCGTCGATGACAGCCAGAGGGGTGCGTTCGCCCATTGCCATAGCCTCGCCATGGCTGCTATCGAAGGCTACCGCCGTGACGGCGGCATCCGCGATCGGCACTTGCCACGGGCCGACCATCTGATCTCGTGTTACTAGTCCACCGACTGTGCGGTCACCAATGGTTATCAGGAACTTCTTGCTACCGACGGCTGGCAGCTTAAGTACTCGCTCAATTGCTGCTTCTAAGTCGATGTCCGTAAAGTCTAGATCCGGCCTCTTGCTTGACTGTCTCGCAATCTCTCTGGTCATCTTGGGCGGTTTGCCGAACAAAACTTCCATAGGTATATCAACCGGCTTATTACCAAACAGGCTATCATTGACGACTAGCTGTTGTTCCTCGGTTACAGTACCGACCACGGCAAAGGGTGAACGTTCACGGGCACAGATATCCGTGAATAGCTGCAAATCATCTGGCGAGATGCCCAGCACGTAACGTTCTTGGGCTTCATTGCACCAGATCTCCAGAGGCGATAGGCTTGGCTCGGCGCTGGGTATATCCCGCAGTTCGAACAACGCACCACGTCCAGAATCATGCACTAGCTCGGGCAAAGCGTTGCTTAGCCCGCCAGCGCCAACATCGTGAATAGTGATAATCGGGTTTTTGTCACCGCGAGCCCAGCAACTGTCAATCACTTCTTGAGCGCGACGTTCGATTTCGCCGTTGCCGCGCTGTACAGAAGCAAAGTCGAGGGATGCGTCGCTGGCACCGGTCTGCATGCTAGAAGCCGCACCACCGCCAAGCCCGATGAGCATGGCCGGTCCACCCAGCACTATAACTAAAGAGCCGACCGGTAATTGATTCTTGTGGACATGTTCGTCGCGAATATTGCCAAGTCCACCGGCAACCATGATTGGTTTGTGATAACCCCAAGTGTCTTCATCAATCTGCTGCTGATAGGTTCGGAAGTAGCCGGTTAGATTGGGCCGGCCAAATTCGTTGGCAAAGCTGGCGCCGCCAATAGGTGCTTCGAGCATAATATCTAGCGCGGAAACAATACGATCTGGCTTACCGTAGGGCTTTTCCCATGGCCGTAGATAATTAGGAATCTCCAGATTAGAAACTGTATAACCTGTTAGGCCCATTTTGGATTTGGCGCCACGGCCGGTGGCCGACTCGTCGCGAATCTCGCCGCCTATACCGGTGGCAGCGCCAGGGATTGGCGCAATAGCTGTCGGGTGGTTGTGCGTCTCGACCTTGATCACGCTGTGGATGGGTTCTTGGTGGTAGTCGTAAATGCCGCTAGCTGGATCGTTGAAGAAACGACCAGCCTTTGGGCCTTTGATTACGGCGGCATTGTCGCTATAGGCCGATAGGACGTCTTGACTGCCCTTTTCATAGGTGTTTTTGATCATCTTGAATAGACTCTTAGGCTGCGCCTTGCCGTCGATTGTCCAGTCGGCATTGAAGATTTTGTGGCGACAATGCTCACTGTTAACTTGGGCGAACATCATTAGTTCGGCGTCGGTTGGGTTGCGACCTAGGTCTTGGTAAGCCTTGTATAAGTACTCAACTTCGTCATCGGCCAGAGCCAGGCCCAGCTCCTTGTTGGCATTAACAAGTGCAGACTTGCCTGATGAAATATCTATCATTCGCAGTTCGGCCGGCTTGGCTACTTCGAATAAAGCCTTGGCGGCGTCAAGATCGTTCAGTACAGTCTCTGTCATTCGGTCGTGAAGCAACTCGGCCACTGCCGTATTGTCCTCGGAAGAACCTGACTTGCTGGAAGAGCCCGACCTAATATAGTAAGCGATGCCTCGCTCAATCCGTTTCACCATTGTCAGGCCGGAGTTATGAACTATATCAGTTGCCTTGCTAGACCAAGGAGAAATCGTTCCGGTTCGTGGCACTACAAGATATAGCCTGCCTTCATTGCTGCCCGCAAAGGTTGTGCCATAAGTGGTCAGTTGCTGTAGGCGCGATTCATCATCGGCGGATAGCTTCTGATCTATGTCGGCGAAGTGAACATATTCGGCATCTACATCATCGACTGATGGATCAACTGCCTGAAGTTGGGCGAGCAGTTTTGTCTTGCGAAAGTCAGATAGTGCGGCAATTCCACGGTAAACCTGCACTAGCGTACCTCCAAGCTGTCGCCAGCAAAGGTTATATTCTTGGGCTCAATAACAACTTGCTTTGAGCCGGCCTCGACTGTGCCAGCCACCCAAGCCTTCAAGCCATTAGCGGCAGCGATATCGACAACTTGTTGAGCTTCGGCTGGCGGTAGGTAGACGGCGAAGCCAGCACCCATGTTGAAGTTGCCATACATCTCCTTGTCATCTGCGCCGGACTGTTCTTGCATAAATCCAAATTCGGCTGGCACCGGCGGCAATTCTTTGATGACGTAGCTGAAGGGCGTCGTGGCTCGCATCAGTTTGCGCCAGCCGTGACCGGTTATGTTCACCATGTAGTGCAAATCTAGACCGGCCTCCATGAGGGCTCTAACAAGATCGACATACAGATGAGTTGGCGACAGAATCGCTTCGCCGAAGGTTTGGCCATCGGACAGCTCAGTTTTGTAAATATCCGGGTTCTTGTCGGCCAGACTGCGGACAAAGGTTATGCCATTGGCATGTATGCCGCTGCTTTCGATAAGTACTATAGAGTCACCTTCGGCTAGTTTGTCGCCTAGCACCAAGCGCTCTTTGGGATCGATAACTCCTAAGGCTGAGCCGCCGAGGTCTATGGTCTCAGGACTGATGACACCCTTGAGGGTCGGTGTTTCGCCGCCGCCCCAAGTGGCGCCTATGGCTTGACAGGCTGCCCCCCAGCCTTCAATGAGATCTCGCGCTCGCTGTTCATCATTCATCCAAGCTGAATCGCCAATGGCAAAGTAGGCGTTAACTACCTGGGGCAGTGCCCCGACTACTACTAGGTCGTTGACTATCATGGCAATAGTATCTTGAGCGATGGTGTCGTAATGAGTTTTGCCGGTATAGGTGCGGACTGCGTCGGCCACCAGGTTCTTGGTGCCCAGTCCTTCTATAACAAGCGAACGGTAGACATCACCATCTTCCCAGACGTAGGCGGACTCACCGCGGCTGGCAGTCATCTCCTGGGCGCCGAAATTACCAAGATTTGAGGCTGTGGCTTGGGCGCGTTTTTGAGCTAGTACTTTGATTGGATCCATGGCGCTGTAATCAACACCACTATCAGCATAAGTTTTACCTGAGCGCGCCATATTTATCCCCTTACTGATCTATTGTACCAGGATAACTTGGGGCTTGCCAGAGTTGCGCTAAAGGTTTATTATAAGGATAAGTAAGATATAAGCGCATGCGGGTTTGTACGGGATGCGCTTTTGTTACTTCAAAAGCCAAGCTAAGGAGCCTCAGCCATGCCACTAGCCGACGACATGTATGAATTTAACGAGAAGTGTGCGGTTTTTGGTATCGTCGGACCAAAAGCAGACAAGCAAGCGGGCCTAGAAGCGGCCCGTTTGACGTTTTATGGACTATGGGCCTTGCAGCACCGAGGTCAAGAAAGCTCTGGTATCGCCAGCAGTGACGGCACTCAGCTGCATGGGCATTCAGCAACCGGTTTGGTGGCGACAGTTTATCGAGAAGAAGATTTGGAGCAGCTGCCCGGACATATAGCTATTGGCCATAATCGCTATTCGACTTCGGGTGGTGCTGATGACGTTTATAATCAACCATTTGTCGATCACGAGCACGGTATAGCCTTCGCGCATAACGGCAACATACCAGACTGCAGTGAGCTCGAAGCGTTTCTTATGGAGCGCGGAGTAAGCCTCAAGAAGCTCAACGACTCAAGCATGATGCTGGCTGCTATAGGTTGCTACATGGATGATGGGCTTGATCTGGCGGCTGCGATCAAGCAGGCCTGGCCGCTTTTCACTGGTGTTTTTTCGGCCGTGGCCATGAGCAAAGATACTCTAGTAGCCTTTCGTGATGGCTGTGGTATTCGACCGCTGTCAATTGGCCGACTGGGCAGCGGCTACGTTGTGGCCTCGGAGACCTGTGCTTTTGATACCATTGGCGCCAAATTCCTGCGTGATATCGAGCCAGGTGAACTAGTGGAGTTCAAAGAAGAGACCATGACAACCCATCAAGTGGTAAAAGGTGAACAAAAGCTTGATATCTTCGAAATGGTTTACTTCGCTCGTCCCGACAGTCTCCTGCTCGGCAAGCGAGTTGACATGGTGCGACAGGATTTTGGTCGCGAAATGGCCAAAGAGTTCCCGATTGACGCTGATGTGATCGTGCCAGTGCCGGACTCGGGCATACCAGCAGCTCTCGGTTATTCCCAGGCTAGTGGCATTCCTTTTGAGATGGCTCTCATCAAGAATCGCTATATACATCGCACCTTTATACGTCCCACCACCCAACTCCGCGAACGCGACCTTAAGATGAAACTCAACCCGGTTATCGAACTTATGAAAGATAAACGGGTTGTTTTAGTTGACGACTCAATTGTGCGCGGCACGACTATGCGCCACCTGGTGTCGATGGTTTTTGAAGCTGGTGCCAAGGAAGTTCATTTGCTCATAACCTGTCCCCCGGTGCGCTATCCAGACTTCTACGGCATTAACACGCCGCAACAGTCGGAGCTCTTGGCAGCTTACATGACTGAACCCGAAATGCGTGATTATGTTGGTGCAACCTCGCTCTGCTTCTTATCATTTGACGGCATGATTGGTGCCACCGGCTTGCCGGCTAGCGACTTTTCTAGCTCCTGCTTCAACGGTGAGTACCCAATCTCTATCGGCAAGCGAACTAAAGAAATTGAGCTGTTGACCGAAGGTCAGACTCTGCACTTATCAGGTCACAAACCAACCAAACTAGCCACAGCCCGCACCACATGAAGCCGCGCATAGCTGTTCTGGCTTCTGGGAGTGGAACAACTGTCGAGGCCTTTGTCCGAGCCGGCCAAGCTGGCGACATAACCACTACCGTCGAGTTAGTTATCTGTAATCGTCACGATGCCGGTGTGTTTCAAAGGATTAAAGACCTCAATGCCGAGTTCGGTCTGAACATCCAGACCTTACTCATTAATAACAAAAATCATCCTGCAGTCGATGGTGAACCTACGCTGCGTGGTCGTCAAACTGTGGCAGAAGAGTCGGCCATTCTGGAGACTCTGCGTGCCGGCAATTTTGATCTGATAGCTCTGATGGGTTATATGAAACATGTCGGACCGAACCTCGTTCAAGCCTTTGGCTGGTTACCTGAATATAAGAGTATCTTCCAAGCCAAGATGGTTAACACTCATCCGGGTTTATTGCCTGACACCAAGGCTTTTTATGGTCAGAGCATACAAGAGTACGTGCTACAGCACCACTTGCCCTACGCCGGCCAAACCTTGCACGTAGTTGCCGAGGAATACGATGAGGGGCCTATAGTTGCCGAGCATAAAGTGCCGGTGCAGCCGGGTGATACGCCTGAGACACTGTTCGCTCGCGTTCAAGACATCGAGAAACAATATCTGCCGCGTGATATTGAGGATTTTGTTAAGGCTCGACTGGCTTATAATATGGAAAACAAGGAAGCCTAAATGGCAGATGTACTAGTTATTGGCGGTGGTGGTCGTGAGCAGGCTCTAGCCTGGAAACTGGCACAGTCGCCAGCCGTTGATAAAGTCTATGTGGCGCCTGGTAACGGTGGCAGTAAGGGCACGGTCGAGAATGTTGATATTGGTTGGCTTGAGACCGACAAGCTTCTGAACTTCGCCAGGGATAAACAGATAGATCTAACCGTCGTTGGCCAAGAAGCAGCTTCTGAAGCCGGTGTTGTGGACGCCTTCCAGCTCGCTGGACTTAAGATTTTTGGCCCAACCCAAGCAGCCGTCAAGATCGAATCGTCCAAGGTGCTGTCTAAGGATCTAATGGCCGATCAGAATATTCCAACTGCTCAGTATAAGACTTTTACAGACTCTAGTGCGGCACTGGCCTATGCCAAGGCTCGCCCCCTACCGGTAGTTATTAAGGCTGATGGACTAGCCGAAGGCAAAGGTGTGACAATCTGTTCTACCGCTGCCGAAGTCGAGGCGGCCATTAATAAAACCATGATTGATAAAGTCTACGGCGAGGCTGGCAATACCGTGGTGGTTGAAGACTTTCTGAAGGGTCAAGAAGTATCGATTCACGCCCTCTGCGACGGCCATCAAGCTATAATCTTCCCTGCTTCTCAAGATCACAAGCAAATAAATGATGGCGACCGCGGGCCAAACACGGGCGGCATGGGCGTTATAGCGCCAGTCAGTTGGGTAACAGAGTCGCATCTTGCGATCGTTCGAGAAAAGGTCGTTCAGCCTGCCCTCGATGGTCTCGACAAGCAAAAGGCTAGCTTCACTGGCTGTCTCTACCCGGGCCTTATGATTGACGGTGATGCCGTCAATGTTATCGAGTTCAATGCCCGCTTCGGTGACCCCGAGGCTGAAGTTTATATGAGACTGTTGGACAGTGATCTCTATGAGATTTTGCTGGCTTGTGCCGAGGGTCGCCTCGATCCGTCTCAGGTCAAATGGCGCAGTGGCTTTGCTGTCACTGTTGTCCTGGCCTCACCCGGCTACCCCGGCAATTACCCCAAGGGCTTGCCGATCACTGGCATAGAAGAAGCTGAAAAACTCGATGACATAGTGGTCTTCCATGCTGGCACCGCAGTCCAAGATGGTCAACTGGTGACGGCCGGCGGCCGCGTGCTTAATGTAACTGCTCTTGGTTCCAGTCTCGACGAAGCCCTGGACAAAGCCTACGCCGCAGTTGAGCTAATCAATTTCGAAGGCATGCATTACCGCACCGATATTGGCCACCGTCCTATAAATCAATAATAATGCCCCAACTGACGTTTTCTAGCGAGTTGACCACCAAGTCGGCCAGGTCAAAGTCATGGTTATGAGTGTAGCGATTGGGAACGGCTATGATTTTCATACCAGCTGCCTTGGCGGCTTCCACGCCCGCTTGAGCATCCTCTATAACCACCGAATAAGCTGGCGCTATCTTTATTCTGGAGGCTGCTTCCAAGAAGATGTCTGGTGATGGCTTGCCGTGCTTTACGTCATAGCCGGACACTACTGTGTCGAAATAGTCTGTTAATCCAAGATGTTGCAACACGTGGTTGATGTCTTTATGGGAGGAAGAAGACGCTAGTGCTATTTTGATTGGCTGCTTGCGTAGAGCTGCCAACAGATCCATTAGGCCGGGCATAATGTCGACGCCCTCCTCTAACATGCGGCTGTAGACTAGCTGTTTTTGGTCGCTTAATTCTTCGGCACTGGGGCTTAAGCGGTGCTTGCTTTTAAGTTCTTTCCAGTTGTCGATCGATCGTATGCCAACGGTTTGCACAATACCTAAGTCGTTGTGCTGCGGCTCAGCATTATGACTAAGCAGAACTTCTTCGATGGCCAAGGATTGCTTGCCCTCGCTGTCTATCATGACGCCGTCCATATCAAAGATAACGGCCTGGACTTGGGTGGGCACAGCTATGCTTTGTTCTGTAGGTATTGTTGGTAGCCCTCTGACTGTAGCTTGGCGTCCTTAGCGAGAACTTGATCGTGCTGTTTCTGGACAAACTCGGCATATTGCTTGGCCAGCGCGTCGTCGCTAAGAGCGAGGATACGAATAGCTAACAACGCGGCGTTCTTACCACCGTTCTCTGGCATGGTCGCCAGCGGTATGCCGGGCGGCATGGCTACATTAGACCATAGCGCTTCGTGGCCGTGATCGGCGCGCTTAACAGGAATAGCTATCACGGGCAAAATAGTCTGGGCAGCTGTCACGCCAGCTAGATGAGCCGAACCACCAGCACCAGCAATGATAATCTTGAGACCGCGTTCGGCCGCGCCACGAACGTATTGATTAGCTTCGTCGGGCGTGCGGTGGGCTGACAAGACGCGCACTTCGTTATCGACACCGAATTCGTCCAAAACTTTGGCTGCTCCGATCATAATATCCAGATCGGAGTCCGATCCCATAATAATGCCTACAACCGGATTGCCCATTTTGTTCTCCTAGCGCTTTAATACTTTTCTTATAAGATGATTATATCGTATAATAAAGGTAATGGATATACAGACGATCGCCAAGACTGACTTTAAATTTGTCGGACAAACGGCGGTCTACCACGGCAAAGTCCGTGATATGTATACAATCAAGGACAAATTAATTCTTTCGATTGCTACTGACCGCGTTTCGGCCTTTGACGTTGTTTTGCCAAGAGCTATTCCTTACAAAGGGCAGGTTCTGAATCAATTGGCGGCTCATTTCTTAGAAAAATCTGAAGACATTGTGCCGGTTTGGCTAAGAGCTGTGCCCGACCCTAACGTCAGTGCTGGCCTCAAGGCTGAACCTTATATGATTGAAATGGTCATTCGCGGCTGCCTGGTAGGACACGCCTGGCGCGAGTATAAGGCTGGCAAACGTGAGATCTGCGGCGTGCCGCTGCCCGAGGGTCTTCAAGAATACGACAGCTTCCCCGAGCCGATTATTACACCGACCACCAAAGCTGATGTGGGTCATGACGAGGATATTTCTGGCGAGGAAGCCATCAAGACTGGCCTAGTCACGGCCGAAGAATGGCAACAGCTCAGCGACTACACTCAGAAGCTATTCGCCCGCGGCCAAGAAATGGCTCGCGCTCAAGGATTGGTACTGGCTGACACCAAGTATGAGTTTGGCAAGGTTGACGGCAAAATTATCCTGATTGACGAAGTTAACACGCCCGACTCGTCTCGCTACTTTTACGCCGACAGTTATGATGCTTACGTTGACGGTGCCAAAGACGCTACGCCCAAGCATCTTTCTAAGGAGTTTCTGCGGGAATGGCTGATGGAAAACGGCTACAGCGGTCAAGAGGGTCAAACCATGCCCGAGATGACCGACGAGGTCGTGGCTCAGATATCCGATCGTTACCTTGAGCTGTACGAAAAAATGGCTGGAGAGAAGTTCATCAAGTCCGACACCACGGATATTATCAAGCGAATCGAAGCCAATATCACTAACTATCTGAAAGATAATGCCTGAGATGAAGCCGATTAATCTGCCGACAGTATCTCAAACAGCCAATTATAGCGGGCTGGATCCCCTAGATGGACGTTATTATGACCCCGAGATCGCCAAATACCTATCGGAGAGCAGCCGAATTGCCTACCAGGCCTACGTAGAGGCCGCTCTAGGCCGTGCCCTGGCTGAATTCGGCGTTTGTACAGCTCAAGTGGCCGATCAGATTGAAGAGGCTGCCAGCAAGGTCACAGCCGAAGCTGTTGCCGAACAAGAGAAGACTACCAAGCACGATGTAAAAGCTCTAGTGAACGTAATCAAGGCGAATTGTAACGAAGAAGCCCAGCCTTACGTCCACTTCGGTGCCACCTCTTATGACATCGTGGCCACGGCTCTAAGCTTGCAACTCCGTGAAGCTGTCAATGAAGTTGTCTTGCCTCGCCTGATTGATCTGGAGAAAACCTTGCTCAAGTTGACTAAAGATTATGCCGAAACCGTTCAGATCGGCCGTACTCACGGCCAGCACGCTGTGCCAGTGACTTTTGGCTTCGCCATGGCAGAGTATGTAAGTCGTATCGGTGGCAGTATCAGCTCGCTGCGAGTCTTGAGCGGCAAGTTGAAGGGCAAATTCTCTGGTGCTGTCGGCGCCTACAATGCTCAGAGTCTCTTCATAGATGATCCACTGAAGTTTGAGCAGACGCTGCTTGGATATCTTGATCTAGAACCGGCACCATACTCAACCCAAATCATTCCTGCCGAAAATTACGTTCGATTAATCGATGAGCTAGCCATAACAGCCGGCATTATGGCCAATCTGTCACACGATATGCGCCATTTGCAGCGCAGCGAAATTGCTGAAGTCCGTGAAGCCTTTGAGCCCGGCCAGACTGGCTCCTCAACTATGGCTCACAAGCGTAACCCCTGGAACTTCGAGAACGTCATCAGCATGTCCAAGCAGGTCGCGGCTCAGCTTATCAATGCCAACCTCAACATCAGTAGCGAGCACCAACGCGATCTGACGGATTCGGCCTCAGCCCGCTTCTACCCCATTGTCTTAGCCTGTGTGGCCTCGATGGCCGAGCGTCTCAACCGCGTCATGGGCAAGATAGAAGTCGACGCCGAAAACATGCAGCGTAATTTGTACATGAGCGGCGGAGCCATAGCTGCAGAGCCGCTGTATCTGCTGCTCGAGAAGTACGGACACACTACGGCTCACGAGGTTTCCAAGACACTGGCTCATCAGGCTTTGGAAGCCAAAAAAACCTTATTTGAAGTTGCCTCAAGCGATAGCAGCATTGCCGACTACTTTGCCAAGTTTACCGATAGCGAGAAGCAAATTCTGCAAGAACCCGAGAAATACTACACTGGCCTAGCTGCTAAGAAGGCGCTGGCTATACATGACGAATGGCAGAGTCGACTAGCTACAACAAGCTGATATCTTGCAACCAACACCCAAGGCTTGCCGCATACTACGAACTTTGGCTGGCTATGCGAAAAGCATCAAAGTCCTGCAAACCGTCCCTAAGCCTATCAGTTAATCTGTTGAGATTGGCCGTATCAAAAGGAGTCTGACGGTGCCTTTCGGGCAAGGCCAAAACCTGATCGTTTTCTAACAAGCAACCTAACATTATGGCGACAGGTCGCTCCAAGCCATACCGTTTAGCAACTAGCATTTCGACATGGCCGGCCTTATAAAGGAGCGAATGTCTGCCATTTGTTTCTTTTGATTGTAATTTGATAGTTGGGTGAACGAAATGCTGAGCTGCATTACCAAACGATACGCCGGTATCCCAGTTTTCATTACGCCCGGGCGTCTGCCGCGTACCGCCATCTTCTCTTCGCAGAGCTAAGCGACCATACCAGCCAAGTGCATCTGGCTGCTCAAATGCTCGTGCACCCAATAATATTGGGGTAAGTTCACAAAGTCTCGGCAACATAGCTCTAGACATGCCTACAAAAGGCAATATTTTTTGGCAAGCTGAGCGAAGAGCTCTATAGTCAGTGGTCATGGGCTCGCCTTTGGCAGCCTTGTACCAAAACTTGAGTTCAGCGATGCGGGTATTAGCCATTACTAGCGCTAGCGCATTGCTTTCGTTGGCACTGTGATCACGCTTATGACCTCTGTTATTTAGATGGTCTTCGGTCATATCGATGGCTCTATTTAGGAGGTTTCTAGAGCTTCGTATCCAGCTACCAACCGATGATGATCCTCTATCCGTGAAAGCCATATCAAGGCACATGTCGGCGGCATGTATCAAAGCGTGGGGTTGGCTAGAGCGCTGTACCAAATCAATCATTGGCTCTAGCTCGCCGGCCGGTGGCCGTTTGTTGCCATAGTCAGTGTATCGTTGAATAGGATTTCTAAGCAGATCCCTACTAACACTCATGATAAAGTGATTATATCACGAAACCACACAAGAGGCAAATATGTGTCTAGGCGCCTTCTTGTTTAATGAGCGTAGAAGCCGCGACCAATCTTATCTGGAACCATGGCAATGCTAACTCCGGCATCGGTTAAGGTTTTGATGACTTTTTCGTCACCGACAGAGCCGCTAGAAGTCAGGATAGCTTTGATGCCGGCTTCAGCCAGCAGAGCTGGACCATCAGCGAACGGGAAGAAGCTATCACTATAGGCCACGCTGCCGGCCAGCTTGGCCTGCTCAAGCACTAGCTTGAGGATGAGCTTATCGCCGTTCTTGGTAAGTTGTGGGGGTGCTAATGTAGTTCGCGCCAAGGCCAACTGGCCAGCGCCGACACGATCCTGTTGGCCGACGCCGTTACCGATAAGCTGACCATCTTTGACAAGCGTAATGGTGTTGCTATTGCTGGTGCAGCCGACTCCCCAGGCCAGCACCATGTCGTTTTTTTGCTGATCGGTAATTGTGCCGTAAGTCTGAATATAATCGGCCGCCAAGTCAACCACGAAATCATAGTTTGGCTGCTCCAGTGCACCGCCGCGGACTGGGCGAGCACGGCGGTTGCTGTCCAGCGCCGCCCTATCGAGTTTGGCCAGAGCCGGGTTAACCACAATGCGCAGCTTGTTGCGGCTCAACAAATATTGAGCCTCCTCTGTTACTGAGGTGCCAACCACACCGTCAAGCAGTCTGGGTTTGTCACCTTCCATGGCAAAGTGCATGAGGGCGTCGGCAACTGGCTCGTCAATCGGGGCGTTGATCATTATTACGCCACCAAAGATAGCTCGAGTGTCGCCTAAGAGCATCTTTTGGATAGCTTCTACAGCCGTCTCGCCGATAGCCGCGCCGCAGGCGTTGCCATGTTTGACGCCTACGGCAATAAATGGCACCTTGCCGAAGTTGGTATCAAATCCGGCTGCAATATGCGTCACGGTCTGAAGCAAGCGGTCAATGTCAGTGATGTTGATGTAGCTGCGTTCCATGCCCTGTACATGCTCGAATTGGTCAATGCCTAGCGCGTCGATACCAACGCGATTGTCTGCGTATAGGCCAGCCTCGGCTTGCTGAGGGTTTTCGCCGTACTTGGTCGGGCTAGCCAGTCTAGCCAAAGAGCCGCTAACGGTGGTGCCGTTAAGGTATTTGGCGGAAGCCACAATGTAGCGAGCGGCTTCGTACTCAGCGCGGGCTGCCAGCTTGTCAACAAACTCTTCTTCGGAGGGCTTATCGGCCTTGAGCCAGTCTATAACTGGTTGGCGTTGCTCGGCGTGAGACAGAACAATTCGTCGTCCCTTGGCGGCTGAGCGCAACATAGTCGGGCCGCCAATATCGGTTTGGGTAATAACATCTTGCTTGGTCGATCCAGGCTTGGCAATTGCCTCCTCAAGCGGGTACATATCGACACAGACAAGATCGATATAGGGCAACTTCAGCTCAGCCATCTCGGCTATGTCTTCAGAACTGCTCTTGTCGGCCAGCAGTCCAGCCGAAATCTCCCGCGACAAGGTCACTACGCGATGTCCAAGGATGGCTCCACCGCCAACCAATTCGGTTACGTCGCTGACGGCCACACCCGCGGCTTCGATTGCTTTGGCCGTTCCGCCAGAGGCATAAACTTGCCAACCAAGCTCTACCAGGCTACGCGCGAAATCCTCGATGCCAGATTTGTCATAAACCGAAAGCAGCGCAATACCCTTAGTGTCGCTCATTCATCCTCCTTGGTTTTAGCGCGAGAAAAGATTGATACAATTAGTATCTTATAATTTGCTCGTCAGGACAAGCCGAACTATCTGTAAATCAGCTCAAGGAAGCTGTAGTAATGGCTGTCCAAACAATTATTAGGCAAAATCATTGGCACTTTGCTAGAATGTTGGAATAGCTATGAAAAGCCAACCTAAAAGTATCAAGGTAGCCGTAGTTGGTATCGGTAATTGCTTCTCCTCTATATACCAAGGCATGGCATATTACAAGCAGAACGCCAAGGAAGATGTACCGGGGCTAATGTTCGATGATATCGGTGGCTACGCGGCTACTGATATAGAAGTTGTGGCGGCCTTTGACGTAGATAAACGCAAAGTTGGCAAGCCGCTCGGTGAGGCTATCTTCGCCAAGCCCAACTGCGCCCGCATCTTCATGTCCAAAGTACCCAAGGGTCCAATCGTCAAGATGGGCCATGTCTTGGACGGCGTGTCAGATCACATGCTGGAGCAACCAGAGGACGAGGGCTTCCGAATTGCCAAGTCCAAGCCAGTCGACATCGTCAAGACACTCAAGGACAGTCAGGCCGACATCTTGATAAATTATCTGCCTGTCGGTTCGCAAAAAGCCACTGAATTCTATGCCCAGGCGGCGATTGACGCTAATGTGGCCTTCCTCAACTGCATACCTGTGTTCATTGCCAGTGATCCCAAGTGGGAAAAGAAGTTTATCAAAGCCGGCCTGCCGATAGTTGGTGACGATATGCGCAGTGCGTTTGGAGCCAGTATCTTGTCTCAGGTTCTGCAGGAATTAGCCTTCGACCGTGGCTTTGCGGTTGATTTTCATCAGCAAATCAACATTGGCGGTAACACCGACTTCAATAATATGATGGTTCAGTCGCGCTTGGCTTCCAAGAAGGAGTCCAAGGAGAATGTCATCCGTGCCCAGAATGACATCAGGGGTATACCGGTACCCAAGCATAGTTTATTTGCGGGTCCTAGCACTTATTTGCCCTATCTAGAAGACAACAAGGTTGCTTACTTCAATCTGCGGCTACGAGGCTTTGGCAATGCGCCAGTTAACCTTGATATCAAACTGTCAGTCCAGGATTCTGAGAACAGCGCCGGTGTGGTTATTGACGCCATTCGCTACCTCAAAGTAGCTCGTGAATTAGGTGTTGTAGGCGCTCTCCGCGGACCAAGTGCCTGGACGCAAAAAACTCCGCCCCAGCAAATGATCTACTCTGACGCTAAGGCGGCCTGCGAGGCGCTAGCCAATCGCAAACTTCACTCTTCTAACAAGTTTCTCTGACATAGCAATTATCGCGCAAACCTGGCCTGCGTAGTTATCCACATAAGCAATTTGACATACGTACTATTTGGGTGGATGATGAGGATGTCAACTAAGGAGGGTGTTTGTTATGAGCACAGCAACGGTCACCAAGGATAACTGGGGGGCGATGGTCTTAGGGGGTGTGGCAACTATTATTTTCGGTGTAGCGGCGGTCTTTTGGCCGGGGCTTACGCTGCTAGTGTTACTGTATTTGTTTAGTGCCTACGCACTGGTCAGTGGCGTAGTCAACGTCATGGCTGGGCTTGGCACGATAGGACGAGCCGATGCCTGGTTTTTGCCAGTTGCACTCGGTGCGTTTGAGTTAGGGGTCGGTATCTATCTACTTCGCCATGTAACTGTAACTTTCAGTCTAATGGTGCTGCTGATTGGCTTTACGCTGATCGCACGCGGTGTCGTTGAGACTGTCAGTGCTTACTTTAATTCTCGCGCCAGCGATAAGGCGAGAACAATGAGCTATGTTAACGGTTTGGCTGCACTCGTAGCAGGTATAGCAGTCCTGTTTGCGGAGCCAGCACATGGTGTAGCTTTTGTTTGGATTCTTGGCTTGTACGCCATTGTAGTCGGCACTATTCAGATTGCCGAACTGTCCGCTAGTAACAAATAAAAAATCTAAGACCAACAACGAATACAGGTAGCCTTCATGGCTACCTGTATTTAGTTTGCCCCCAGGCTGTAGCAAGCTTGCGTTTTGAGCTTAGGTCAATATTGACAAGCATAGAGCATAACCATTATCATGACACTTGTTATGAGAATTACTCGTTTAGGACACGCAGCCGTTTTGATTGAAGGTAGCAAGACTGTGCTAATTGACCCTTACATAACTGACAACCCAGCTGCCGCTCGCAAAATAACCGAAATACCGAAGATTGATTATATTCTTATTACACATGATCATTTCGATCATTTCGGACTGGATGCTATAGAGATAGCCAAGCGCGATGGATCGACACTGTTTGCTGTCCACGAGGTTACGGTGCGAGAGGATGTTGCGCAATCTGGTATTAAGGCAGTAGGTGCTAACGTTGGCGGTACTTACGGCGAAGACGGGATTGAGTTCGGCATTACTCCGGCCGTGCACAGCACAGGCAGTGGTATAGCCTCTGGCTTTGTGATCAAGCTCGACGGCATGAAGATTTATCAGTCAGGCGATACATCTGTGTTTAGCGACATGAAGCTGATTCCCAAGCTATGGGGTGATATAGATGTGGCCTTGCTGCCTATTGGCGGTCACTACACCATGGACGAAATGGCTGCAGCTCTAGCCGTCGAATACATTAAGCCTGCCGTCACCATCCCAATACACTACGATACCTGGCCACCGATTAAGGCTGATCCCGTACTATTCACCAAGCATGCTGGCTCTCACACCAAAGTTCATGTTCTGAGCCCTGGTGAGACCTATGACTGCTGAGGTGTTGCACCATGGAGGTATCTGATAGCTCCTTAGCTACGCTGCTCTACGAAGATGTATTCGTCCACTCACCTTTTGGTATCTATACATTGGGCGTCAACGGCGTAATTACTTCGTTTAATCCCAAAATGGCTGAACTCTCGGGCGATAAACCCGAGAATGCCATAGGTCTTAATGCACTAGAGCTTAATAGCTACAAAAACGTTGGTCTTGACCAGCTTTTTATAAAAGGTATAGCCGGAGAGCCTTTCGAGACAGAGGTAGAATATGCCTCACACCTAGCTAACAAGAAGACCATAAGACATTATCGTGGCATACCAATTCAAGACAGAGGGGTCACTGGGCAGGCTCGTTTGCTGTTAATAGTCGAAGACATCACGCAGCGTAAACTTATTGAAAAAGAATTAAAAAATGAAGAAGCCATACTTCGTGCTTCGATTGATGGTCTGTCGATCGGCTACGTCATGACAGGCGCTAATAATGAGCAGCTGTTAATTAACCAGGCCGCTGAAGCGATCTTCACTCTGGATACGCCAAGCGCCTATCCGATCAGTAAGGCGATAGATATTAGTAATCTTAAGGGCAAAGTTGATATCGAGTTTATTAGGGCTGCCTTGAGCAAAAATGTTGATCTTGCGGCCGAACTTCGTAGATCGCGCGAAGAGAGAAAAAACATTATCCTAAAAGATATTCCCTACAAACTTTTGCATCTAAACCTGCATATTTCTCCGATTATCAACAGGACAACAGATACAGTTCTCGGTGCAGCGCTGCTGATACAAGATATAACTGAGCAGAAGGTCGCTGAGCGATCAAGAGATGAATTCTTCTCGATTGCTTCTCATGAACTGAGGACGCCTCTGACTGCGATAAGAGGCAATACCTCGCTTATTCAGGCTCATTTCATGCAAGACATCGAAAGCCAAGAAGTAAAAGACATTGTCGCTGACATTCATAATGCTAGCTTGCGGCTGATTGATATAGTCAATGACTTCTTGGATATGTCTAGATTGGAACAAGGGAGGTTGCAATATAAGCGGGAGGCGTTTGATATTGTTGAACTCTGCGATAACGTCGTCAAAGAATATGACGTCACTGGTTCTCAGAAAAAACTTCTGCTTGAGGTTATTAAGCCAGATGTAGCTCTGCCCATGGTTTTTGCTGACAAAGACCGAACTCGTGAAATACTCACTAATCTCCTTGGCAATGGTATTAAGTTCACTGGTCAAGGTGGTGTCAAACTTTCCTTCGAGCAACTTGATGGCCAAATCAAGATCTATGTGGCCGACACCGGTGAAGGTATACCAGATGAGTCCAAGGTGTTACTATTCAGGAAGTTTCAGCAGGCTCAATCAAATCTTTTGACTCGTGATATGAGCCGCGGAACTGGGCTAGGCCTGTATATTTCTAAAATGATTGCCCAAGGCATGGGCGGAGACGTAGTGCTCGAAGCATCCGAGGTCGGCGAAGGCTCGACGTTCAGCGTTACCATACCTATTGCGGCTGATATGCATGTTGAACAGCTCAGCAAGAGCGATTCTGAAACATTACAAACAGGAGGTCAGCACTAATGTCACAAAAAATATTGTTAGTAGAGGATGATGAGCTAATGGCCAGAATGTATATGCGCATTCTGAGCTACGAAGGTTATACGTTGGAAACGGCTGCCAATGGCCAGGCCGGCTACGAAAAAGCCAAGACGTTCCAACCCAACCTGATCCTGCTGGACATCATGATGCCGGTGCTTAACGGTTTGCAGGCACTAGAAAAGCTCAAGAAGGATCCTCAGACCCAGGCGTGTCCGGTGATCATGCTAACTAATTTGGCTGACAAAGCCGAGGCGGAGCTAGCCCTGCAAAACGGCGCTCTAAAATACGTCATCAAAAGCGATTATGACTCAGATGGTCTGCTATCGATAGTTCGAGAAGTTTTGCCCGCGACTGACTAGCAGTGCCGTAACTTCTATGATTCTGCCGACAATTTGATTAGCGATGATTGCAGCCGAGCCAACAACAAGGGCGGCGTACTCCTTGCATTAGTTCAGTGATCGTCCGTTCTATATGGTTAGCTCTTGTCTCAGGTCTTTTGACGGAGGTTACCCAGCAAATCCACTCATTGCGCGCCAGTGGCGTGAGATCCTCCCACCGCTCTTGCGCGGATTCGTCAGACAGCAGGGCTTTGCGTAAATCCGCTGGTACTTCATGCAGTACACCAGTGGCGATTTCGTCTTTGGCCATAGTTCAACTATATCAAATAAAAAAGCACTTCATGCAAAGTGCTTATGCTTGGCTCCCCGTAGTGATGGAAGTTAGAACCGCTCTAATTGCCTATGCGCTATAAATCTCAGCAACACCGCGATCAACAACTACAACTGAAAGTTGATCTGATGCCTTTAGTTTTTCAGCAGCCTCTGCGTCCATTGCTTCAAGAAAAGCTTGTATTCCTTCTCTCTGAGCGAGGCCTCTAGCGACGGGTGTTTCTCCACGATCGCGAAACGCTTGCCAGTCTTCTCCTGGCATCAAAATATCAGCTAGAACTGAGCCGTGCTGGTCGTCCACGTTAATAAGCGTAATTACAGTATCAGCCTGGCTGCGGCCAAGTTCATCAGCCCGACGCTTAAAATGTTCTACTCTTTCAGTATTATCTAGAAGCAGGCTCTCACAATTGTGTTTTTCAACAGCTCTTACGAAAGCCACAGCTACCGGGTCTTCAAGTACTAGCTGACCGTCAACTTCTGTAACGGTTGCAGAGGGTTCTTCATTAACAGGCTCATCATCCTCGCCAACTACTTCTCCGTTGACTACCAATATTGGTCTACGTGGCTCAAGTTGCTCGGATGGATAGTCTAAGTCTGCTTCTGCCTCAAATAGCATAATTCTAGCGATTTGATAATTATGTTCTCCGTTTGGACCTACGACAACTCGTGGTTCATCAACAAACGTAAAGGCGTTCGCAATTCCTTTCAGTTCATCCGGAACGAAAGCGTCCAAATCAGCTTGCTCGTACTTGAAAAATCCATAGTATCCTCCCACTGCAGTTGCAAAATCAACCACGCCAAGTCGTCTGAGTGATTTTACGGCACAGAATGGTTCGTCTTCGTGTAGCCTCATGCCCTCTTCAGGTGCGCGAGCGTAAACTACATCATTTTTTGCTACAGCCAGCTCTCTCATGCTAGCAAATGTATTTACATCCGGGCTTTCCTCATCCTTTTGTACTTCAATTTGTCTTGCTTTTTCTATTGCTTCTCTCTGGCCGTCAGTTAGCAAATGTTCTCCAATTTTTCCCGCACCACCATCAACGTATTCAATACCTGGTTCGTCTCGTTTAGGCCACTCAGCATAGGTTCGGTATTCTATATCGGGTAATATGACGCGATCACCTGAGGTTGTTACGCCGTGCTTTAACCAGCCGATTTCATAAATATATTCAGCATGTTGTCCCTCACCCCATTGTAGAGAAAGCTCTTTGCCTGGAAAATGTTCATTTGGTTGGTCTGACAAATACATTAGCAGTATTATACCATATATCGCTGTATATTCAAAGTTCAGTTGACTTTGTTGGTAGGCTGGCCCGCGAGGAAGTTTTTCAGATTGTCTACGTAAATGCGTTTCTTTAAAGCGCTTGCCTCACTTGTAATGTAGCCTATAGCTGGATAGACGATGACGTGCTTCAAAGGTTGCAAGGTCTTTAGCTGCTCTTCTGTCATTTCGTCGCTGTGGTCCAGCATAAGTACCATATCGTCCTTCTGTAGCCTTGTGAGCAAGGCTCCAAAGTCAAATAGCTCCATTGGGCTGGGGTTTATAACAATAGAGTGCTTCTTAAAGCTATTGATCCGTTCCGCGTTAACAATGTCTTCGGTCTCACTGTTGTAAGCTAGGTTTATAGTAATAATGTCGCAAGTCTTTATTAGTTCATCTAGATCAACATACTTAATACCTGTTGCCTCAACATCCTGTTTGCGGTTACGAGACCAGTAGCACACGTCAGCCCCAAACGCTTGAGCTAGTTGTGCAGTGCGTTTGCCAATATCACCAAGGCCAACAACCCCAAACTTTTTACCTTTGATCTCTCCACCTGAAAAATCGTCAGAATAATTGCCAGATTTAGCCTGTGAGCGGGCCTTGGCTATGTCACGGTAGTACTCCAGCAAGATACCAAATGTAAACTCACTAACGGCTTCTGTAGCATAGTCTGCTATGTTTGTTACCGTAATGCCCTTAGATGCGGCATAAGCCGTGTCTATGCCGCCGTAGCCGGTCCCCAGCATACCAATGTATTTAAGCTTTGGCATCGCGTCTATTGAGTCCTTGCCGACCTTTGCACCAAGTTTTACTAGCAATCCGTCTTCAGTCGCGATATCTGGGCTTCTCAATTCAGATACGATTTCACGGCTTTCTACTAACGCATCTATTTCTCCCCAGTAGCTGTCTTCTAGTTCACTTCCACTAAATCCTAAACACACCAACCGTTGTAATTTCATAAATACATCATACCCTAAAACGAGAAAAGAGACCTTTAACCTGCCCGTAGTCTATTTAGTGATACTCAGAAGCAATATCTAAAATAATTGAATACTTAGATTGATCTACCATTTTTTGGTCTAGCTCTACAAAAGTTTTTTCCATCTCCTCAATTGATAATGTTGCCGATTTCATATTACCATAGGCGTGAAAAGTACCTTTGAGTGAGTTGTATAATCCTTGGGCTTCCTCTATTATCCATGGACCCTCGTGATAAAGCTGCTCTACCATCAGGCCAATCGTTAATTGAGTGACTGTATGTTTATCACCGTTGATATCCACTATAGTTACGGCATTAAGTGTTATTTGATTTTCTCCAACTGTAGCCTTGGCGTTTAATCCACCATTCCAGCGCTTTTTAACATACTGCTTAACGGTAACTTCGTCGTTATCGTCATCAACAATTATCAGATCCTCAGGGTTTGTGCTTAGTAAGGGCCCTCCATCAAGAGAGGTATTGCGAATGCCAAACTGCAAGGATTTGATTATTTTCTCACGAGCAAGAACACGTGCTGCAATGCCCATTTTTGCTTTAGGATCAGCTGTCTTAACCAGATGTAGTAAATCAACACCCTTTTTTCTCGCCAGATTGACTGCGCCCTTAGTAAACGGCGAGTTAGCTATAATCGCCCCTTTTTTGGCTCCAACGTCTTCCAGGTCTGTCAGGAGCTGTCCGACAACCCCTACACCAATACTCTTGCGCCAATCTTTGCACTCATACATAACAAAGTCATAATCGGTTTCATCCAGCTTGACGTCAATCTGTCGGTTGACTTCGGTTAATCTACCAACGATCTTTACGTTATGTGTTACTTTTTTGCCACGATTTAGAGCTTGCACCACCTCGTGGGATAATTTCTCATATTCTTCTCCACTCTTCATATGATAATAATAACAGAGACTGGGCTGTGCTATTTAGCGTACATTTTTTACACAATCCCCGATAACAGCCATCCTGCAAAAATAGCAAATATAATATTCAGTAGTGATCCCAACAGAAAAACTGAAAATATTGACCTACCAAATATTGGTTGTTGCCAATGCCCGTGATAGCCTAGAACTTTAATACCGAACCAAGACAATATGACAAGCCCGATTTTGGACAGGCTACCGTAACAGAAAATGCTGCCAGCGTTGTGTATAACAATGAAGGTAGAACCAGCTATAAGGACAAACTCAATATTACTAATTAACAGACTGAGGTCAAACTTATGACTTCTCCTTTTGGATAATACTTCCAGGATCGCTCGCTCGTTCTCTAGGTGTGCTTTTGTTTTTACGTCGGCAGGCAGACTATCGCTATTTGCCAACTCTGCAGCCTCCTTCCGGTATCTTTCGTAAAGCCACTTTACCAGCTCTCTGGTACCAAAGTAATTGATTAGGTTGTAAATAGTAATCAGTGATAATATGACCAAAATCACCATTTCCTTGCTAATACTGCCGTTCATTTATATGTCTCCTTTTTCAATTCTTATTAGCGCTTCAAAAACGTCTACGCATTCTACGAATAGCCTAAGTTTTTCAGTCTCGGTTATTGAAGCAGCTTGAAGTTCTTCCATCCGCTCAACTAATGCTGCCGAGAAGCCTTTGAGTAGGCGTAGATCATTTAGTTGAGCAAGTGAGTAATCCCTGTCCATGGCGTTTTGGCCAGGATCACGCATAAAGGCTCTAACTATTGACCACCGAGAAACAGGTTGTTCTTTACCTAAAAAGCTAACATCAACTTTCTCATCGTTATCAATTTCCCTAAATGCATTGGCTATGTTAGAAATATCATCGCTAAAGTTATACCTATCAAGTTTGGCGTCTTCGTCTGGGCTAGGCACAATTAACTCGGACCAGTATTTATAGTCTTGAATGCCTCTATATATTCTTTGAACTGTCCATGGTTTAATATGTGACCCAGGCCGATTTACTAGGAGAGACATGCCGTCAGACTGATTGTCTTGGCCGACAACTTTACCGTCTTTAATGGACCATATCTTGTGTTGTACTCCGCCATCTTTTTCTTGAGTGTTAAAGAAGCCCTTGATCTCACCATAAACTTGACCCAAACTAGGGTGCCCTCTAAATACTAGTAAGTCCCAAAAATGACCGGTGGTTTTTTCTATATCCTTAGTGTCAATGACTTCTCGCGCCAACTCTATCACGTTGCTGATGATCTGTCTTAAAACCAGGAAATGATAGGCTTCTGTAGCTATAACTTTCTGAGTATCGTTGAGCTCGTCACCAACCATGTGTTCCGCCATCAAGAGAACAATTTTTTCCGTTTGGCGCAAAGTTCTTTTTAGATGTACTCTGTGGTCAAATACTTTTCGCGTAAACGAATAGGCACTGGGAACGCTCGCGGTAGAAAGGATGTCTCCCATGTGCCTTAAGTCGCCTACGGCTATGACAACTACGTTATTGAGCCATTTCAGGGTTTCTATTAGGCGAAGCGCTGTTACTAGTTCGTTACCTTTGAGGCGATCTATATCTTCGAGTACAACTATAATCTTCTGAGGCCCGATAGAACCAAGTTTGTTATTAATAGGCGATCCACTTGCCAATATTTCGTCACTTGACGTTTCCTTCTTAAAGTTAATCTTTTGCGAACGGTTTGCTTTTACTGAGAAAGGGCCTAAGTTTATCCCGGCTTCTAAGGAAATTGTTGTGTTTCTAGCAAGTACCTTCAACTCCGATAGGGTTAGATTATGTCGTTTTTTTACGGATCTATAGAAGGTGCCAAAGAAGCTTTCAATGTACTCATCAAAGTTGCCATAAAACATGCCCCGGGCATGTACGACAAGGTAATCTGAGCTTAGCTTGTCGGCAAGTATGTTCACGTACGAGGATTTACCAATTCCCCATGATCCCGAGATGCTAATTGCTAATCCGCGCTTGTCGTTGTCGTTGCGGATGTCTTCATATAGATCTTTGATAATTTTGTAAGCCTGATCCTGCTCAGGCTTCAGTCCTACTTTCCGACAAAGCGAAACAAAAGTCGCCTCGTCGGCTATGGGCCTGTCTCTATCAAGAGCTAGTGGTTTACGAGTATGAGTAGACATTATTTTCCTTTGCCCACCCAGGTATTTATATTCTACTACTAAATGCTGGCTATGATCTTCAATTTTCTCTTTACGGCTGATGCTCTTTTTTTATCTAGCCCCCTCAGCAAGTCGTTTATGTATACACTAAAGTACTTTGAAACGTAGCCCTTGCCTGGGATAAACTTGTCAATCGGCATGTCTATAGACCTATTTTCTAACTCTTTATATATTACATTTACTACTGCTAAAGCTAAAACAGCGTCTGGAAAACTTATACGTGCGGGGTCAACGTTAAAGTTCAACAGCTTTGTCTTATTGCGGCTCACATGATTTTTAAAGTCCTGGCTTTCATAGATAGTTAACTTTTTGCTATGTGAGCTTTTTGGAAAACCATCCGATTTAAGGCGTATGGTAGTTTTGTATATATGACCGTGAGCTATTACGTCACGAACAACAAACAGCTCTCTAACAGCAGTATTCTGTCCGGTTTTCGTTAAGTGTTTAAGTATTTGCTCTCTCTTTTCGCCTCCATCTAGATTTAAAGAGATTTTTTGTAGGATGCCCTCTATTTGAAATGCCGCAAGCGAGCAAAGTGCAGAGGCGTAAGATCTTTCAAGAACGGGGATAATAAATGCTGGGCCACGTAGAGGGCGGTTGGAAAATGAGCACATAGACGCCTCAAGCAGCGTTGGGTACACTCCCGCGCTCCAGCCCTTAGCAACGTTAGCTATATCAACATACTCTTGCTTTGCCATAGCTAAAGTATAAACAATCGGCAAAGTTACAGTTAGCTATTTAGCTAACCTGCTTAGTAACCTAATGGTCACTTCGTTCTGACGGATAATGACCCAGTTTTGTTCAACAAGGGCACTCAAATAGGATACCTTGGCTTGCTCTTCTGCCTTAGCAAAACTAAGAGCCATACCAGTTTTAAACATGCCATTACCTACCAGGTCAGATGCTATCCGTTTGATGTTTTCTATGTTCTTCTCTTGAATATCCTTACTATTGTAACCATCTAGATTTAGGCCATACTTTTCAAGTACCTTAAGCACCTTTTCCTGCTGCTGCAGTTCCTTATCTTCTTTGCTTTTAAATAGTCCCATACAGGTCACTCCTAACTTAAGTTCTATTAGTTAAATTATGCTACAAGCTGTCTGTAGAAGCAATACAGATAAAGCGACAAACTGTATGTATGAACACAGAAAAGCAGTTTTTAAAGTCCTTTGGCGCTAGGATGGCTGAGTTACGCAAGAAGCGTAGTATTACGCAAGAGAGGTTAGCGGAGTTGGTCGGTTTGCACCGTACATATATTGGCTTTATTGAGCAAGGCAAACGAAACCCTAGCATTAGTAACATCTATAAAATCGCCAAAGCATTAAAGATAAGCCTAAAAGAGCTGTTTAAGCCTTACTAACATCCCGGTTTTGCTTTATCCCTAGTCCGCATATGATAATGTGGTGGCCCCTAGTTACAATTACTATGAAAAATGCCGACAACGAACACAAGGTTATTGAGAGACATATAGAACGTAGCCAGCAGAGGTTTATGCTACTAGTTAACCGAGACGATTTTCAGGAGGATGTCGTAACCATAAGAGTAAAGTGGAACATACCCAAAAAAGGTTTAAAAACAGGTGGTGGATTGAGTGAATGGAGAGCCAGGCATCATAAGACTGGGCTTAGAGTTGACGTTAACTCGCTAGTGAGCAAATATAAGCTCCCACCTCGCTGGAATGAAGCGATCAAAACCTACATACTTACAAACATACCTAGGTACTTTGGTCCGCTTGGTGTATGGACAAGAGTTAATGTAAGTGGGACAAACGACGACGAAGTTTCTGTGATACTAGACCCAAACACAACAAGGCAAGATCTTATTGATGCTTGGCCGGACATAGAGTTTCATCTAAAAAACCTGAAGACCAGGAATAGAGATAAGTTTCAGAGAGTTAATGAGTACGTATTTAAGCGCGGAAAACTAGTGTATGACTTGCATAAAAAAGGCGCCACATACCAAGAGATGACTTTGCAGCTAAAGAAGAGATACAGCCGTGATTTTACACAAGACGACATACATTCAATGATTAAAAACTACAAAAAGGTAATGGGCATCAATTAAACCCAATTGGTAACCGATACAGTTTTCAAGTCCTAGGGTATTCTTTGAACGAATATCCTATGAATAGTAACGATTACACATATAGAACGAATGATCTATCACAGGCGGTAGCATTGGTGGTGCATGGATTTTTGGTGAGAGACATTGAGCGTGTCGCTTATGGCAACAAAGCCGTTTTTATTTTTAATCGTTCTAAAAAGCTGGACACAGCCTTGTCGCAATATTGGGCCGATAAGCTGCTCGTAAATCCAAAATCGTACTTTGATGCGATGAAGCACCTAAAGACCAGGATTTATTCGGAGGCCTGATGCAGTTTTCTAATAGGCAACTGGAGGATCTTAAGAAACTGTACCTAAAGTATTTTGCCTATGAGCTTACAGACGATGAAGCGAAAGAAAAAGGATTGCGACTTGTACTATTTGTAAAACGCGCATATAGGTTACCACCAAATCCTAGAGAGGGGCCTCAATAGATCGCGGCAATACGTAAATGACATATAAAATTACTATGAAGAAACAAGAAAGTAGCTACAGCTTTAAAAACAAGTGGAGCTCTGAAATTGCAAAGTGGGGGTATACTCCAATACCCAATTTACTTATATATAATCAGTCCAAACTTGACATAACCAGCTCCGAAATGGCGGTACTGCTGCAATTATTGACACATATGTGGGACGATAGACACCCTTACCCTGCCGCTTCTACCCTGTGCAAGAGGAGTGGGATGGCCCTGCAGACCGTTCGTACTAACATAAGGCGCCTTGAGGCTAAGGGACTGCTCAGGCGTAAGTTTAGAAAGGCTCTATCCAACGAATACGAGCTCACCTCCCTAAAGGCCATACTGCAGAGGATTGCAACGACTGAACAACCCCCTGTCCAAAAACGGATACCCCCGTATTCAAAAACAAGCATATCTAACTATCCAAAAATGGAGACCAAAGAAGACCCATTTTCTAAGAAAAATAAGTTAAAAAGAGGTCCAGATAGTAAGAATGCGCTACAAGTTGGTGACATTCTGGCCAATAAGTTTGGCAATAAACATTTGACTTAACAGATTAAGGGACGGCAAATCGTTAATGATTTCGGTAAAAACATGAGAGACAACCATTACACCAAAAAAACGGAGAAGGAAGATTTATTGAGCATTGATGTTTACTGGCTAAATAAGCATGGATACTTTGTGAGTAGTAAAACTGGGGGCATTGAGTGGGTTAGAGATGCAGGGTTTAGTACAACAAAAAACAGTATAACCATATCTACTTTTATGGACGGAGAGGATAGCTATCTGCGTATTATGTACTACGACAGAGACCTTAGTAATGGCAAACGAATTGAGCACGATTACACCGTGCGGCTTACTACAACCCCGTGTAACTACGGGGGTGTTAGGTGGTGGTTTTCTTGTCCCTTGATAACCAACAGGGTCCCTTGTGGACGACGTGTAGGCACATTGTACAAATATGATGAGCTGTTTGGGTGCAGGCACTGTTACAACCTGACTTACAATTCGCGTAATCTAAATAGTCACGGACCAGAATATGACGCAATTCGTGCAATCAAAGCGGCAAAGGCTGCCGATAAGCTAAAGCATGAGATGAAAAGACACACTTATGCAGGAGTACCCACAAAAAAGCAAAACAGATACTACAAGCTGTATGAGCAGTCATCTGGGAAATACGTTATAATCAACGGTAGGATAATGCTGTGAAGTATTTTTTATATACCCGTAAGTCTACAGAGGAAGAAGAAAAACAAGTACTGTCTTTAGACACGCAGCTTGATAAGGCTAGAGAGATTTTTCCTCACCTGGACATAATTGAGTTACCACCGGAAAGTGCGAGTGCTTTTAAGCCCGGCAACCGTCCAATTTTTGATAACATGCTGGAGCGAATAGATGCCGGTGAGGCACACGGCATTGTGGCATGGCACCCAGATCGGTGCTCACGTAATGAAATAGAGGCTGCAGCAATAACCTATCGCCTCCGCACGGGTAAGATATTAGATTTAAAGTTTTGCTCATATACTTTTGATAACTCACCAGAGGGCATAATGATGCTCCAAATGGTAATGTCGCAATCCCAGTATTTCTCTGCAAAGCTTAGTAAGGACGTTAAACGTGGTAATGGACAGAAGATAAAAATGGGTTGGAAACCAGGTTGGGCGCCTACGGGGTATCTAAATACTCCCGACCTAGAAAAAGGGTCCAAGAAAATTGTAATTGACCCAGATAGGTTTACTCTAGTTAAAAAGATGTGGGAGCTAATGCTCACTGGCAATTATAGTGTTCCGCAGATCTGGTATATTGCAACTAATGATTGGGGTTTTACATTACGTAAAACACGTAAAACTGGGGGTGGCCCTATTTCGCGAACGGGTCTTTATGGAGTATTCACAAACCCCTTTTATGCAGGGCTAATACGCTACAATGACGATGTTCACAAGGGCAAACAAAAAGCCATGATCACAGTTGCAGAATATGACCGCGTACAGCAACTATTGGGACGCAAAGGAAAACCGCGCCCAAAGACACATGATATCACTTACAGGGGTCCAATGGTTTGCGGTGAGTGCGGCTGTACAATCACAGCCGAAGTTAAACAGAAGTACCTAAAAAATAGCGGTGAGACACGTGAGTATATCTACTACCATTGCACCCGTAAACGACCATGTTCACAACGAGGGGCAATGACAGAAAAAGAGATTGAGCAAGAAACAGAAAAAGTGCTATCCAGCATTACGATATTGCCCGAGTTCAGGGACTGGGCTTTAGAAGTACTTAGCGAAAACAATGACCAGGAAATTGAAGACCGAACCAGCGTGCATGAAAGCCAAAGTAAAGCATTACTTGCTACTCAAAAACAATTAGACAACCTGACTAAGATGCGATTAAAAGATTTAATCAACGATGAAGAGTATATTGAGCAGCGTGAAAAACTTAGCGCCGAGACCAGAAGGCTAAAAGAACTTTTGCTAGACACGCAAGAGCGTGCAGAAAAATGGTTAGAACTAACCGAAAAGGCCTTTGACATTGCAACTTATGCTCGGCAAAACTTTATTGATGGCGATGCGGAAACTTGCCGAGAGATATTTATCAATCTGGGCAGTAGCTTTATTTTGAAGGATAACAAGCTTTCTATACAACCACACGAGTGGTTTGTTCCAATCCAAAAAGAGTATCCACGAATTGAGCAATTATTCAGGGAGGTTAGAACTAGGAAATATGCCTCTTCTAAAGAGAAAACAGCCGCTTTCACGGCTGTTCGCTCACAATGGCTCCGGGGACTGGATTCGAACCAGCGACCTAGGCGTTAACAGCGCCCCGCTCTACCGCTGAGCTACCCCGGAATAGTTGATTAACTCCGACGATTATAACGGATACGGTTGCCGGGGGCAACAGCTGCGGGCGAGTGTTTGCATCGTGAGCAAGGAGTTAACGGCGCGACTTGAGCTCTGCTTGGGCGCGCCGGTCATCGTCACGTTGCTTGAGGGTTTGGCGCTTGTCATAGCGCTTCTTACCCTTACCAACAGATATGCGGAGCTTGATATAGCGACCACCGGTTAGGATTTCCAGAGGCACGATGGTTCTGCCCTGCTGCTTGGCAGCGATAAGAGCGTTGATCTCGCGGCGCTTAGCTAGTAGCTTTCGGGCTCTGGTTTGATCTGACTCGTCGATGGGGATACTGCTGGTGCCAGAGATGGTGGCGTTGATTAAGAAGAGTTCTTCGCTTTTGACAGTAACGTAGGCGCCGCGCAGTTGACCATGACCCATTCTCAGGCTCTTAGTCTCGGCTCCAGACAGTTCCAAGCCCACAACTAATGAGTCGCCGAGCTCATAATCGTGTCGAGCTCGTCGGTTACTTATTGTTTTTGGTGTGTTAGGACGCTGTTTGGCCATAATAATAAGTATGACCTAACTTCGTAGAAGACGCTACTGTTTGGTGCTGAATTCCTGCTTAGCAATATTCCATAGGCTGGGGTCGTGCAAAACAACCAGGCGGTAATACCAGTATTCGGCGCCCCAGAGGTCGATTTGACGCATGCCAGTGGCGCGACCGTAGCCGAAGCGATCCTTGAGACGCTTGGCGTTGAGTGACTTGTTCTGTTCGCTCAGACTGGTCTCGGTGACGCTCTTACTATCTGGCGGCCAGGCTTCGGCCTGAAGCTCACCTACAGCCATATCTTTGTGAAGAAAAATCTTCTGTGCGCCAGCGATGTAGCCGTAGAACCAGGCTGGAAATGGGTACTCCAGATAGCGGTGGCTGAAGTTACCATCCCAGACACGTTTGTAGATAGAGATACTGAACTTGTCAGGCTGTGGCTGGCCGACGGGAAAGCCCAGCGCGTTATTGCTGCGGCCGACTGTTATCGGATGCTTAGGGTCTAGTCGTTTGAGCAGATTGTACTCGTCGATTAGGTGTTGACGGCTGAAGTCGGTACAAATACCAAAGCCCTTGAGGAAGTATTCGTTCTCTAACTGGTAATTCTGCAGGCTTGGCGAATGCTTGTAGCGATTAACTACGGCCGTTATGTAGGCGTTGAGCTGCGGTCGCCACTGCTCTGGTGATTCCTTGGCTGCCCAGTCTGGCATATGGCATTCTGGCCAGCGTGGCTGCCTAAGTCCCAGCGTCAATACTATCTTGGCATCGACGGCTTCAGCCTTTTCGAACTGCCAATCAAGCTGGCTGAAATCGTAGCTGCCCTTGGTTCGCTCAGCGTCGCTCCAGTAGCTCACAAGTCGAAACTGTCTGACCCCAATGTCTATCAGGGCGTCCATGGTCTCCTCGGGGTCGATGCCGAGACTTGCGGCATAATCGGGGATAAAGCTGACGCCCAGCTGCAGTGGTTTGGATGACTGGCTGTGAATGTACCACTGAGCAATAGCGTACATACCGCCAACCGATAGTACTGACAGTACGACCACGATTGTCATCAACTTGTGCCACAAGTTCCCCTGCCAATAGCGAACCGGCCAAGATTTAAATCCATTGACTGCTGACGAAACATGCAATCGGGAGCGCTTTGCCATATAATTGACTACCGGTATATGAAAGTAAGCATTATCATCCCAGTATACAATGAAGCCTCTCAGCTGAGTGCCTGCCTGAGGGCGATAGCGGCCCAAACAGTTGCGCCCTGCGAAGTGATCGTCGTCGACAACAACTCATCGGACATGTCTGTTAAGGTTGCTAATGCCTATGATTTTGTCACAATCCTGCACGAACCACGGCAAGGCGTAGTGCACGCTCGGACTAGAGGTTTTGATGCAGCTCAGGGCGATATCATCGCCCGTATTGATGCTGACAGTTTGTTGCCGGAAGATTGGATTGCCTCTGTTAAAGCTGTGTTTAAGAACCAGGATATTGATGCCGTCTCCGGCGTTGCCCAATACTATAATGTTGCTGCGGCTGGGTTTTTTAACGCCATCGATCTGTTCTTCCGGAGGCGCTTGAGTCGACAGCTTGGCGACCGAGTTTTCCTATGGGGAGCTAATATGGCACTGCGCCGCGAGGCTTGGCAGCACGTCAAGCCGCAGCTATGCTCAAAGGTCGGCTTGCATGAAGACTTTGATATCGCAATCCATCTTCAGGAATTGGGCGGTCAGGTAGTCTTCGATGAACGTCTAGAGGCCCAGGTGTCATCGCGCCGGATCGATACCGGCTTTGCGAGCTTTATGAACTATGTCTGGGCTAGTCCACGGACTTATGCCAAACACAAAATCCGCAGCCGTTGGCATATGTACACGGTTGTAGGCCTCTGTGCTATCGGCTACCTACCGGTGCGAATTATGCACCGCGGCTATGATCCCAAGCGTGACTGCTTCGCGTGGAGCCGTGTTTTCGCTCCATCTACTGCCATGCAGCGGGTTGACCCAACAGCCAACGTGGCCTAATCCTGATTGTTTGAGATATAGCCGCCTCGCTCGGTGCGAGTTGGAGTACAGTTGCCCCAAATACCTTTGTGTGCAGCCATGGCGCGGTCTTGATCGAATGAGAATTGCTCAGATTTGGTAAATGGAAAGTAGGGATAGTAGAATGCGTAACCATTCTGAACCAACTTTTCGTTTACATTAGTTCCGTCGGGTAGATAAACGTAACGCAACAAGCGATCGTAGCGATCACGATCAGTACTTAATGAATCGGCTACCAGACGAACATGGTTGCTGCCAATAACATTCTTGGTGAAGGCTGCGGCTGCTGGGCCATAACACTGTACCGGCGTGTTGGGCTTGTGAGTTTCCGGTGTATCAATGCCGACCAGACGGACTTTTTCGACCTTGCCATTCATATTTACGGCTATAGTGTCGCCATCAACGAAATGAGCCACACTGTACAGGCCAGGTTGATTGCGGCTTGCTAAGTTGCCGCCTTCGCCTAACAGGCCGGCTCGCTGGGCGTAAATCAAACCAGCCGATATCAATATGGCTAACAAGGTTAGCCGCCCACGCCGCCCAAAATATCTATAGTTACGAGACATGTTACTGACTAAGTAACTGCATCACGTCGACTTCGTCAAGTTTCGTACCATCGATTTTAATAACTTTTTCATCTTCGGTTGGTTGTTCGAGCTTGGCCGCTATGTCATCAAATTGCTCGTCGCTCATGCTGACCATGTAGCCATTGCGGTTGATTTCGGTTCCAACAGCGCGCTTTTTGGCTACTATGGCCGGAGTATTAATCCATAGTATTACTGTTGAAGCATTGTGCCGGTCAGCAATCTCCCTGAGTTTTTGGCGGTCAGCTTGGAAGTTAAAGTTAGTGTCGAAAACAACACTTTTACCTTCGGCCAGCAGTTCATCGGTGCGCTGATTGAGATGATCATATAAGCTAAGACTCTCTTGCTGCGAATGAGTTGGGTTGGCAAACATTTTGTGACGCTCGGCATCTGACCAGAGATGCACAGCCCCAGTTGCCTGCGAGATAGTCCTTGCCACGGAGGTCTTACCGGCTCCAGGATAGCCGACCAGTAGATACAGTGCGGGTTCTGTCATGGCTAGAAGTCCACGCCCTTGTTAGCCAGGAACTTGTCATCGAAGTGGTGCTTGAGTTTGTGCATATCAGTGGCGATGTCTGCTTTGCCAAGTAGTTTGTCAGGGAAATTTCGGCCAGTCAAGCATAGGCTAGTCTTGGCTGCCCGGCTGGCGATTAGCGTCTCAAGCTGCTTCTCTGTAAGTAAGCCGTCATGCATGGCATTGTTGATCTCGTCACAGATAACTAGATCGTAGTCGCCTGATTTAACGCACCGTAGGGCTGCTCGGTAGGTCTCGGCCGCCGCCTCTCGGTGTTGCTCCTCGGTAATATGTTGCTCGCTTAGCTCACCAGCTTGATAAAAGCCTTTGCCGCCCTTGTAGAAGTACAATTGATCCTTATATAGCGGCTGTATGTCTCTGATAAAAACGTGCTCACTGACACCCCAATACTTAATAAACTGAATAAAGGCCACTCGCCAGCGATTACCCAGAGCGCGTGTCAACAGGCCGAGCGATGCCGTGGTCTTGCCCTTACCCTCACCGGTATAAACAATTACCACTGAATCTTTGGTCTTAAAGTCTTCGAACGCCATCCTGATTAATATGGTACTCCATACTTGCAAATCTTGACCTACTGTGTTACAATATACAAACTAACATTTGTCGAGTATCGGCAGTAAGGGTTTAGTCATTATGGGTAAGTTAGCTAATAGTAGGGGCATGTCTGGCGAGACGCTTGCAGCTCAAGCTGGTCTTGACGCTGTCGTCATGCATCAAGGCGCTCGTGATCTCAATCCTGGCTCGGATGGTCGGCCCAGCCAGATGCTTTCCTCAATGGAAGTGGTGCACATTGCCCGGACGCGTACCTTACCCGTAGTAGATGCAAGTCAATCTGAGGCGATGGCTCACTCGGAGCAAACCGAACAATATTTGACTACACCAGATGGTGAGCGCGCAGACCGACATCGATCCTGGGGCGATCGAAGCCGACAATAATATCCCCAGCCAGATCAATCACAGGAATGCCGCGTTGACCGGACTTTTCGACAGCCTCTAGCCCTGACTTAGGATCTTTGTCGACATCTATATAGGTGTAACTTACGCCCTTGTCGTCAAGATAGCGCATGGCTACATGGCAATAGGCGCACCATGCTGCTCCGTAGATTGTTATTTTTGGATCACTCATGTGCTCTAATAGTATCACTATACTTTGTAAAGTAAAGACGACTTGCGTGATATAGATCACATCTGCTATACTTCTAGGTAATGACTAAGACGACCGCGCCTGGCAAGACGCCCTCGCCTGCTGAAACAGCAAAGCCTCACACCGCAGGGGGCACAAAAACCGTTAATCACACTTCTGTATTTATTGGCGCAGCCTTGGATATGAGCTGGCGGTTAGCCATTGTCGTTCTAGTGCCTATAATCGGTGGCTTCGAGCTGGACAAGCGCCTGGAAATGACGCCTCTCTTGACTGTTACGGGTTTCGTAGTAGCGATGCTGGGCATGGCTCTAGTCATGTGGCGTACGCTGCAACAGGTCAACACCGTGCCGGCTGCTAAGCAGGAGAAGCGCGCATGATTGGCGGCCTATTAACGCGCTTTGCTGAGGCTGGTCCGACTGTTCACGTTGCACCGCACGAAGTTTTCAGCCTGGGCGGTCTTACTATCACTAACTCGATTCTCTATGGTTGGGTTTGTGCACTTATCATCATCGCCTTACTGACCTGGGTAGCCCGTCAAGTGACGCTTAGACCCAAAGGCGGCTTGGTGCAGTTTATTGAAGTCGGCGTAGACTTTATTACCAATCTCGTCGAAAATAGCTTCGATGATAAGAAGGTCGGGCGCAGGTATGTGCCGTTCTTCGTGACCTTATTCTTCTTCATCTTGCTCAATAACTGGCTAGGGCTGATGCCGATTGTCGGTGAAGGCTTTCGTTCTGGTGAGGCGCCGCTGTTCAGGCCGTTTACTGGTGATCTTAATGGCACGCTGGCGATAGGTGTGTTTACTATGCTGTTGGTCTATGGTGCCTCGATTCGCGAATCGGGCGGCATAATCAAGTATCTGAAGCACTTCTTCATCGGTAGTCCGCTCAATCCTTTATTCCTGGTAATCGGCTTGCTAGAAATGTTTACCGACCTGACTCGTGTCTTGAGTCTGTCGCTCCGACTTTTCCTCAACATTACCATCGGTGAGATTGTAATTGCCGTGTTTGCCTACCTAGGCAGTGTGGCGGCGCCGATTACCGCTCTGCCCTTCACTATGTTGGAATTCCTGGTGGCTGCCTTGCAGGCCTATATTTTTACGATCTTAAGCACCATGTACCTCGCCATCGCGGTTAATCATGCGGCTGAACACGCTCGCCATGATAGCTTGACCGATGATGACGTACCTGAAACAATAGGGGTAAACACCGGGGCGGTTCATGGGCGAGCCTGAGGTTTGGTTTAATACAAGTTAATTTAATAAGGAGTAAATAATGGCAATCATCGCAGATGCAGTTAACACAGCAATCATCGGTAAAGGTCTAATGATCGGCGGCGGTTTTATCGGTCCGGCAATCGGTATTGGTCTAATCGGCGGCAGCTACTTGCAGGCCGTGGGTCGTAACCCAGAGGCAGCTAAGTTCCTAGGTCAGGCTCTGATCTTTGTGGCTATTGTCGAACTGTTCGGTTTGTTAGCCTTCGCTTCAATCTTCATCGTTAAATAAGGAATAAGTAGCACTGAATGACTCCACCAATTACCATATTTGCAGCCGAAAACTCATCTGGCCTTGGCGCCTTGGGCGTTGACGGGCGAGCTTTTGTTGTTCAGCTGATAACCTTTGTGCTGGTTTTTTTGGTGCTGAAACGATTTGCGTTCAAGCCCATCCTAAAAGTTCTTGGCGAGCGCCGCGAGACTATCGAGAGCGGAGTCAAGCTTGGCGAAGAAATGCAAAAAGAACATGCCAAGTTAGAAGCAAAAGTCGAGAAGATTTTGCATGAAACCAGGCAGAAGGCCGACGGCATGATTGCCGACGCGCACGACGCTGCCCGACAATCAATTCGAGAGGCTGAGGACAAGGCGCGCGACAAGGCAGCCGGTATTCTCAAGGAGGCTGAATCACGCATTACGACAGATACAGCCCGTGCCCGTCAGCAGCTCGAGAAGGAGCTGGTCGGCCTAATATCTGACGCCACAGAAGTTATTA
This sequence comes from uncultured Candidatus Saccharibacteria bacterium, assembly GCA_964357905.1. Classification (GTDB taxonomy): domain Bacteria; phylum Patescibacteriota; class Saccharimonadia; order Saccharimonadales; family UBA4665; genus JBBTTE01. The sequence continues at coordinate 138,406 of CAYHMQ010000002.1, forward strand.
TTGGCGAGAAGGTTGACGCCAAGAAGGACGCCGCGCTGATTGAGCGAGCGCTTAGGGGTCGTATCGCATGAAGACCCCCAGGACTCGTATTGCTAGCACAATTGCCGCCAAAGCACTTAAAGGCGGCAGATCTATGCAGCTTAGCCGCGAGGTCGCGGCCTATTTGCTGAGTGAGCGTCGAATTAACGAACTTGATTCGATATTACGTGATATTCGGGCTGAGTGGGAGTCCGCTGGCTACGTCGAAGTTATCGCTAGCAGTGCATATGCTCTGTCGGCTGCTACCAAGGCTAGCATCACCAAGCAGGTCAAGCAGTTATACCCGGCGGCTCAGCGAGTCATAATTACCGAAGTTAACGATCCTGATGTAATCGGAGGCGTGCGCCTTAGTCTAGCTAATCAGCAGCTTGACTTGAGCGTAGAGGCGAAATTAAATAAGTTTAAACAGTTAACGGCCGCAAGCGGAAGCTAAGAAAGGAATACTCAGTGCCAGACCTATCCATAACAGAATTATCAGATGACATACGAGCTGCGATTGCCGAATTGAAGCAGCGCCCCGACATAGAAGATGTCGGTGTTGTGACTAGGGTTGGTGATGGTATTGCTTGGGTCTATGGTCTATCCAAGGCCGGCTACAACGAAATGCTAGAAATAGAGGGCGTCAACGGCCAAAAGATTACGGCCTTCGCCTTCAATCTTGGCGAGGATGAGATTGGTGCTGTACTGCTGGGCGAGGATACCGAAGTTAAGGCTGGTGCTAGTGTCCGTCTGAGCGGTAGCGTGCTAGAGATTCCTGTCGGTCCTGAGATGGTCGGCCGCGTTGTCGATCCGCTAGGCAACCCACTTGATGGTGGTGCGCCAATCAAGACCAAGCAGAAGAGTCGCTTAGAGCGTCCTGCACCTGACGTACTATCGCGTAAGAGTGTTCATGAGCCGCTGATGACAGGCATTATGGCCGTTGATGCCACCGTGCCAATCGGTCGTGGTCAACGTGAGCTGATTATTGGCGACCGCCAGACCGGTAAGACTGCTATCGTTGTCGATACCATGGTCAATCAAGCTCGTCAGAAGACAGGCGTTGTTAATGTTTATGTCGCCATCGGCCAAAAGTTGTCGAAAATTGCTGCTCTTCAGGAACGTTTGAAGCGCGAAGGCGTTATGGATCAGACAATTATCGTGGCTACCAGCCCATCCGATCCGGCCGCCATGCTCTACTTGGCACCTTATGCTGGCTGTGCCATGGGCGAATACTTCCGTGACAACAAGCAGCACGCCCTGATTATCTATGATGACCTGACCAAGCATGCTGCGGCTTATCGCCAGATGTCACTGCTGCTGCGCCGTCCACCCGGCCGCGAAGCCTACCCTGGTGACGTGTTCTATATACACTCACGCCTACTCGAACGCTCAGCCAAGCTTAATGACAGCTTAGGCGGCGGTTCGCTAACTGCCTTGCCAATTATTGAGACCCAAGCTGGTGATATTAGCGCCTATATTCCTACCAACGTTATCTCTATTACTGACGGTCAAATCTTCCTAGAAACTAACCTGTTCTACCAGGGTATCCGGCCGGCTATTTCGGTTGGCCTGTCGGTGTCACGTGTCGGTGGTTCGGCTCAGACCAAGGCCATTAAGGCTGTCGGTGGTAGCCTCAAGCTGGAGCTGGCTCAGTTCCGCGAGCTAGCTGCCTTTAGTCAGTTCTCGACCGATTTGGATGCTGAAACTCGTCAGATCATTGAACGCGGTCAGCGTTTGACCGAGCTTCTCAAGCAGCCTCAGTTTAGTCCTTATGCCATCTGGCAGATGTATAGCACGCTGTATGCCGCCAACAAGGGCTGCTTCGATGCTATTCCGCTGGAGAAGGTCAAGCAGGCCGAAGAAGCCCTACACCGTGAGCTTAAGAGTAAGCAAGCCAAGTTGATTGACGCTCTTAACACTGGTGACAAGCCAACTGATGCCCAGAACGAAACCATCCTGAAGATCGCCAAGTCGGTGGCCGATAGCTATAAGACAGTCAAAAAGGCTGATAAGGAGTAATAAGACTTGGCTAGCACTATTGCTCTCAAACGCCGCATCGCTTCAATTCGCGGTACCCGTCAGATCACCAAGGCTATGGAGCTGGTGAGCGCTAGTAAGCTGCGCCGAGCTCAAGAATACGCGGCGGCCAGTCGTGACTATCGTGACTTAGCCTATGATCTATTGCGTCGTCTAAATTCTATCAACGAGGTTGAGAGACAGCCGCTGTTCCGCAAGCGAGCCGTTAAGAGTCGCCTCTATGTGGTGGTGACCAGCAATACTGGTCTAGCTGGTGCCTACAACGCCAATACACTTAAGCTGCTAGCTGCCGGCTTGCGTCGCGATAAGACCGACAAGGTCAAGAGTCATGTGGTTACAATCGGTAGCAAGGGCGCCCAGTTTGCGCGTCGTCTGAGCAACGTAGAGCTGCTAGCTGCTTATCCTCCCTTTGGTGATCATCCGACCGCCAACGAAGTCCGCCCAATTCTTAACACCATCATTGATCAGTACAAGAGTGAGGCTGTTGATGAAGTCTGTATTTTGTATACGCAGTTTAAGTCTACGGTTGTACAAATCTCTCAATCTCAACAGCTGCTGCCGGCACCGCTTCTGGACACTGGCAGCGCGCCTTTGCCGATCAGCAACTTTGAACCTGACGTCGAGACAGTTGTCGACCAAGTAACAACCAGGCTGATTGAGGCTCAGCTGTGGCAGGCTGTGCTGGAAAGCCTAGCCTCAGAGCACGCTATGCGTATGTTAGCTACCAAAAACGCCACTGATAACGCCAATGAACTTATCAAGGACTACACCTTGGAACTGAACACCGCTCGCCAAGCCGCGATTACCCAAGAATTAGCCGAAATATCGGGCGGTGCGGAAGCATTAAACGGATAACCAACTACCAGACTAAGAAGGAGATATAATGGCAACAACCATCAAACAACAAACTAAGAAGGGCAAAATCACACAAATTGTTGGCGTGGTCGTTGATATTGAGTTTTCGACTGGCAATCTACCAGCTATCTACAATGCCTTGACGCTAGAACTTGATGGCAAGCAAGTGACTCTAGAGGTGGCTCAACACCTTAGCGAGTCCAGTGTGCGAGCCATTGCTCTGAGCTCGACTGACGGCCTAGAGCGCGGCACTGAAGTTACCGACACCGGCGGCGCCATAAGTGTGCCGATTGGTGACGAGACTCTGGGTCGCATGTTCAATGTCATCGGTGAACCAATTGACGGCAAGTCAGCTAACTTCAAGCAGAAGGCGCCAATTCACCGAGCCCCGCCACCTTTGATCGACCAGTCCGGTAGCGTTGAAGTCATGGAGACCGGTATTAAGGTCATCGATTTGATCTGTCCGATGACCAAGGGCGGTAAGGCTGGTCTATTCGGTGGTGCCGGTGTTGGTAAGACAGTGCTGATTCAGGAGCTGATTAACAACATCGCTAAGTTTCACTCTGGCTATTCGGTTTTTGCCGGTGTTGGTGAGCGTACTCGTGAAGGTAACGATCTCTATCACGAAATGGAAGAATCGGGCGTTCTCAAGAACACCTCGCTGGTCTTCGGCCAGATGAACGAACCGCCAGGTGCGCGTCTACGAGTGGCTCTGTCCGGTCTGGCGATCGCTGAAGGCTTCCGTGACAAGGGTAACGATGTGCTGCTGTTCATTGACAACATCTTTCGTTACACACAGGCTGGAGCCGAGGTGTCTGCCCTGCTTGGCCGCTTGCCCTCAGCAGTTGGTTACCAACCCAACTTGGCGCAAGAGATGGGTCAATTGCAAGAACGGATTACTTCAACTCGCGAAGGCTCAGTGACGTCTGTGCAGGCCGTCTACGTGCCAGCCGACGATCTTACTGACCCGGCGCCGGCTACGACTTTTGCTCACCTTGACTCAACCATCGTGCTGAACCGAGCTCTAACAGAGATAGGTATCTACCCAGCCGTTGATCCACTAGACTCTAGCTCTATCATTCTTGACCCGGAGATTGTTGGCGAAGACCACTACAACGTCGCTCGTGAAGTTCAGCGTGTCCTGCAGCGCTACAAGGACTTGCAGGACATTATCGCCATTCTTGGTATGGAGGAGCTGTCTGAGGAAGACAAGCAGCTAGTGGCTCGGGCGCGTCGTATACAGCGTTTCTTGAGTCAGCCGTTCTTCGTAGCCGAGCAATTTACCAACAATCCTGGCCAATACGTTAAGCTGGCTGACACTATTGCTGGCTTCAAGGAAATCCTTGAGGGTAAGCATGATGACAAGCCAGAGAGTGCTTTCTATCTTAAGGGCAGCATCAAGGACGTAATTAAGGCAGGAGCCAAGTAAGCGTGTTCCACTTCCAATTGGTCAGTATTAGCGGCAAGAAATTTGACGATGACGTCCATGAGGTGGTTCTGCCTACCTTGGACGGCGAGATTGGTGTCCTGCAAGACCACATGCCGCTGGTTAGCGTGGCCACAACCGGTGCCATAGCCGTTCGCCGCAACGCCAAGGATACTGATACCCAGCGTGAATACTTTGCTACCAATGGCGGTGTGGTTGAGGTATCGGGCAACACATTACGGGTGTTGGTTGATGAGGCCGACAGCGCTGATGACATCAACGAAGCCGAGGTTCAGAAGGCACTGGAGCGCGCTAAGAAGATGCAGGCCGAAGCCAAGGACGAAATTAGCTTGGAGCAGGCTCAGGCGCTAGTTGACCGTCAAGCCGTTAGGCTGCATGTTGCTGGTCTTAAGCGCCGCCGCCAGAATCGCTAGACTATGCCCAGATCAGAATATTTTCACTATTCCGTAATTGACTAATTCGTGTTATAATATAAAAACCAAATTAAATAAACGCCGGAGAATTACAGGTTTATGTTATCCATGAGTCCTATTGAAGCCAAAGTTCAAAGCGAAAACTTTTTCTTAAAACCAGATAGTTATAGTCCATTCGGTCTAACGGATTATAAACGAATTGTAGGCTGCATAGAGCCTCGTGATCCCCAAGGTGTCGAGCCAGGCCAGCATAAAGTAGTAGTTCAGACCGCAGGTGGTGCGGCTGGAGAAGCTCTCGATTCTGCGCTCGCACTAACCATAGACAACAAAGCTTTTGTGACAATAGAGGAGGGATTGTTACACGATAACAGCAAGCGACAAACCACCGTTTTTGGTGCCCACCTTAGATGTGCGTTTATAGGCAGTTTGCCGTTAGTGCTCGGCGAAATGGCAAATCCAAGCGAGATGACAGTAGATACCGTTAAACGATGGTCGCATTTCTTCAGCCGTCGGGAATTGGTAGACGACGCAGCTACTAATATAGCCGAGGCAGCCAGCCGGCAGCTGGAATATGTCCGGAGCCAAAATGATATGGGTGCTGCACTGGTCAGAAAGATCGATAGCCTGCACCCTGAGCAAGCCAAAACAAGGGATGTGCGTGGCAAAAATACAGCTCAAGTTTACGTTATGAATATGCACCCTCTTGTAGGTTTAGACCGCAATAAAAAACGAGGTGACCCATCTACGATTCAAAGAATTCAAGGTTATCACGATAGTTTGGCTGCGTCGATTGGAGACCTCAACGATGCACATGGCTTGACTGGACGCGAGCGCGGACTGAGATTCGTCGGCATGTTGTTTAGATCGGCTGCGACGCGTACAATATTGACTCAAGATAAATTGACAAAAATGACGTTCCTAGAAGTGCGCGCTGCAAGGGATGGCTTACAAATAGTTGAAGAGGACTGGATGTAACAATGGCGGATATCAAAAAAGCTAAAACGAAGAAACGAACCACGCCATCAATTATCGACTGCGGCTTGCTCAGTGATTTGAACTGGCCGGGCAAGGTTTCAAAACAAAGCATGGTCAAGTCAGGCAAAACCTCGGACAAAATTATCGATTACGTGGTGGAACGTCTGAACGAGTTTTACGTGCCAGTTAATCCTCGCGCCAAGACGCGCTGTATTGATGGGCGCCATGACCCAGAACTCGATGAGCGCAATCTAGGTCCGCAGGTGACGGGTGGCACACCGGGAGCCGCTCTAGCCTATCGTCTGGGTGTTGATAAGGACGACCTAACACGCGGTACCTTTGTATTCGATGCGGAAGCTATGATCGGTAACTATCTTCGTCTTGGTTTTGCGCCTGGCGGTCATCGCGATGAGCACAGCCAAGGTCAGTCGACAGTTGGCTGCGGTGCTATCGATGGCATGGACAAAATTCTGGCTACCATGACCCAGCCCAATCTAGTTGATGATCATAAGCGGGTGGTCAAACTCTTGCTTGGTGAGCAGTTTGATAGAGAAAACTATCTCAGAATTATGGGTGCCGCAGTAGTGGTAAATGGCAGGTCTGAAGATTACTTCCGTGGCCGAGAGAACATTATTGACATTCTTGAGAAGCGATCCAAAAATAGTATTGCCACTCTTAAGGGCGATCACCAGGAGTGTATCGTTATCGTTAATCTTGTGCCGAATACTACCCTGGCGTCCAATCGCCTAGCTGATTCTTTTGATGGCATCCAGGCCTTTGGTTATGATTTGTGGCGCTCCATGGAAATGGCCACCAAACTTTTGCCGGGGCCAGATCAGGGCGTTGATCGTGAACGTTTCGTCATGGCGCGCGTCATGTCAACCGTTGCAACCCTGATGGCATTGACCGACGGAAGTCAGCGACTGATCCTCAGAACTAAAGCTTCAGCCTAAGTCTGTCTGTAAGTAGCAAAACAAACCTTTACAAAACACTTGACTCAGGGTAATCTTATGACATCAATTAAGTGGAGGTTCCAATAATGTTTGGAAGACGCAAAATAGCTGCCCTAGTAGCTGAGTTTATCGGTACGGGCGCATTGACGCTGCTCATTCTGAGTGTGCAACGATCAACAATTGGTGTACCGTTTTTTGTGGCTGCAGCTGCAGGTCTAACGGTTGTCTTAATGGTATTTGCCCTAGGACGTAGTTCGGGCGGATACTTTAACCCGGCTCTAACAATTGGGTTTTGGACGGCTCGCAAGCTTTCGACCGTTACGGCAGTGCTCTACATCGTAGTGCAGATGCTCGGTGCTTGGGGTGCTTACTATCTCTACACCTACTTTGTTAAGAATGACCTACAGCCAATTGGCGGGCACTTCACAGCTCGTATCCTGACAGCCGAGGCTGTTGGTACTGGTCTGTTTGCCTTTGGTGTTGCGGCGGCTGTTTATCAGCGCTTCAGCACAGCTGTAACAGCTTCTTTTGCTGGTCTATCGCTAATGTTGGGCGCTATTGCTGCCTCTTCGGCTGCTTTAGGCCTGCTTAACCCAGCCGTAGCTCTGGGTACTCGTGCTTGGGTCTGGGGCACTTACGTGCTTGGTCCGGTTATTGGTGCCGTTATCGGTATCAATCTCTACGCTCTGTTGTTTGCAGAGCCCAGCAAGGCTACCGTCAGTGTTTCCAGTGCCGTGAAGGCAGTTACTGGCAAAAAGCCAGCTGCTAAGAAGAAGACTAGCCGCGCCAAGAAGAAGTAACTTTTCTTCTGGCTTTAGCTTCAAACTGCCTGCATCTGCAGGCAGTTTTGCTATGCTGGCGCTGACCAGCGCCAGCGCCTTAGCGGTCTATATTTATAACTTGCCGCTTAGGAGGTCATCTTCGAAGGCTGTAATCCCGGCTGCATCCTGCGAATAATGGCTAATATCCGGGAAGTCTAGCTGCAATATATGGCGCCAAACCACATTGATGAGCTGTTGTAGCCGTTGTAAGTCTTCCGGCTCGGGCTCGAGGCCCAGGCTGAGTTCAGAAGGACTCCTGGCTTCTACATAGAGCATTTGGGTAGTGATGGTCTTGGCAGTCTTGAAATGTCCACTCTGGCTGGCCAATAATGCATAAAAAGTCAGCTGATTACGATGGCGCCAAGCTTTGATCATCTTGGTGCGGTCACGAGTTGTGAAGCTGGTTAGTGGCTTACCAGTCTTGTAATCTGTTATTAATAATTGATCATCGCTTAGATCAATGCGGTCAAGTTTGCCCGACACAAGTGCTTCACCAAGGCGCAGCTGGCTGATGGCCATTTCCGCTTGGCCGCTGCGGCTAAGCTCGAAGTCAAGATCTTTGAACAAGGATTTTAGGGTCTGTGAACCATGGGCTAGATAACGGGCGGTCTCCGTCTCTGGTAAATGTTGCTGCTGAAGGCTTACTTTGTAACTTTCTCGGACTGTCTTGAGGCTAAATTTACCCTTGTTTGTCAGTTGTTGGGCGGTTTGTAATGCTTTGTGAATAGCCGTACCATAGGCCATTTCTGCCGTTGCTACGCTCGGCAGTCTGAGGAGCTGCCGCTCAAGGAAAGTCTCCGGTCCGCCACTACTAACGTCAAGAAACTGCAGCAAAGCTGTCACGCTCAACTGATATCCCTCTAGTCGTTTCTGAAGCAGTGCGCGCTCATTCTTGCTATCGAGGCGCGGCCAAGACAGAGCCGATTCCAAAACCTCAATTGATGGTTCCAGGCTGGCCACCTCTGTCGGTAGATTATTTATAAGAGGTGTTGGTAACAGGGTCTTGCCCTGCCCGTCCGTAGCAAAACTACTGACAATTAGCGAGCGTCTAGCTCGCGTGGCCGCTACATACAGCAGCCTGACATAGTCGTCATATTGCTCGCCGTAAGGCTGCAGGGGTAGATTGGCTGGTGGCTTGCGTCCGATGTGTCTAGGACGCCAATTGTCTTCTATGGCATCCAGGAGGAAGACAGTATCAAACTCCAGCCCTTTGGCCTTGTGAATCGTCATGAGCTGAACTGCCTGGTCGCCACTGACAAACCAGGATTGGTCGGTTATGGGTCGGCCTAGTTCGCGGTGCAAGCGTGTTAAGCGCACAAAATCATCAATTGTGGTGTTGCCTGGCCGCGCCGCCGTGAACTCGTCGGCGGCTCGGCGCAGAGTTTGGACGGCGGACAGACTTTCTAGGTATTTGTTATCGATGTCGCGCTTGGATAAGAAATACTCGCGCAGCGGACTAGTAAGATGCTGACCGACCCGGAGTCCTATAAGATGTTCCAGCATAACTGGCAAAGGCTCGGAGGCGGCTTGACGACTGAGCCACATCAGCCATTTGCCCAAGTCGACTAACTTCTCGTCATCATGCCCCAGTAGGCTGTCCAGCCAATTATCACCACGGGAGCTAGCTAGAGCTAGTTGCCACAAAGTCTTGGGCTTAATACGCCAAGCTGGATGCTGCACAAGTTTGGATAGATAATGATTGGCTGCTACCCGGTCGCCCTTGCCTAGAGCGTCAACGGTTTCTGCTAGCAAACAAACTTGAACAACTACAACATTGTCCAAAACGTTGTTCTGCTGCTCATAACTAATAGGTACTTGCAAGCCGCTCAACAAACTGCTGAGCTGGCGTAGACTACTGTGATTGCGAGCCAGGACGGCTATGGCCTGAGACTCGTCCTCCAGCCACTGCTCTTTTACGCGCTTGGCAATGGCTGAAAGTTGATGTTCCTCAGTCGGATAGGTCAAATGTCTGATTTGACCGGGCGCGGGGCTCTTGGCGGCATGCAACTTCTTAACTAGGTCGGTCTCACGCTTGACCAGTCGGTCGTTGGCCTGCTCGATAATGCTGGCTGATACATCGAGGAGTGCCTGCGTCGATCGATAATTTTCTTCGAGTACTATAACCTTGGTATCGTTGTAGGTACGTCGGAAGGAAAGCATATTGTTCAGCTCAGCTCCGTTAAAGGCAAAAATTGACTGATCATCATCACCAACAGCCATCAGGTTTGGCTTGCCTTCGCTGCTGTAATGTGTGGCTACTAAATGAGCTAGGCGCAATTGGGCTGCGTTGGTATCCTGAAACTCGTCTATCAGAACGTACAGGAACCGCTCTTGGACGCCAGCTAAGAGATCGGGGTTTTGCTCCAGTTGAGTTATGACTTCGATAATCATGTCCGAATAGTCATAATAACCGTGGCTATGCAGCGTATCACGGTAGCTGGCATAAACATCGGCTACAGCCAGCCACCAGTCATTGCGGCGGCGTTCGTCAAAAAGCCCCTTCTGACCATTAACAGCCTGCAGCCAACGGCGTTTCCACTTGCCGGTCTGGGTTGTTTTGCCCGTGCTTTCGTCCTCGGCTATGGCCTGCTTCAAGCCGTCTTTTAATACCGTGCTTAGCGAAGTTAACGGCGTCACAGCCTCATCGATAGGCTGGTCTGGCAGCTGAGCTATAGCTTGCTCGAGGTTGCCCAGTCTTTTTTGGCTTAGAGTGCCTTCCAAGGCTTCAATCAGTTGAGGCTCAATTAGGTCAATATAGGCCTGGTTGACTGCCAGCATGGCTCCTAGCTTGTCCGGAGTTAGTCCGGCCTCCTTGGACAGTCTAAGTGCTTGCTGCACGTCGCTAAGTGCCGTATACGACCCAGCGAACTTAGATGCCAAGGGATTATCTAGTGGTAACTTGGCCAAAATGTCCTGAATAATCTCTAGCTGAACGGCGTCGGGCGCTATATCGAGTCTGGCGCCACTCCAGAAGTAATCAGGGTAAAGGTTCATAATCTCAGCCGCAAAGCTATGAAATGTCCTGACCATAACATTGTGAGCATCGGCTCCAACCAAAGTGGCTAGCCGTTCGCGCATATTGGTGGCCGCAAAGTTGGTAAATGTCAGACAGAGCACGCTAGCTGGATCGGTGTCGGTCTTTTGGAGTATGTTAGCAACTCTCAGACTCAGTAGCTGGGTCTTGCCAGTACCAGGACCGGCCACCACCAATACAGGCCCGTCAATAGCATCAACTGCCCTCTGCTGAGCTTTGTTTAGCTGCTTATAGGCAGCCGAGAACTCCTTATTCATAACTCTATTGTACAAGCATGTCGGTCTAGCTACTTAAGTCTTGTCTGGCTGCCTCACTCGGCCTCGGCCAGAGCACAGATGTCACAGTCGTCTTCGTCAGTGAATTCGGTCAGGAATTGCCTAGTTGCCTTGGGCCAAGGCTGAAGGTCATGAAAGCCGATCAGATCGGCAGCTTCACGAATTGCCCAACCTAACCAACCATATAAGCGTAGTTTGCGTCCTTCAACGGCTGCCCAGCGTGAGCCGGCTGGAATAACAGTGACCACGCGCTTGGCCACGTAGCTCCGGAAATCTTTGTCATCAGCGCGACGTCGTAGATTCTTAGCCACAAACTCGCCATCCCGCAGCGCCGTCTGAGCCAGTCCGCTATAGGGTGTGTTGGCGTTATCGCCGATCACGAAGATATCGTCAGCCGACTGTAGGTAGATATCAACAGCGACCTTGCCGCGACCCATCATAACAAAGCCGTTATCGGTGAAGAACGGGTGGTTAGTCACACCGGCAGTCCAAATAACCGTATGGCTGCGGATTGGCTTGCTATTGACTGTTAGTTCATCGGCGCTTTGACCTTGCACGGCGCTGCCAATGTATAGTCTAATGCCGAGTTTCTTGAGACGATGCTTAACGCGTGACGAAGTCATCTTGGTCATGCGCGGCAGAAGACGGGGTGCAGCCTCGATCAAATCGACATGTACTTTGCGCGCTTTGACGCCGTGATTCTTCATAATGTGCTTCAGGTAGCCGGGCAAAGCGCCAGCCAGCTCAATTCCGGTGGGGCCAGCGCCGACAATGACGTAGTGCATGTCGGGACGTCTCTCATCAATTAATTGTTGGTGAAGATGTGCCTTAAAGCGAGCTACTTCGGATTGTGACTTAATGCTGTAGGAATAATCGGCCAGTCCGGGTATGCCAAAGTAATTGGTTACGACACCCAGCCCAATGATCAGGCTGTCAAATTCGTATACCTGGCCTTCTTCGCTAGTTATGGTCTTAGCCTTGCGATCCAGCGTCTTGGCTCTGCCCTGAACTAGCTTGATTGGCTTATCCTCGAAGATTTGCGCCAGAGCAATGCTGGAATTGGCGCGGTGTCCACCAGTCGCCGTGTGATAAAGCGTCGGATAGTAACGAAATTCAACCGCGTCGCTGAGTACAGTTATCTCAAATCGTGAATCATCAGCTAGCTCAAGTGCGGCCTTGGTGCCGCCGAAGCCGGCACCAACGATTAGGACACGTTTTTTGTTCATAATTTGCCAATGGCTACCATAATACGCTTATGATTATACAGAGAAGAAGCTTGGAATCTAGTCCTCAAGCAGTGCCTGGAGGTAATTTTGCCATGTTTTATCTGTTTTGAGCTTCGGAACACTCTGTCTTAGCTTGGCTGCGACACCCGGGGAGTAGAAGTGCTTGATTGCCTTGGCCAAGGCTTGAACGTTATCAGGCTGGCAAAGCAGGCCGTCAACTCCGTCATCGACCTGAGTCGATAGTGAGCCAACAGAAGTGGCGATCACTGGTATGCCGTGGGCATGAGCGAGGGCTACATTCCAACTGGCTGTACCATTCCTGTATGGCAGCACTAAGGCGTCTGCATGGCTCAGAAGGCCTGATATGGCCTCAGACGGCACATAACCTTCGTCAATCGTGACTCTAGAGCCGAGTCCAAGCTCCTCGATTATCTCTTGATAAGGTTCAACACCGCCCCAGAACTCACCGGCTACGACTAGCTTGACTGATGGCGCTGCGGCCATAGCCCGCAACAGTACGTCCAGGCCCTTATAGGGGCGTACAAAGCCGAAAAAGACTAGTTGATGAGACAACGATTTTCGCGTCGAAGGCACAGGAGCTTTGCCCTGAAGTATCAAGGGTAGGCCGGTAGTTCTAACATCAACCCCGGGGGCTAGGCTGCGTGCAACTTCGGCCTGCTCGTCGGTGTGAGTGATGATGCGGTCAACACGATCTAGTAGAGCGCGCGTTAGCGCACGGTCGCCTCGGCGCGGTTGGTGTGCCAGCACATTGTGGCAAATAACTGTCACCGTTGGTCCCTGTCGCCCCATGGCCTTAAGCATATTCAGATAGACTGGCCCCTGAATCGTTGGTACCCACCAGACTAGTACCACTTGGTCATATTCACGCAGCCGACGCCCCCATCTGATCCAACCAAGCGGGTTTTTCCATGACAGCACGCGTTTGACTTTGGCAAATGGTGCCAGTTCCGGTTTATCCTTGGGTACAAACTGGGCTCCAGGATAGAAGAACGGATACTGAGTCTTCCAAGATATCAGTTCGACTTCGTGACCGGCCTTCTCCAGCCGATGAGCCAATTCGGTAGTGTGCTGGGCGATACCACCTTTATAGGGATGGGTCGGACCCACAATAGCTATATGCATCAGTGCTTAAGAGTATAGCAAAGGCTTGCTTTTTGTGGCTCATAGCCCTTAAGCTTAGGAAGATGGATGAAATTAGTAATGGCCTAAGGCAAGCCGGCTTCGGTGGTGAGATTGATGACGCGCCGGCCACGCTTGACCTCTATAGTCACGATGCCTCAATGTTTGAACTGCGCCCCAAGCTGGTGGTCAAGCCCAAGGACGCCAAGGATGTCGAGAGACTGGTTAAATTGGTTGTGGCCAAGAAGAAATCTCAGCCCAAGCTAAGCTTAACAGCGCGATCGGCTGGCACCGATATGTCTGGGGGCGCCATCAACGACTCAATAATCGTCGACTTTCTTGAGCATTTTACCAAGATCAGCAAAGTGTCGTCCACGGCAGCTCGCGCTCAGCCCGGCGTCTTGTACAGAGATTTTGAAGTCGAGACATTCAAACACAAAGCCGTATTGCCAACTTATCCAGCATCACGTGATATGGCTAGCATTGGTGGCATGGTTAGCAATAACGCCGGCGGTGAAAAATCCTTGGAATTTGGCAAGACCGAAGACTTTGTGACTGAACTTGGCTTTGTCTTCGCCGATGGCGTGGAGCGCACAGTCAAGCCGCTTAAGAAAGCCGAACTAGATAAGAAGATGCGCCAAAAGGACTTCGAGGGTCAAGTCTACCGTCAGCTCTTCGAGCTAATAGATGGCAATTACGAGCAAATTAAGGCCGCCAAGCCGCACGTTAGCAAGAACTCGACTGGCTATAATCTGTGGGATGTCTGGGATCGTGATAGTGGCATATTCGATCTGACCAAGCTGTTAGTTGGCGCTCAGGGCACACTAGGACTAGTGACAGATATACATTTCCGTTTGGTTCCGAAGCGAGATCATTCTGGACTGCTGGTGCTGTTCATGAAGGATATAGATGATCTTGGTGAGGTTATTCCCAAGGTTTTGGAGTCTAAGCCGGCGACGTTCGAGTCTTTCGATGATGCGACGCTTAGGCTGTCGATTCGATTTATGCCGAGCTTCTTGAAATTATTGGGCTGGAAGCGGTTCATTCATCTGTTAATTACCTTGATTCCCGATGGTCTGCAGCTACTTCGTGGTATGCCGAAGTTGATTATGATGATTGAATTCAACGGTGAAACCGAGGACGAAGTCCGCCGCAAGGTGCATGCTCTGCACGTCGAACTGAAGAAGAAGCGAGCCCGATACGAAATCAACGGTTTCGAAGAGGATCCAACTGAAGGCAAGTCCGAGAAGTTCTGGATAATGCGGCGTTACAGCTTCCAGTTGCTGCGCAGCAAGGTGCACGATAAGCACACAGCGCCTTTTATTGACGATTTTGTGGTGCCGCCAGCACATCTGGCGGAGTTTCTGCCCAAGCTGCGCAAGATAATCAAGAAGTATAAGCTATTCGCCACTATTGCCGGTCATATGGGTGATGGTAACTTCCATGTTATACCGCTCATGAAGTTGGAAGACCCGGCCGATCGCCGCAAGCTGTTGCCAGCCATGAAAGCGGTTAACAATCTGGTGCTCAAATACGGCGGCTCACTATCTGGTGAGCACAATGACGGCTTGGTGCGTGGCCCATGGCTAAAGATGATGTATGGCAAGGAAGTGCTCGATCTGTTCAAGGATGCCAAGAATATTATGGATCCCGACCACATCTTCAACCCTCATAAGAAAGCCAATGCCGACTGGGAGTTCAGCTTCGGCCATATTCGTGACCACTTCTAATTAAGCTTGATGGTAAGGTTCGGCTATCTTTTTTTGAGGGGTATAAAACTAACACACAAAGTGTACCTAAGTGATACACTTTGTGTGCCCAAAATATACATATGTACCCAGTCGGTGTGAGGCACAGCACCACATAATTAGTACAAAAACTGGGCAAACGTGTCTTACGTGTTTTTGACACCAAGGCGGCGGCTGGCGTGAGTACCGAAGATAAACAGCGCCAGTACCAAGAGCAAAATCACGTACATAGCACGATCGAGGATGTTGACGGCTACGATTGTAGAGCTATCGATGTGATGCAGGCGCTGTGAAAACAGCAGGAAGGACTCTCTGAAGCCGATCGCTCCCGGCGTCAAAGATACAAATAAGGCAAAGTTAGCTGCGCCGGTGTAGACAATGGCCTGCCATAGCTCAATGCCGGGTGATATGGAGCGTAGTTCTATATAGTAGATAACGGCTACCAGACTTACTTGTAACAGAGTGGCTCCGGCCAGATAATACCAGCCGGTCAGGTCGAGCTTGCTAAGGCGAGCTCCGCTCAAAAACCCGTTGCGTAGGGCGATAATGGCGCCCAGGCCTAGCACCAAAGGCAATACTGACCACCACCTAAGCAGGCCTGATAGCAGGAAGATGCCGCTAAAGGCTGCGTAGAAGAAGTAATAGACGAAGGTCGCCGTAGCGTAGTGCTTAAGATTTATCCGATATTTCTGCTTGAGATAAACAGCCCGAAAAGCCGGCCCGCTCTGCAAGGGTCCGAAGAAGTTGACCACCGAAGAATAAGCTGTCAGTAGTAGGCTCTCGGATGATTTCATTCGGAGTTTGCAGAGCCTAATCGTGCTGGAGTTAATCAAGGCCAAGGCTCCGATGGTGCAGAAGTAAAGCACTAGCACGGTGGCCATAGTCGTTAGCGAAGTACGCTGAAGTTGCTGGCCGACACTGGGATTATGAGCAAAATAGTACGCAAATGCCGTGACTGTGGCCACGATTATTGCGACTGCAGCGACTGGGCGCCAGAATGAGAGCCTCATATTGTATTAATAGTAGCTCAAAACAAGTGCTTTGGCCTATATTTGGGACAATTTCGAGCTATACTAGGACTTGAATATATGAAGAAACATCCTCAAGCAGCTTTGTCTGGGCGCTGTATCGCTATTATAGGCAGTTCCAAATTCCTTTGGGCAGTAATTGCCCTACTGGTCCTACAGGCTGTCTGGATTGCGCTCAGCGGCCGCTACCCCATGGCTTTTGATGAGGACTTCCACTTTGGCCTCGTACAGCTCTACGCTCACCACCTAAGCCCATTTTGGACTGCTCAACCCGATGGTGCCAATGCTTTTGGGGCTGTGATCCGTGACCCCTCGTACCTCTATCATTACCTGTTTAGCTTCCCCTATCGCCTAATCAGTTTGCTCACGGATAGCCAGACTGCACAGGTCATAGTGCTGCGCTTCATAAACATCGGGCTTATGGCAACTGGTGTGCTGCTGTACGGTCGTCTGCTGCTTAAGGCTGGCGCGTCCAAGGCGGTGGTCAATCTGTGCCTGCTGGTGTTCGTGCTGTTGCCGATCACTCCGCTGCTGGCGGCTCAGATCAATTACGACAATCTATTCTTGCCGCTGGTAGCAATTTCCTTATTGCTAGTAGTTCGACTTGATGCCGAACTGTCTAAGCAAAAAGGAATCGACGTCAAAGCATTGCTCAGCCTACTGATTATTTGTCTTGCAACTGGATTAGTGAAATACGCATTCTTGCCGATATTCTTGATCATAGTTGGTTTCTTGGCGGTGCGTATTTGGTTGCGCTACAGGTCTGTTGGTGAGATTTGGGTTGCCGCACTTTCGGGGTGGCGCCGTTTGGTCGGTTGGTCACGGCTGGCACTGGTAGTGGTGTTGGTTCTGTTTGGCGGTTTGTTCGTCGAGCGCTATGGCATCAATTTGGTTCGTTACCATGCTCCGGTAGCCGATTGCGCCGCCGTACTTTCTGTTGAGCAGTGCAGCGAGTACGGGCCTTGGATTCGGGATTATAATCTTGAGCGTAACAAGACTGTCAGTCCGCACAACCCGGTAGTATTTGCCAATGAGTGGCTGTACGGTATGTGGCTTAGGACTTTCTTCGCGGTTGATGGCCCAACTACTGGGTTTCAAACCCGCGGGCCTTTGCTCGTGCCGGGGCTGAGCGCTATTGCACTTGGGCTAGCCAGTGCAGCGGCCTTGGTTGTCATGTTCCCTCGTTTGCTCAAGAAGTACAGCCCAGGTGTTATTTGGCTCTTCGCAGTGGTCATCACTGGTTTTGTTGCAACGTTGTGGCTGGATGGCTACATGGCCTTCGTTCGAACCGGCAAAGCAGTGGCCATCAACGGGCGTTATTTATTGCCGATTATGCCCCTCCTGTTATTACTTGGAGCGACGGCGTGGAATGAATTATTAGGAGGTTGGCGCCAGGCAAAGCTTGGGTTCGCAGCTGTGGCCGTGCTTTGTATGCTGTGGGGCGGCGGCGCGCTGACATATGTTCTGCGCAGTAATGATACTTGGTATTGGCCAGGTTCAATTACTACACCAGCTAACCACAC
This sequence comes from uncultured Candidatus Saccharibacteria bacterium, assembly GCA_964357905.1. Classification (GTDB taxonomy): domain Bacteria; phylum Patescibacteriota; class Saccharimonadia; order Saccharimonadales; family UBA4665; genus JBBTTE01. Next base: position 155,899 of record CAYHMQ010000002.1, read on the forward strand.
CATCCAGAAAACGCTTGGCCCACTTACGCCTGGTTACCAGCGGCCGACGCAGTTCTTGCATTAGCTGAAGCGCTGGCGTTTGGTTTGCTCCAGGTTATTTTCAATCAGAATACGGTTGATACGAATCAAGTCAGCTATGACATTGAGCGCTAGGCAAAATAAACTAGCGCTTATAAGCACCGAGCCGAATAATAGTGACTGAATGTGTCCGCGAGCTGAGCCATCAACCACGGCAAAATAAACGAAACGCGCAAATGGTATTAAGCCAAGCAGGAAGAATCCGCCGCCCAGCCAGCCGAATATAATATAAGGCTTGTACATTACGTAAGCGCGAATAATGGTAACAGCCGACTTAATGACGTGCTCGAATGTTGACTTGAAGAGTCTGGATTCTCGTAACTTGGGGTTGGTGTCTATCTCGACGCTGGCAATATGTAAACCCTTGTTGCCGGCCTGAATAATGGTCTCCGTGCAGTAGCTAAAGCGAGTGATGGTATTGAGTCGTATCAGTGACTCGCGGCTGTAGGCGCGGAAGCCGCTGGCGGCATCTGGTAGATTAGTGCCGGCAGCTTTGTTAACCACGGCGCTACCAAGACGCTGCAAGAGCTTCTTAACTAGTGAGAAATGGCTGATTTTGTGGGTTTGCCGATCGCCAATAACAATGTCAGCCCGACCTTTGATAATGGGTTGCACAAGATCGCCGATCCGTGCGCCCGGGTACTGATTGTCCCCGTCGGTGTTGACGACAATGTCAGCACCAAGTTCCAAAGCCTTCAATACGCCGTCATGAAACGATCTGCCAAGACCCTGGTTACGGGTGTGTATGACAAAGTGCTTAACTCCATGTTGCCTAGCAACTTCTACCGTCTTGTCAGTCGAGCCATCGTCAATAATCAGTACAATAATCTCATCAATGCCTTCAATCCTGTCTGGAATGTCCCGGAGCACTAGGGGCAGAGTTGCTTCCTCATTCAGACATGGTACCTGGACTACAACCTTCATGACCTACTAGTATAGCTTATCAGAGGTCAACCAACAAAGCTCCATTGACAAAAAAGATTCGCATCAAGCTACCCAAATCGGTATAATAGACCCTAATTAGATGCCACAAAAACCACCCCGCCCCCCTGTTACTGCCCGAGCCGCCAAAGCGCAGCCGATTCAAGACATGGTCATGGCCAAGCAGCAGGCCAGCCAGTTTCCGAGTGTTGGCATGACGCTGCCCAGTTACCAATACGATCCAAGAGATCGTCACAGGCGTTCTGTTGCCGGTACGGTTGTTAGGCAGGGTCGTTGGCGTAGATTTCGTAACGGTATAACTCTCAAGCGATCAGTCATTATTCTAGCCATATTACTGCTGTTAGGCGGTGGCTGGTTGGGCGGCAAATTTGTCTATAACGCTCACAAATTATTTGGCGGCAGCATACTCAGCGTCTTCAGAACGACTAAGCTCAGGGGCGAAGACGTTGGTCGGGTTAATATTCTGTTAGCCGGTAACTCGGCAGACGATGCTGGGCACAGTGGTGCTGAACTGACTGACTCAATAATGGTCATGAGCATTGATACCAAGCAACACAAGGCCTTCTTGCTGAGCTTACCAAGAGATCTCTGGGTGCATATACCGGGTGATGGTCATCAGAAGCTTAACGGTGCGTACGTGACAGGCGAAAACAATGACTTTGACGAGGATGGCTATCCCAAAGGCGGCATGGGGCAGTTAGAGCAAATTGTCAGTCAGAGCCTAGGCATACCCATTAACTACTATGCCCTAGTGGACTACAAGGCGCTTAGGCAGTCAGTTGATTCCGTTGGCGGCATAGATATTAACATCAAGAGCAATGACCCTAGAGGCTTATATGACCCAAACATTGACTGGGAGACTAAGGGCCCACTGGTCAAGCTGACTAACGGCACACACCATCTGAACGGCCGACAAGCACTTGACCTAGCCCGAGCCCGAGGCGACTCCTACTACTCCTATGGCTTTGCAGGTAGTGACTTTGATCGAACCGAGCATCAACGTCAAATCTTAGTGGCGCTCAAGAATAAGGCGGTATCTGCCGGTGTGCTAGCCAACCCGGCTAAGTTAAGTAGCTTATCGGACTCTATAGGCAATAACGTCAAAACCGACTTTCAGCTTAACGAGGTTCGTCGACTGTATGACATTGTTAAGCTCATTGACAGCAACAATATACAGTCCCTCAGCCTTAACAAGGCAGGTGGCAAAAATCTGCTAACCAGCTACACCACACCAGATGGTCAGTCGGCCTTGATGCCGGCTGCGGGCTTGGATAACTTTAGTGCCATTAAGGCCTTTGTTAACCGTCAGATGGTGGCTAGCCCGGTTGTTCAGGAATCAGCCAAGATCGTTGTCCTAAACGGTACTGAGATCAACGGCTTGGCAGTCAAAGTCAGCAATAAACTGACAAGCAAGCAACTCATTGTCGAAAAAATTGGCGATTCGCTCAATTCAGCCCAAGTGACGACTGCCATTATTGACAACGCTGCTGGCAAGAAACCGGCTACCAAGGCGGCTTTGACCAAGCTGTTCGGCAATCATTTAACAACCCAGAACCCTTATTCCAAAGTGTATGAGGCGGACTTTATAATTATTCTCGGTACCGACCAAGGTAAGACGGTATCAGCCAGCGCCGTCTCTGTTCAGTAGTCGCGGGGAGCCCTATTAAATGGTATGATAACCATATGAGTGACCAAGTCAGCCTTAATTATCTTCATGCCTTTTGGCGTCAGCACCCAGTTAAGACCTACAAGAAGGGTGAACTGATTGTGTTTCAGGGTGAAGCGCCCCGTAGCGCCTATGCAATTAAGCAAGGTGTCGTTAAGGCCTACAACCTGAGCCTTGGTGGCGATGAAAAACCTGTGGCCTTCTACTCTGAAGATCACGTTTTTCCGGCTTCCTGGGTATATGGCAAAGCGGCTAGCGCTATCTATTACTATGAGGCCTTCACGCCCGAGGTCGAGGTTTACGTCATTGATCGTAAGGAATTCCTAGACTTTATTATCAAACGCCCGCATCTCCTATATCAGGAGCTTGAGAAAATGTTATCTGATCAATTGGGTGCATCGATACGACTTAACGCCTTGCAGCATTCCAGAGCTAGCGATAAGCTAATATATACCTTGCACTATCTAGCAATGACTCACGGTAAGCCGGCTGGCGACAAAAAAGTCGAAATAACGCTTGCCTTGACGCATCAGGATTTCGCAAACCTAACGGGGCTTACAAGAGAGACAGCTGCCACCGAGCTCAACAAGCTGAAGAAGCAAAAAGTCATTGAGTATGCCAAGAATATACCGTACACCCTTGACCTCGGACGGCTAATGAAGTTGCTTAACGATGAGTTTATAGCCGATATAGAGCTTACTTCGCTCTAGATTTTTTGGCTTTTGGCTTGGCACTTGATGATTTGGAATCAGGCTGAAGGCTTTCACTGACTACCATGGCCAAGTTATGCGGTGCGGTCCAGGACTTAATAATGCAACGATGGGCACCAAGCTTGTAGGCCTCAGCTACTTCCGGAGAATTCTCCATATTGGTAAAAATCAATACTTTGACTTCGCTTCGATTGGTGGGCGCACTCCATTGCTGCAGAAACTCCAGGCCACCCATGACCGGCATCAGTAGGTCTAGCAAGATGAGGTCTGGTTCGAATTTATCAAGCTTCTTAAGGGCTTCTTGGCCGTCAAAAGCCTCGACCACCTCATGCCCCTCGTGTCTGAGAATGACACAATAGGCTTTGTTTAGATCGTGATCGTCTTCGACAACTAGGATTCTTGACACTTCAGAGCACACTCCGTTTATTCGGACAATCTATTTATAGCATAATTATTAATTTTTAAAGTGTAGAATTTTTAACTCGACTCGGGGACATGGCTATGTTTTTTTGGTAAGCGTCGGCTGCGCGGCAAGCTGAAGAAAAAGGTAGTTCCCTTACCCTGGTCACTGACGAACCATATTTTGCCGTTCAGAGCGTCAAGTAAGCCTTTGACCAAGTAAAGACCTAGGCCGGTGCCAGTAGTTTCGCGCTTTACGACATTATGGGCTCGGAAAAATTTACTAAATACTTGATCCTGAGAATACTTGGGTATGCCCCAGCCACTATCACTGACCTCAACAATTATGTCTTTTGGGCGTGGACTAATGGTCAGGCTGACCTTGCCAGAGTCGGGAGTGTACTTGATGGCGTTAGCGACTAAATTAATCATTACTTCCTTAACTACAAGGGCGTCTGTCCTGATTCTGGTGCTTCCCTTACCCTTGACTCTTAGCGCTAGATCGATAGATTTACTGCTGGCCATAAGTGACAGTTCTTGGATAACCTCCTCGGCAACCCCATCCAGTTGAATAGTCTTAAGTGTTACTGCAATTGTGCCGCTTTCAATACGAGTTATGTTAAGCAAGTTGCTAATCAGTTCGTTCATTCGGTCGGTAGCGCGAATAATAGTGCTCAGCGACTTTTTTTGTGGCTTGCTAAGCTCGCCGATGTAGCCGTCAAACAGCATATGAGTATAAGTCTTAATAGCCGACAGCGGTGTACGGAGTTGGTGTGAAGCTAATGAGATAAATTCGCTCTTCATTCTATCGACTTCCTGTTCAAAAGTAATGTCGCGAAACACTTCAATCGCACCAAGTGGCTTGCCGTTAAGTAAGATTGGTGAGGCATTTATAGCTAAAGCTATCTTTTGGCCGTTTTTTTTTCGGTAATATGTCTTTTCGGCAATTGGCTTGCCGGTTAAAAAAGCTTTTATGATAGGGCGATCAATTAGGTTGATTGGCTCGTCATCAAGGGTTACAGCCATAATTTTTTTGGGGAACCAAGTGCCAATAAGTTCCTCTTCGCTGTACCCAAGTAGCTGTTGAGCGGTCGGATTAACGCGAGTTATCCTACCAAACTCGTCAGTGGTTATAGCACCATCGCCAATGCTTGTGAACAGGGCCTCAGCGACGGCTCTCTGTTCTTGAGCGGCCTGTTTGGGCTTGGCTGGTTTCTGGTCTTGTTGAGGCATGTGAGGCGACGCTAATTATATGCTTAAGGGTTTATTGTTCTGCCCGGAGAGCTTGCGCAGCTCAGACGTGTACTCTTCTATTAATTTACCATCTTCTGTTAGGAAGCAAACAGCTGTCCTGATCCAGTCAATTAGATTTAGCAAATCGTTTTGTGATAATTCTTGAGGAGATTTGTGAAGATGATTCTCAACCTGGCCGGCTATAAATCGATTCGCCGTTGAGCCCAGATAGACTTGCGATATACTTACTACTTGATCATAAAAAGAAGAATTCGATCCGGTACTCGTACCGGTATTCGCAGAATCAACTACCATCAGCTACCTCAGCTTACTTTACTGATTACCATTAAAGCATAGTTATTAGCTGTCTGCGGTAAGATTTTCAACATGTAATTTGCTCATGGTTGATGGACGCTTGTGCTTATAGCACGGCTCGGTAATAATGTCGCTATGACAAGGTCGTCAGAAACAAAACTAGCAATTAACAGAAAGCACCTAGTGCTAATCCTGGTGTTTGTTCTAAGCATTTATGTGGTAGTGCCGCAGCTTGGAGATTTTAGGTCTAGCTGGCATTTACTGCTAAGGCCTCAACCTGGCTGGGTAGTTCTGGCAATTGCCTTGACCGCTATGACATATCTGGCTGGCTCATTGACCTACTGTCTACTGGCCTTCAAGTCGCTTCGCTACGGTCAAGTAGCCCTGGTTCAGCTGGCAGCCATGTTCATTAATCGTTTGCTGCCTGGTGGTATTGGTGCTTTGGGCGCGAACTATGCTTACTTGCGCCATGAGCGTCATAGTCTGGCGCAAGCTACCTCAGTAGTAGCGATTAACAATATATTAGGTGTCGTTGGGCATGGCCTGCTAGTTGCGGGCATATTATGCTTATACTCAGATCAGGTCGCTTTCTCATCGGCTAGCGGTCGTTTCACAGGCCTGTCTATAAAAATAATTATTGGTATAAGCCTGCTAATGGCCGTGCTGCTGGTTGTGCTTGGCCGAAAACGGTTTATGCGCTGGCTTAGTGATCTGGGCCGACAATTACTTAGCTACCGCCGCCGGCCTTGGCGCTTACCTGCGGCTTTATTGTCATCAATGACTCTGACCACCTGTAATGTACTCTGTTTGCTGGCCTGTGCTGGGGCGCTTGGGGTGCATCTATCATTTGCGCCCATGCTTCTTATTCTTAGCTTCGGCGTTGGTGCCGGAGCTATCACGCCTACACCAGGCGGCTTGGGTGGGTTTGAGGCCGGTCTGGTGGCTGGCTTGATAGCCTACAACGTACCGAGTCCTGTGGCTTTGGCGGTAGCCTTGCTGTACAGAATAGTTAGTTACTGGTTGCCTCTGGTTGTGGGCGCGCTAGCGTTTGTAGTTTGTCAGAGACGCAATCTATTCGTTTCCAAATAGCTAGGAGCTGCTATATGGGGCGGCCTTTGCTATAATTAGGCTCAAGTAATAAGCAAGCGGATTATTATTTGAGACACTTGCAAAAGGTTTAGTGAAGCATGGTTACGAATCATAGGTTGTTGAAGCTGCCGTTTGGGCGTCTACGCCGGTACATAGTTATCGGTTTATTAGTCTACGCCTTTGAATTGCTCGTCATAGTTGCTGCTCAGCGAGCTGGAGTCAGCAACTTGGGTGCGGTTAGCCTAAGCTTTTGGCTAGGACTGTTGCTGTCGTTTTGTCTGCAAAAACTAATTACATTTGGCGATAAACGCTTACACCATAGGGTTGTGCTGTCTCAAGTAGCGGCGTTCGGGCTGCTGGTTATTTTTAATTTTGGATTTACCCTGCTGGTGACCAAGTTGCTGAGTCATGTGCTGCCGGTCGTTGCATGCCGAACAATCGCCCTGGGCATAACTACTATCTGGAATTTTTACCTGTATAAGACGCATATTTTCAATACTGTCAGCAAAAAATCAGCTCGTGCAAAATCCAAATCTAGAAGCAAAAAACTAGACTCGTTAGTTAAGAATTACAATCGGCATCTTAAGCGTCACTACCGGGCGTGGCTTAAGTGGCCTCTAATGAAGCGACTTAGCAGGCGCGGTCGCCAAACGCACTTTGCCCGAGTCTATCTGATAGCTTCGCTGGTGGTTCTTTTTGGTACAACGCTTCTGTGGGCAACATTAGGTGCTAAGCTGCAATTAAGCAATGCTGATCAGCTGGTCAACGCCTATCTCTTCCAAGATGCCAATACGTTTCGTGAGGCTGCACTGCCAGCGCAGCATAGTTTTTTGTTCAAGTGGCCGTTACTTATAGCGGTTAAACTTTTTGGATTCAGCCCAGCCAGCTTTGTCCATATGACCGTTGCTGTAGTTTTGTTAACCATAGCTGCCCTAGTCTACATATTGTGGCGTATTGATAGGCGGCCCGTGGTTCTAGGTACGTTGTGCTTGGCGCTTGCCTCGGTTCTTGTGCTGATTCCACCCCAGCCTTACGCTGGCGGCCTGTTGCCGGTAAATATGGCCATGCTAACGACAAGAAACCTAGAGTACATACTCTATATAGCATCACTATATTTTGTTATTAAGGCTACTCAACTTAGAGGCAAGCACTTTCTGAGCTCATCACTATTATTGGGTTTACTGATTGCCAGCGACAAGCTGTTTTTGTCAGTTAGCTTAGTCGGAGCAGTGCTAGCCATAGTCTGTTATGTAATCAAGCAGCGCTGGGAAATGGTTAGTCTCTGCGTCAGGTGGCTACTGAGTGGTGTGGCTGGGGCATTGATAGCACAAATCTTAATTGGTTTAGTCAATGGACTTCGACTTAGCAATATTGTCGAGCAGACCTTAGCTGGGCCTTACGGTCTGATTCATGGGCTAAAAGACTTTGCCTTGGGTGTTGTCTATGCTGCCTCTGGAATACTGACAAACTTTGGTGCAAATTCGGCATACGATGCTCTTACCTTGAAGCAGATACCGCACCAAGCGGCTCAAAACCTCTTCAGCTTCGCTGGGCTGGCATATGTTGTTAACCTTGTTTTTGCCATAGTCTGTGTAGTTGTTTGCCTTAAGCTTGTGCTTAGAAGCTTGGGTGTTATTAAACCGTCAAAAAGTGCTTCACACACAGGCGATAGAATCTCGATCTTGCTGATTTGGTCAACAGTAGCGATCATCGGCTTGTTTGTGGTCACTAACCATTATTACGCAGTCGATGCACGCTATCTATCGCTAGTCATGTTTACGGCATTTATTAGTCTGGCTGTTTGGCTGAATAATCAGCGTCGACTCAAGCCGGAAATGCTATTGTTCTTCGCGCCCATTCTTGCTCTCGGCATTGCCTTCGGGGCAGTAGCGTCTATAGGTGTTTATCAGGCTCAACGACAAGCCCTGGGCGACCTTGATCAGCGCAACAAGGTGATAGTAAGAACAATTGAAAATCACCGCGTGGATGTTCTGGTGGGAGATTATTGGCGGGTTTTGCCTATTAAATTAGCTGGGAATAGTAAGCAGCTCGTCTCGCCGCTAGCTGACTGTACTACGCAGCGGCAAATCTTGACTTCTGGTCAATGGCAGCCAGACCTGCGCCACAATAGCTTTGCCTATTTGTTAACTCTGGATGGCAGCAAAACTGGCTACCCGCACTGTGATCTGAGTCAAATTGTGGCAGCCTATGGTTTGCCTAATGCTAGTGCGCTGATTGAAGGGACTCTGTCACGCCCTAAGGAGCTACTGCTTTTCTATGATAGGGGTGTACATAAGGCTTTGGGCGCCGTGGCAAGTGAGCTTAAGTCGGTGACTATACTGCCAGTCGAGCTGTCGGAGCTTGTTCATACCGATTGCCCCGAGGGCACTATTATGAATATTGTCGCCCATCAAGACGACGACTTACTATTTATGAACCCTGATCTGTTGCATAGTGTTAAGGCTGGTAGCTGTGTTCGCAGCGTTTATCTAACTGCCGGCGATGCCGGTGCTGATGCACCGTACTGGTTAAGCCGCGAAAATGGCTCGGAGGCAGCCTACTCATCGATGATAGGCGTTCCCTCGCTTTGGATTCAACAGATTGTGCGCCTACCTAGTGGACAGTTTGTTACGATTGATAGCCCCAAGGGCAACGATAGGGTTAGCTTGATATTTATGCACCTGCCTGATGGCAACGTAGGCGGTGAGGGTTTTGGTGCTTCTAACCACGGAAGCTTAGATTCGCTTGAGATGGGTCGTCTGGCACGCTTGCAAACAGTCGATCATCAATCAAGTTATAACTCGAGACAGCTGCTTGCCGCCCTCGTTGCTCTCATGAGGACATATAGGCCTGCCGAGTTGCGTACCCAGAGTGACTACGTGACTGCGCAAGCCCAGGATCATAGCGATCATCGCGCAACTGGTCGATTGGCCGCCAGAGCTTTTAAGGACTATGAGGCTCAACAACAACCTGGTTACGAAGGAGTGCCGATCAGTTACTATATGGGCTATCCTATTCATCAACTTGAGCCGAATTTATTTGAGCAGGATTACCAGGATAAATTAGTCGCTTTTATGGCCTACGCGGCTTATGATGGCGGTGTTTGCCGATCGATTGAACAGTGTCTTTACAACCCGGCATACGGCGCATATCTCAGTCGACAGTACACCAACCCATACTAGGGGTTACATTTGGATGCGGTTGAATCGGTTAACCGAAAAGGCCAACGCAACAACACACGTGATACCTATTACTATAAGATCCTTGGTTAGCCCAAAATGAGTTTGATTGATCAGCAAAAAGCGCAAGGCATCAACCATGTAGCTGACGGGGTTACAGGTACTAATCACTCGTAGTACTGTTGGCACGCTGTCGAGCGGATAAAGCGCACTAGATAGGAAGAATAGCGGCATTACTAGCAAATTGTTAATGCCCTGGAAGCCTTGAAAATCATTGACGCTAGACGCGATCGCTGCCCCAAAGCAGGCCAAAGCTACACACGTAAGCGCCAATACGGCTAGGGCTGGTACCACTAGTAGCCAATCATAGGGCTTAAACCCCAAGAATAACGAAAGTATAAAAACCAACGAGCCCTGCATAATTGATATAGTTGCCCCGCCTAAGGCACTGCCAAGCAGGATTTTGGTTCGTGACACAGGCGCTACAAGTAGCTCAGACAAGAAACCAAAACGCTTATCCATCAGTATAATAATTCCCCAGAAGACTCCCGATAGCAGAACTGTCTGCGTAATAATGCCAGGCACCAAGAATTGCAGGTAATCACCTGCGCCGGCTCGTTCGTAGATGGCGCCAATGCCATAGCCAAGAGCTAGTAGCAGTAAGATTGGTTGACCAAGGGTGCCTAAGATTCGCGAGCCACTACGAAAGTAGCGTCGTATCTGTCTGAGCCACAGAGCGTACACTACTTCCATAATTATCTCAGCCTCGTGTTTCTTAGAGCCATCTTGAAGTTAAGTCCGTTGTTATCGCCAGAGTCATCATCGTCGCGAGTAGTAGAGCCAGTCAGCTTGAGGTAGGCAGCTTCTAGGCTCTTAGTCTTGGTCTGCTTGCACAGCTCCGGTGTGGTACCGCTGGCGACGATCTTGCCATGATCAATAATGGCAATTCGTTCGGCCACGGCTTCGGCTTCGTCCAGATAGTGAGTCGTAAAAAATATAGTCATACCCTTTTCGTCACTGAGCCGCTTGACATAGTCCCACATCAAGTTACGGGTTTGCGTATCAAGCCCCAGTGTCGGTTCATCCAAAAACAATATGTGCGGTTCATGCAGCAGTCCACGAGCAATCTCCAAACGACGGCGCATACCGCCAGAGAATGTCTTAATCATTGCATCTTTGCGATTCCATAGCTCGACCAGCTCCAACAGTTTCTGAATTCTCTTAAGTCGTTGTGGCTTGGGAATACCGTACAGTGTGGCGTGCAGATCCATGTTCTCGTAAGCTGATAGTTCTTCGTCTAGACTTGGATCCTGGAAGACTATACCAAAGGTCTTGCGCGCCGCATCACGTTCCTTGGTCACGTTGTGACCAGCCAGATGTAGATTGCCGCTTGTCGGGCGCAGCATAGTAGTCAGCATCTTGATAGTCGTACTCTTGCCGGCTCCGTTTGGGCCCAAGAATGCAAAAATCTCACCCTTCTTAACGCTAAAAGAAATAGCGTCAACGGCCGTAATGTCACCAAAACGCTTTGTAACGTTGTTCGTCGCAATGATTTCCTGAGCCATATCTTGCTCGTATTGTAGCAGTTCGTAGCAGCCAAGACTATATTTTGTATACCATCACTACTTGATCGCTATTGTCCAATCTTCGTCACCAAGGCCATCTTTTTGAGCTTTTTGGTACAGAGCCACAACATCGTCGAGGATTGGCAAATCAATGCCCTTAGCAAGCTCCTGTGCGTACTTAAGGTCTTTGGAAATCCAATCAACTGAAAAAGTTAGAGGAATCGTCGATTGCTGGTAGGCAGTCCAGGCAATATTGGTTACCACTCCGCCAGGTCGATCACATAGTGCCGGTCCAACTCTTTTGGGATCCAAGCCCTGCTCTGTGGCTAGGCGCATGGCTTCGGCAAATGCAGATATGTGAGCCGCTTGCAGACTGTTCAATACTAGCTTGTACTTCATGCCTGAGCCCGCAGAGCCAAAGTAATTAACTTTCTCACAAATGGCCTGTAGATCCGGCTTAAGGCTGTTTAATTTTGTCTCATCGCCCCCGACTAATAGGGTTAATGAGCCATTCTCAGCCGCAACTCGACCGCCAGTTAATGGCATATCGAAGAAATCAAAACCGCTCTTGGCGCACAGCGCTGCTAATTGCTCTGTCCACTCAACCGAGAACGTTCCGCTCACGATTAGTGTTTTGTTCGAATCGGCTCCGGCCAGAATACCGTCACTGCCCTGCCAAACTGATTGCGACGACTCGTCATTGGCCGTAACTTCAAAAATAATGTCGGCTTGTTCGGCGGCGGCCTTCGGGCTAATAGCCAAGGTGGCTCCAGCGGCCTGCAGTGCCTTAGCTTTATCAGGCGTACGGTTCCAAATAGCTACTTCATAACCGTTCTCAAGGTAGTTCATGGCGATGCCGCTGCCCATTATGCCGGTGCCTACAATAGCAATTTTCTTCATCCTCAAAGTATATAACAACTTCCAAGTCAGCTGGTGAGGGGCTAAACTCTTTGTTACAGATGAGTTATAATGAAGTTAAGATGGCAAGAATTGTTCTGGCGACGCGCATGGCGACTATGGATGAGAGTGCGACTTTGGCACTCAATGCTCGTGCAAAGCAACTTGCGCACGAAGGCAAAACTATCTACAACCTGACTGCTGGCGAGTTGGCCTCGGACACCCCAGAATACATACAAGAGGCTGTCGCCAAAACGTTGCAACTCAACAAATACACGCCAGTGGCTGGGTTGCCACAACTACGACAGCAGATCGCTTATGAGGCTCGCAAGAATTATGGTCTGGATTGGATTGAGCCAGCCAATGTGGTGGTTACGGCCGGCGCCAAGCCGGCGCTGCATGCCAGCTTACTGGCTATTATCAACGAAGGCGATGAGGTGATTGTGCCGACACCGGCCTGGGTTAGCTACAACCATCTAATCGAGCTTGCCGGTGGCGTGGTGATTGAAGTGCCGCTAACCAGCGACTTTGATCTTGATCCGGCTGCCATCAAGGCCGAGCTAACATCGCGCACCAAAGCCATAATTATAAATTCGCCGCACAACCCAACGGGAGCGATCTTTTCCACGCTGGCTTTGGTTGAGCTGGCGGCAACGCTTAAGGGCAGAGGCGTGACTGTAATATCGGATGATATGTACGCCAAGTTGGTTTATGACGATAGTTTTACGCTGGTTCCGACCTGTGGTTTCGAGCAACTGATAATAATTAATGGCTTTTCTAAGAGTCAGGCTCTGACTGGCTGGCGCATAGGCTATGCCATTGCCGAGCAGCCAATTGCTCAGGCTATAACCAATCTGTTAAGTCATATAACTGGCAATGCTGCGGTGCCAAGTCAGCAGGCTGCTATTGCTGCCATGGAGCGGCATGATACACCGCCGCAAGAAACAATTGACGCTCTGAAGCGTCAACGCCTTATGGTTGGCAATGTCCTCAAGACGGCCAATAAGCTGAAGTACCACCTGCCTGGTGGAGCCTTCTACGTATTTTTGGATCTAAGAGCTGTGACTGATGACAGTGCTGGGTGGTGCGAAGATCTGCTGAATGAGACAGGTGTGGCTTTGGTACCGGGCGAGGCCTTTAGTGCAGCTGGTTCTGCGCGGCTATCATTTGTTACTGATGAGACAACACTTAAAACGGCTCTAGATTTGATTGTGCAATTTGCCTCTCGAGGCTCTGCGGGGGCTAAATCTTGAGAAAAATTCCGGCAACCATGGCAACTCAGCACCCTGACAATGCTGCCCCGCCCTATTGGGATAGTCTGAGTCGGCCTTTTATTGGTGCTTACCAGGAGATGGGTGAAGCGGTGGCCTGCTTCAAGGATCTTGGCGTCAGTGAGTTCATGTGGGACTGGGAGGGCAAGCATGCTGACGCGGCCGTAATCGATCGTTTGTTTAGCGAGCACTACGAGTACTTCGCTAAGCACCAGCTCGGCCGAGATAAGTTTTTGACCTTCCGTTTGCCCAACATATGGGAAGAAAAGGGCTATAGCCTGTTGCAGGCTATGACCGTGATTCTGACCAGCGAAGACTTTGCTCGTGATCTTAAGTATCAGAATCGCCCCCTATTCGAAGTTATTCTGCCGATGACTGAGCGAGCCGACCAACTAATGCATATGCATAAATTGTTCGAAAAGTTGGCGCAGTTCAAGTCGAGTCAGTTTACGCCGGATCAGGCGGCTAACAATGACTATCTCGAACTTATACCGCTAGTCGAAAGTGTCGAGAGCCAGCAGGCAGTCGCCAAGTTACTCGACAATTATGTCGAACTGCATAAGAAGCACTTCGGTAAAGTGCCTGGCTACATAAGGCCATTCCTGGCGCGCTCCGATCCGGCGCTAGTGTCAGGACTGTTAGCGACCGTTATTGCTAACAAGTTGGCTCTGTCCCGTGTCTATGAGTTTGCTGATAAGTCGGGCATACCGGTCTATCCGATATCTGGCGTTGGCAGCTTGCCTTTCAGGGGTGGTTTGACTCCCGCAACGGTTGACGATTATCTGCGCGAGTATCCTGGCATGCGAACTGTTAGTATTCAGTCTTCCTTCCGATATGACCATCCAATTGACGAAGTTAAGCGTGCCGTTAAGCGACTCGAGACGGAGCTACCGGCAACCAAACCAATTATCATTAACAGTAGTGACCAGAAGAGGCTAACCTCGATTGGTAAGCAGTCAACGAACTTCTATCAAGATACTTTGTCAGGCATTGCTGCTGATCTCAAGCCAATCTTCGCAGCTGTACCGCGTCGCCGCGATCGCCGCCAGCACATTGGACTGCTAGCCTATGGCCGATCAATGGACGGCCAGGATTTGCCACGGGCAATAACCTTCACGGCTGGCTTCTACTCTATCGGTATACCGCCGGAACTAATAGGCTTGGGACGAAGTCTCAATGCCCTAGAGCCCGTAGACTTAGAGCTGGTCAAGCGGCATTACCGTAACCTGGTAGCTGATACTGAAAAAGCTGGCCGTTTTCTGAACAAGGATAATCTTAATAGCCTGGCCAAGCATAACGACGCCTGGGCGCTCATTAAGACTGATATCGAGGCTATCGAAGCAACATTGAACCTGGAGCTTGGACCTCGCACACAGGTCGAAGAAGCGCACAAGTCTCTAAGCTCTGATGTGCTGCTGGCTAGAAGCAACCCTGGTGAACTAAAAGATCTAATAGAAGAAATGGCCGGCCTGCGGGGGAGCCTAGGTTAAGCGTTATACGTACTGGAGCTAGTGCTGCCGCCGTGTCCGGTCCAGTTGGTGTGGAAGAACTCGCCGGCCGGCTTGTCAAGGCGTTCGTAAGTATGTGCCCCGAAGTAGTCACGCTGAGCCTGAAGTAGGTTGGCGGGTAGCGACTCCGTGCGGTAAGCGTCATAAAAGGCCAAGGCGGCGCTCATGGCTGGTACAGGAATGCCGGCCTGCACGGCTGCGGCTATCGTGGTTCGCCAAGCGGCCTGTCCGTTCTTGATAGCCTCGGCGAAGAACTGGTCTAGCAAAAGATTGCTCAAGGCAGGATTCTTGTCGTAGGCGGCCTTGATGTCGCCTAAGAAGCGGCTTCTAATAATGCAGCCGCCGCGCCACATAAGGGCTACGCCGCCGTAGTTGAGATTCCAGCCATACTCCTGCGCGGCGGCTCGCATGAGCATGTAGCCTTGAGCATAGCTGACTATCTTGGAAGCATAGAGGGCTTGGCGTAAGTTGTCTGTAAATGCCTTGATGTCCGATTCGGGCTTGGCATCAGGTCCGACCAGTGTTTTTGAAGCTTCAATTCGCTCACTCTTAAGTGCAGAAATGCACCTGGCATAGACAGCCTCGCTTATCAGGCTGACGGGCTGGCCAAGCTCGGCCGAGCTGATCACAGTCCATTTGCCAGTGCCCTTCTGTCCGGCTTTGTCCAAAATCTTATCGACTAAGGGTTGTCCATCTACGTCCTTGTAGGCCAAAATCTCAGACGTAATCTGAATCAAGAAGCTATCCAGCTCGCCTTTATTCCAGTCAGCAAAAACGGCTGACATTTCATCAGAACTCAGCCCAAGGTAGTCGCGCATCAGCTGATAGGCTTCGCCAATAAGCTGCATGTCGCCGTATTCTATGCCGTTGTGAACCATTTTGACGTAGTGTCCAGCGCCGCCCTCGCCGACCCACTCGCAACATGGCGAACCGTCGTCGACTTTTGCGGCAATACTCTGGAAGATATCTTTAACGTGTGGCCAGGCAGCCGGAGATCCGCCGGGCATAATTGAAGGACCATGGCGAGCGCCCTCCTCTCCGCCTGACACGCCGGTTCCTACATATAACAAGCCTTTGGACTCAACATATTTTTGGCGGCGGTCGGTATCTGCGAACAATGAATTGCCACCGTCAATAATAATGTCACCTGCCTCAAGATGTGGCAGTAGTTGCTCAATGGTCTGATCAACTGGCTTGCCCGCCTTGACCATCAGCATGACCCGTCGAGGTCGCTTGAGCCCAGCAATCATTTCTTCGACAGAGTGTGCGCCAATGATATTTGTACCCTTAGCCTCGTTGGCCATAAATTCATCGACCTTAGAAGTCGTCCGATTATAGGCAATTACAGTGTAGTCATGATCGTTCATGTTAAGAATGAGGTTCTGACCCATAACGGCTAGTCCGATAACGGCAATGTCGGCCTCTGGCTTGATATCTGCGCTCATATGCTCCTTCGTTTGCTATAGCTGTCTTGATTCTAAGTATAGTATATATTCGGCTAGTCGGCTTGAATAATCGTATATAGTATTAGTCGTAGCTTATGAGTAAAAAGACGAAACGCCAAAAGGCCAAGTTACTTGCCGTTACAGTGCTAATCTCGGCGCTAGCTGTTGGCATGGCATTGATCGTAGCCAGTTTCTTTAGGCAACCAGCAAACGGCACGATTATTAGTACATCGCCTGGTAGTTTGACGACACCTCAGCCAAGTCACAGAGCCCTAGACAGCAAATATTTTTCGGCGCGCTATTCTGGCAGGTTTCAGCTGCTTCCAGAATCTAAGGTCTCGGCATCATTGCAAAACTGGACCTTGGTAGCTCGTCAAGAAGCAGGCGTCGGACAATCAGCCAAACTAAGCCTAGTCATCACACCACTTCCAAGTGGCGGTGTTCGAGAGGACAGTGCCTACAAGCTATATGAAGCGCACCCAGAGCTGTATACCTTATCTGAGTCTACTTATGGTGGCGAGTCCGTCATTGTCTCCAAGCGCAGTGACCCGACGTACCAGCAAACCGTCCTGTGGCCTCACGGTAATTATCTATTGACAGTAAGTTTGACCTCTGGGCCCGAGTCCGAGCTGGTTAATAATGAGTTTGGGGATATGCTGTCCTCTCTCAAGTGGAATTTATAGACTCAGGCTCGGTCATATATAATGACGTTTATGTTAGTGAAGTTGCTGCCAATTAGTTTGTTTGTGTTTGCGGCCTTTCCGAGCACCTCGAACTATCAGCTTAATAGCTATGGGTTTGGTAGTGGCGGTGCTGCCAACTCGACGACCAGCAACTATGCGCTAGAGGGTATAACTGGCGAGATAAGCGGTGTCAGCGCCTCTACGACAACCTACACGGTTAAACCGGGCTTTATAGAGACCCAGCAAGCTCATGTGCCAAAGGTTGCAGCCTTCGACAACGGCAGCAGTGCCTATTACAACAAGTTACATTTTGTAATCGACCAACAGAGTAATCCATCAGATGCACTCTATGCAGTGTCTATTAGTACCGATAACTTTGGCAGTGACATCAGGTATGTTAAGAACGATCTAACAGTTGGCTCTACACTATCCCTGACAGATTACCAGACGTATTCAACTTGGGGCGGAGCCGGCGGAGCAATTATTACTGGGCTAACTCCCGACACGACTTACTATCTGAGGATCAAGGCTACACAGGGTAAATACACCGAATCAGGCTATGGTCCGACGGCTTCGGCAACGACGGCTAACCCCCATCTGTCCTTTTCGGTGTCGACAAACAGTCTTAGCCTTGGCACGTTGTTGGCCGGGTCGGTCGTGGATGCACCGTCGACCGTTGATGTAACCTTTGATACTAACGCTGCCTCAGGTGGCGACATCTACATAAATGGTAAGAATACCGGCCTCTATAGCGCTGTAGCTGTTTCTACCATAACTTCCGCCACTGGTGATCTGAGTGCCTTGTCGAGAGGTTTCGGAGCTCAGGTGACAGCAACGGGCGCCACTAGCGGCACACTGATCAAGGTTAGTCCCTATAATGGTGCATCAAACAATATTGGCTTAACAGACACGACCATTAGACGTATTATAACGGCCTCTGGTCCAATTGTTGGCGGCACTGGTTCAATCATTGTTAAAGCAAAATCAGCATCGGACGACGTAGCCGCAAATGACTACACGGAGACCATTACCCTTCTGGCGTCGGCTAGTTTTTGATTCTATGTAAATTTTTGGACAAAACAACCACAATATAAGTAAATTAAGGTTGACATTATTAAAACATAACTGGTATTCTTAGCGTAACACCTAAAAACCACTAAAAAGAGGGTAAAAATAGTGATAACAAAACTAAAAAGAAAATTCACTTCCACTGTGGCATACGTAGCGGTTGTGGCCTTGTTGGCTCCGGCATTGCTGGCAGTGATTGCTGCACAGAATGCCAATGCTGCCACCTTGACCACCTCTTACGTTCGACTTAATCGTCTTCAGGCCGGTTCTACTACATCTTTTAGGCTGCAGTTCAGAACCGTTGGTGCGGGCGCTACTAGCGTAGCTATTAACTTTAACGGTGCTGATAGCACTACCTGGACTGGTAGTAGTGGTGCCGTTAATGCTACACAGTCAACTAACACGGCAACCTGTGCCTCTGAGACTGGCGATACGGCGTTACCAGGTACGCTTTCGGCTTCTGGTTCGGGCTCAACTCTTACAATTACTGGAGTGACTGCTCTCTCGGCTACTACGACCTACTGTGTTGATTTGACCTCAGCAACCGCCGTCACCAACGCTACGGCCGGTGAATACCACCCGACGATTACCGTCGGAAGTGACTCTAATACCATAGCTCTGCGGACAATATCGAACGATCAAATTGTGGTGACAGCTTCTGTTCCGCCAACCTTTAACTTCGTACTCAGCAGTAACACAGACACATTCTCGACTAACCTTAGCACGTCTTCTGTCGTCTCGACTGCGGGTAGGACGGTGACCATTACAACCAATGCTGCTTCGGGCTGGATTGCCTGGGTCAAGAACCTCAATGGTTCTAGTGGTGCTGCCACCAAAGGTGCGTTATTATCCGCTTCGGCCTCCAACTTCACGATACCAACTACCAACGCCAACGCTCTCGGCAGTGCATCTCATACGTTGACTACCAACACCCAGGATTATGGTCTGGGCGTGACAATCACTACTGATGCCTCCGGTGGCGGTACTGTGTCGCTAGACGCTGCCTACGATGGTACGAGCACCAAAGCCGGTGTGCTTGACCCGAACAACTTCAGGCCAATAGCCAGCGCAAATGGCACTTCGACTGGTGATGTAATAACTTTGACAGAGCGAGCTACCATTGACGGCGCTGTTCCCGCCGCTACGGACTACACCGATACGCTGACTGTTATTGGTGCCGGTAACTTCTAAAGCACGGCTTCTAGGCTTATGAAAAAGAGGCTGCAGCAGCAGTCTCTTTTAATGTCTGGCGGTTTAATAGATAGGCTTTATCCTGTAAAATCAGTATAAGTATGAGGGCTTTGAAATCTTTATTGGTGTTTTCTGGGGTTCTTTTGTCGCTCCTCCTCCCCCTCCACACCCACGCCGCCACCGATGACTCTCTCAATCTAGTCACTTCACCACTGCCTATCAGTCTCAGTGGTTCCCCGGGCAGTACTCTGACCACTGACATTCGTATCAAGAATGGCAGCACTCATGAAGAGACTCTCAAAGTCAGTCTAATGAAGTTCTCAGCCTACGGCGACGAAGGTAAACCAGCTATTGCCGACAGAGCTCCTGGCGATGACTACTTCGACTGGGTTAGCTTCTCGCCTACTACCTTCGCTGCTCCGCCTGGTCAATGGATAACGGTTAAGATGACTATTAAGCTGCCGCCTTCAGCTGCCTTTGGTTACTACTACGCAGCTGTCTTCTCTCGCGCTGGGGCTCCAGAGAAGTCCTCAGGCCGTCAGAACGTCCTAATAGGCTCTACCGCCGTTCTAGCCCTAGTAGAGGCTGAAGTACCAGGCGCGAAGCGTACAGCTAATGTAGTCAGCTTCAGCGCTGATCAACGTTTCTATGAGTTCCTACCAGCTACCTTTAAGGTCAAGGTCCGTAACAGCGGTAACGTTCATCTAATACCGACTGGCAATATCTTCATCAAACGAGGCGACAAAACAGTAGCCACTCTAAAGGTAAACTCCGCCCAAGGTAACGTTTTACCTAGTAGTAACCGCATCTTCACGGCTGCCTGGAAAGACGGCTTTCCGCTCTACACCGAGAAAGAGTCTGGTGGACAGGTAGTTCTAGATAAGGACGACAAACCCGTAACTGACCTTAAGTGGGACTTCAGCAAAGCCTCCAAGCTTAAATTTGGCCATTACAGCGCTCATCTATTACTAGCCTATGACAATGGCAAACAAGACGTACCACTAGAAGCTATAGTCAGCTTCTGGGTGATACCTTGGAGGGTGATATTCTTAGTTATATTCGCAATTGCTCTACCAGCTCTGCTGGTCTACCTAATAATGCGGCGTCGGATGAATCGTCTCTTGGCAGAAAAGACAGGGCGCAAAAAATGAGATTGTTTATCAAAGCCTCCCTGATAATGGCTCTCCTAGTGTGCGGTATCGCTGTCCCCCTCCACACCCACGCCGCCACCGATGACTCTCTCAATCTAGTCACTTCACCACTGCCTATCAGTCTCAGTGGTTCCCCGGGCAGTACTCTGACCACTGACATTCGTATCAAGAATGGCAGCACTCATGAAGAGACTCTCAAAGTCAGTCTAATGAAGTTCTCAGCCTACGGCGACGAAGGTAAACCAGCTATTGCCGACAGAGCTCCTGGCGATGACTACTTCGACTGGGTTAGCTTCTCGCCTACTACCTTCGCTGCTCCGCCTGGTCAATGGATAACGGTTAAGATGACTATTAAGCTGCCGCCTTCAGCTGCCTTTGGTTACTACTACGCAGCTGTCTTCTCTCGCGCTGGGGCTCCAGAGAAGTCCTCAGGCCGTCAGAACGTCCTAATAGGCTCTACCGCCGTTCTAGCCCTAGTAGAGGCTGAAGTACCAGGCGCGAAGCGTACAGCTAATGTAGTCAGCTTCAGCGCTGATCAACGTTTCTATGAGTTCCTACCAGCTACCTTTAAGGTCAAGGTCCGTAACAGCGGTAACGTTCATCTAATACCGACTGGCAATATCTTCATCAAACGAGGCGACAAAACAGTAGCCACTCTAAAGGTAAACTCCGCCCAAGGTAACGTTTTACCTAGTAGTAACCGCATCTTCACGGCTGCCTGGAAAGACGGCTTTCCGCTCTACACCGAGAAAGAGTCTGGTGGACAGGTAGTTCTAGATAAGGACGACAAACCCGTAACTGACCTTAAGTGGGACTTCAGCAAAGCCTCCAAGCTTAAATTTGGCCATTACAGCGCTCATCTATTACTAGCCTATGACAATGGCAAACAAGACGTACCACTAGAAGCTATAGTCAGCTTCTGGGTGATACCTTGGAGGGTGATAGGCGTAGCTCTAGTAGTGGGCCTCTTTGCTGCTGTTGGTATGTGGTCAACGGGTCGATCTGTAGCTCGCCGAACTAAGGTTATGAAGAAATCCGGCAAATCATGAAAAAGCTAGCAGTCATATTACTAGTTGGCTTAGCGACCGCAACTTTTGCATCGACACAAGCATCGGCGGCTAAGCCTAGCTCTCAAATCACAATTGTGCCATTCTTACAGACAGTTAGGATTCAGGCGAGTGAGTCTACCAAAACCTTCGACCTAACGCTTAGCAACAAAACTAGCCGCGCACAATCACTCCACCTGTCGGTACTTAACTTCGGTACTTTGAACGAAACGGGCGGACTGGTCTTTGCTGGCAGTAACGCCAGTACTTTGGTTAAGAAGTATGGTTTAGCGTCGTGGCTGAGATTATCCGTCAATGATCTGACACTTCAGCCCAATGAGACTGCTACAATCCAGGCCACAATTATAAATGATGTATCGTTGACACCCGGCGGGCATTACGGAGCAGTCGTTGCTGCCGTTAACAGTCTAGACGCCACCGGAGGTAACCAGGTCAATGTTAAGCAGCAACTGTCCTCTCTGATATTGGCTACCAAAGTCGGTGGTGAGAAGTATGATCTTAAGCTCGACGGTATTCGCTATGATATTAACTGGGGTCGTCTACCAGCAACCATCAATCTGCGTTTCAAGAATCCTGGCAATGTCCAGGTGGTGCCTCGCGGTATCGTAAAGCTGATTTCTCCCAAGGGAAAAGTCATTAAGCAGGGCGTAATTAATGAGAACTCGTCCTATGTTTTGCCTGAGACATATCGTCAGATTCCAGTTAATCTCCAAACTGTAGCAAGAGAGGGCTGGTGGCCTAAGTTTTATCGAATGGAAGTCTATTATCGCTACGATGGAATTGATAGCTTCGCTGTCAAAAACTACACCCTATATCTGGTGAATCTACCGGCCTTGATCGTGTTTGCAGGCGCTGTTGTATTGGTCGCCTGGGCAGTAATCAGGTCTTGGAAGTATGTGTTGTGGCGCCGTGCCCGACCTGGTCATGTGCCAAAAGTCGTGTATAAGAAGCCGCCTACAGATGCCAAGCCCAAAGTTGAAAAAAAAGTCAGGAAGCTCAAAAAAAGCAGCAAAACTAACCCCAAAAAAGCCAAATAATAATAGGCCTTTTAACACTTGTTATGCTTGCGTGATAGGCGTATCATATTAAGCGTAAGTACTGAGGAAAGAAACACTGGGTAAATATAAAAGGAAACTTCAGAGGGCTTTTGAGCGCTGGTTTTTGCTGCCGCTCCTACTGTTATTTGGCTTGTTTACGGCGCTTGGCTTTGCACCCGCTAATGCTGCAAATCCATCCCTTATAAGCTTCCAGGGTAAGGTAGTTAATGCTGACGGCACCAATGTCACAAATGGTGCTTATGACTTTGACTTTGTCATGTATGACGACTCGGCGCTGGGTACGCCGAGTGACGGTGTGCACGACAAGTGGCATGAGCTGACCAAGAGCGTGACTGTTACGAACGGTGTTTTTCAAACTAATCTAGGCTCGGCTACTGCCCTGCCGGACTTTAATACCAATTCATCTCTGTATCTGGCGGTGCGGTTTAATGCTGATGCGGCTGGCTATATGAGCCCACGAGTTCAGATGGGCTCAGTGCCCTATGCTAAGAACGCTGATACTGTAGGCGGCGTCGGCAGCAGTACGATTGTTCAATTAGGTGCTACCCAATCCGGTAACATTAACATCTCCAGTGGCACGATCACTTCTGGCCTAATCAATGGCCAGACGATTAGTTCGGCAGCCAACTTTACCGGCACATTGAGCGTCGGCGGCTCTAGTACTCAGGCCTTCCAGGTTCAAAACAGTAGCGGTAACAGCGTGATTAGCGTGGACTCAACCGGTGCAAATGCCGGTAATCTGGTGGCCAATCCAAGCTTCGAGACAACTATTAGCGGTTCGGGTGCTGGTGTTTGGGTCAAGAAAGGTGGTTCGGAAACGGTCTTCGCTAACGATACTTCGCAGTTCTATAGCAGCGCAAACTCGGTCAAGATTACCACGACTTCAGCCGCTGGTGATGGAATTAAGCAGCAACTCAGCTCTACGCTTAGTGCCAGCACAGCCTATAATATTCTATTCTACGCCAAGCTTGATAGCGCTAGTGCTGCCTTCACTGATATGCAGGCTGGCTTCTCTAAGGATGGTGCGGCTGACGACACGCCGTGTGCGCTAAGCACGTCTATCTATAGCAACGGCTGGACGCGTTATAGCTGTACGTTCACGACCCCTAGCTCTGGCGTTACCTCTGGCAATTACTTCTACATCAAGCAAGTGGCCGGAGCTGTCCACACCTTCTACGTCGACGCCACTCTGCTACAGCTTAGCAGCTCGGCTGACTCAAACTACCGCGAGGGCAAAGTAACTTTGCAGGGTACCATAACTAGTCCGGTCATCCTTCAGAATCAGTCTAATTCCACAACTGCTCTATCGGTTCAGAATGCGGCCGGCGGTCAGGTGTTTAACGTTGATACGACTGACCTTAACTTGCTTAACAACCCAGCCAATCCAAGCTTTGAGGTTAACGTAGCGGGCTGGACTAATCGCAATGGCGGCGGCGGGACGGCAGTTATCTCGCGCGACACCTCACAAGCCAAATATGGCCTAGCCTCACTAAAAGTTGCCACCACAGCCAATGCTGGCGATGGCGCACGCTATACCCTGTCGTCTGGCAGCTGGCCAGCCGGCACTTACACAGTGGCATTTTCGTTAATTAACTCTGGTACGGCGTTTGCGTCTATGCCGATCATTGGCTTCGGTAATGGTTCTGACAACGCTTGCAACGTCATTACTTCTTCGGGTACTTTGCCTTCTACGTCTGGTTGGACGCGCTACTCTGCAACCTGCACCTTCACGGGCACAACAACATCTATCTATATTGCTCAGAATGAGGCGACGGCACATAACTTCTACCTGGATGCCGTACAGTTGGAGAACGGCAGCAATGCAACTGCCTATGGCCTAGGGCAAATTTCTATCAGTGGCCCGATCGTTACGCCTGTACAGATTAGGAATCAGTCTGACTCAACCAATGCTTTTGCCATTCAAAATTCGGCCGGAACAAGTAATGTACTGGTGGCTGACACACTCAACAAGAGCATTGGCATCAACGGCAATCTAACCGTTAACACAAGTGATAATAGTATTGCTAGAACTAGCTATGCTGACTTCGCTGCGGGCACCTTAGGCTCCAGCCTATCGAACAGCACTACGCCTTCGGGACAGCTAGAGTTATCCGACGGTACTATACCTAACTCCGGCAGCGGTACCATCACTACATCTAGTCAACCAGCGGTAGATGCTAATATCGGTGCCGGCGCTAGCGCCATTAGTCGTCCGGATGGCAAGTATCTAGTTATCAAAGGCGGGTCAGCATTGACTACATCGCTGTATGATTCAATCGCTGGCACATTCACTAACTCACAAACTCTGGTCGTTGGTGCTGGAACAGTTGGCGCGGGTTCAGTAGTGCTGCCGCGACCAGGCGGCATGCACGTCGTGGTACTAGCCAACGGTGTAGTTAACACTAGTAATCTCGATCCAGAAGGTACGGTTACTAGCACAGCCGGGCCATCCCTAACTGCAGCTGCTGGTGCCGGAACAGTCGCCTTTAAGCGACCAGACGGCAAGTTCCTAGTTGCGCTGGGTGCCGGTGCAGGCACAACCAATGTCTATGATCCAATCGCAAATACGTTTGCCGCTGGCCCGACTAACAGTGGCGGTGTTGCTTGGGGCGCGGGCTCGTTAGCATTGAATCGTCCAGATGGATCTGCCTTAATAGTCACTGGCGGTTCTGCCAGCACGACTCAAATATATAACCCATCGACAGCTAACCCTAGTATTGGCGCGTTTCCATCGACCGGGCCTAGCCTTGACGGTACGCAGACGGCTGGCACATGTGGAATCAATGGCTCGGGCTCCGTAGCGCTTAGACGTGGCGACGGAAAGTTTGTAATTCTGTCGAAGGTGAGCGTTTCGGCTCTATATGATCCCGTGGCTAATACTATCACTTGCCGAACCAGCAATGGTCCGGCGACTGCCATGGGCAACGGTGGCCATGCCATACCGCTGCAGGACGGCAAGTTTTTGATAATTGTTGGTGGCGGCTCGACCAACTCCTACATTTATGACTCATCGGCCGATAGCTTTACCTCTCACGGTACAGCCCTGACTGCCGTTACGACAGGTGCTTTCTCATTGATGCGGCAAAACGGCACATGGCAGATCATTACCGGTACCAACACATGTACAAACGGCTGTACTAACAATTATGACACCGGGCTACCTATGAATGGTACCGCCACCAAATACACTTCTGATGATATTTCTACTAGTGCACTCAACATTAGCTCTACACTCAAGTGGAATGCTCAGTTCGAATCACCTTACTCGGCTGCCACTAACGGTTCGACCAACTCAGCCTTCTCAACCATACAGTTCTTTGTTCGCACCGCCACAAATAGTGGGGGCTGTACAACACCGCTCAATAGCGCAACTGATAAAGAGTTGACGAATGCGGGTGATTTTATCAGGCCAGGCTCGACTGATAACTGTGTACGTATTACAGCTCAATTTAACAGACCGCTACCGAAGCGGCTGGTAGACGAACGCGGCACCTGGACGGGCAATAACACGACCGTTCATCGGCTAGACTACGCAACGCCTACCCTATTTGATGTCAGTGTTGATAATTCAACTGTGCTGCACAGAGATAACTTTACCTTTAGTCAGCCTGGCGGCCAAGAACAGAACAACGGCACTATACCGACGGCTCTGACTGCGACCCAGTCGGCTGGCGGTGGCTCGTGTACGGCTGGTACGCACTCCTACTATGTAACGTTTATCACCGACGGAGTTGAATCGGCTCTGGGCGCCAAATCCAACGTTATAACTTGTGTGGGTGGTACTGACAAGGTTAACCTAACATCCATACCTACCGGTATTACCGGTACTGGCACCACGGCTCGCAAGATATACCGCACCGCTGCCGGTGATACCAGCAGTCCTTTCCTCCTGACTACTATTAGCGACAATACAACAACTAGTCTTACGTCTGACACGGCCGCTGATTCCTCACTGGGTGCAGCGTATATCAGTCAGTCTGAGCCGTCAGGTCCGGTAGTAACGCGTGTAGAGGCTGTCAATGGCGCCCTGACACTGCCGATGGGCAGACTAGCTCCGACTACCAAAATCAATACGACTCAGTTCTACGCGGGCGTGATGTCCCGGGCACACCCTGCTATACCCCAGGCACAAACAACTACCGGTACAATAGTTATAGCACGGCCTAACAGGACGTTTGTAGTGATAGCGGCGCTATCGACGCCGGCGGCCAACGCAGCTCTATACGACCCAGCTACACAGACCTTCACATCTCAGGCTAGTCCAAATATTCCTACGGCCGCCAATGGCAGCGGTGGCTTTGCGGTCAAGCGCCCTGATGGTAAGTTCCTGGTGATCATGGGCAATAATACAGCCGCTACCAATGTCTACGATGCTAATTCTAATACGTTTACAGCTGGCCCAAGCTTGTCCGGGTTGACTGGCGTTGGCGCATCGGCCATACCAAATACTGACGGCTCACTGACTATTGTTCACGGTAACGGACTGACGACCAGCACGATTTATGACCCCATCCGTAATACTGTCACGGCCGGGCCAACTCTAACGACGGCCGCTAACTGCGGCTTTTGGGCGATACCGTTACAAAATGGAATGTACAAGACGTTCGCGGGTGTTGCAGGTGGAGTGATAGGCGCAACTACGTCTATGAACTATAATCCAAACACCAAGACCTTCACTTCTGGTCTAGCCCTGACAGGTGCGCATGGCTGCGGATCCTTTGCCTTCCAAAGACCGGACGGTTGGTGGCTCAGCGTAACAGCGGCAGGCGGTACTGCTGGTGCGGCTCAGGGACAAACAGCAGTTATTAACCCCGTTGACGGGACGTCAGCTGCCGGGCCGACCTTTACTAACGTCGTCGGTCAGGGCGGGCATGTTATTCCGAGGGCAGACGGTACGTTCTTAATTGTTGACGGTGGCGGTGCTACCGCAACAAATGTGTATATACCTTATGGGGCGACTTTTGCTGCTGGAGCCAATATTGGCTCAGTCCAATCTGTTAACAGTCCAGCCCTGACGGCTGCATCAGGGGTTGGAGCAGTGTCTTTCCAGCGTCCTGACGGGAAGTGGGTTATCATCAACGGCAATACGACGGCAACGGCGAATCTCTACGACGCTGGCTGGTACCCCGATGGCCAATATCTATCGGAGCAAATACAAGTTCCAGCTTTGGCTGCGAATTCAGTGCTCAATTGGAGGCAGACAAACGATAACTTCGTGCGAATGGAAGCCCGAGCCGCCAGTAGCCAAGCGGCTCTATCGACTACTGGCTTCAACAGCGTTGGTAGGCCAGGCACAAGCATTGGTAACAGCGGTGGCGAAACTTGGGTTCAGGTTGAGGTCAACTTTAGGCGCGACTTCCCTACCTTCGGTGGGTCTTTGGACGGCGTATATGTTAGCGGCGGCGGTGCTGTTTATAAGCATAGAACGATTTCTCAACCGGCAATCACTTCGTATGACATCAACAATGGCAATGACCTGTTGACACTACAGGATAATGGACTGAACGTGCTGCGTGTAACTAGTGAAGGTAATATATACTCATCATCGAACGGCGGCTTTTACTCTGGCGGTGCTGACCTTGCTGAAAACTACACATCTACAGAGTCGCTTGCACCTGGCGACGTTGTAGTTATGGACTCAGCCAATAACCACTCTATTAAGAAGTCGACTGGCGAATACCAGCCCAATCTACTGGGGGTTATTTCGACGGCGCCTGGTTTTGTGGCCGGTGCCTTTACCGATGATTCACATCCCGTGGCCCTGGTTGGTCGCGTACCGGTTAAGGTAAGCAGTGAAAACGGCATTGTTCACGCAGGTGACTTCCTGACCTCTGCGTCAATACCTGGTTATGCCATGAAAGCAACTGTAGCCGGCAGAGTTATTGGCACAGCTCTGGAAGGCTTCGACCCCAGTGCGTCCACTCAATGCCCAGGTCAAGGCCGGGGCAACCTTCCGGCTGCCCAATGTGGTTTGGTCATGATGTTTGTTAACCTGACGGATTATCAGGGTGCATCAACAGAGTCATTGATTGCCGAAGCTGATCAGCTGGCTGCGAGCACAGGCAATGCCCAGTACGACATACCGGATCTAAGCTTCCCTGGCGTTGACGAGGGCGGGCTGACAAGTAGCCTGGGCATCAATAGCTGGAGCTCTCAGGCCAAAACACTGGGCTTCTTGCAATCATTGCGCGATAAGCAGAATAGTGGCCAAGCTCCAGTCGGTTCAGACATATTAGCCACTAACATTAATGCCAGTAATCAGCTAATTACGCCCACTATTGTAGCCGATCTGATAAGAGCCAAGACCATCAAGGCTGACCACATCGAAGGGCTTGAAATATACACTGACAAGCTAGGCTCATTGAGTGATCAGTACGCTAGCCTTCAACAGCAGGTCGATCAGCTGGCTCAGGGCGAGGTTGCCTCACCTCAGGCCAAAGGCAGTATTAAGTTTGCTAGCGGGCAGTTTGCGGTTAGTCTAATCTCGCTAGGCACAATTGAGAGTCGTGGTGGTTTGACTGTGGGCGGCGACGCTCAGTTTAATGGCCGTTCGACTTTCGCCGGACTAGTGCAGCTGCTGAATGACGTCAGCGCTCAAGGTAGAGTGACCTTTAACAAGGACTCCGGCGGTTCGGCTGTCATTAAGAAAGGCGCTAATAAGGTCAGCGTCAGCTTTGATAAGCAGTATGCTCAGCAGCCTGTGGTATCGATCTCCATGCTGGCGGCACAACGCCAGCTGTCTGACGGTTCACTTGAAGATATAAGTGCTACCGAACAAAGGCTGTTTGATGCCGGATACAGTTACCTGGTATCGAATTTGAACACAAAAGGCTTTACAATAGTACTTAATAAGAAGGCTTTGGAGGATTTGGACTTTACTTGGAGCGCCGTATCGATCAAAGATGCAGCCACGGTCACCGGACTACCGGACACGAGTAACTAACAGCGATGACTATGAAGGATGATATGCAGCCACAAGACACTGAAGCTAGCGGGTCTGTCCGTGAGTCTAAGAGACCGGCCCTGCTTCGAACTGTATCGCCTAAGGGTTTGTTCAAGTCCAAGGCCATAACGGTAATTGTGATTGTTTTGATTGCCGGTTTGCCCAGCTTCTACTTTTACAATAAGAGTCGTATCGCCGAACAAAGACTTAATGATCCCAACACAGCCAATCGTCAAGTTGTTAACGCTGTTGTTAAGAAAGTCAGCCACTTAATGCTGTTGCCGACTGACGAGCAGCCGACGCTAGCTACAATATCTGACGCCAGCAAGACAAAGGGACAACCCTTTTTCACTAACGCCAAGAACGGAGACAAACTGCTAGTCTACACCCAGGCGCGCAAAGCTGTATTATATCGACCAAGCCAGGACTTAATTATCGAGGTTGCTCCGCTTAATGTCTCCTCAGGAACTAACACCGGCCAATAGCCTGGATATACGTGCTACAATTAACATAAGCTTTTAGGATAAATGTGGGGCAGAATGAGCCTAAAATCAAGATATAGAAGAGTCTGGACTACGTTGGCGGTCGCTGGTTTGCTTATAGCCCTGCTACCGTCACCGAAGGCACAGGCCGGGTTGGAGTCATGTCTGGTGACTATATCCCCGACTACGGCCGAGGCCGGTACGGACACGTCGTTTAACTTCGATATTACAAACAACAGCACTGAGTCTATACGATGGATTGATATAAGAGCCGTTAATCCAGCTGACTTTACTGTTCAATCTGGTTCTGCAACCGGTTGGAGTCCATATGTGGACGCTGATGGAGTAAATTTTAGATTCGGTAATCTGCCTAGTCCGTATAACCAGGGTTTTGTTTTGGGTACAACCGTAAATCAAGCCGCTTCTAGCAGCTCTTGGTCTGTGCGGGCATCTGATAGCTCCTCAGGGGCGGATCCAATTACCTGTTCAGGCGATACCGGTATTGAAATTACCGCTCCGCCGGTGGTAATATCGAACGTCAGCCTGTCAGGTCTCACTGAGAGTAGTGTTAATGTGTCGTGGAACACGTCTTCACCAGCAACAGCACAAGTAAACTACGGACTAACTAATGGGTACGGTTCACAAACAGCTATTGATAATTCCCTAACCCTGTCTCATCAGGTCACCGTTAGCGGTTTGTCTCCAAACACCGGGTATCACTTACAGGTAGTTAGCACCGACGCTAGCGACAATAGAGCCGAATCATCTGATATGACCTTTTTGACCGCAGCTAAGTCTAGCAGCAAGGTGACAAATACAGTATTTATTGGATCGTCAGGGGTAGCCCTCCTAGACAAGCCAATCGAGAAGGTGCCGCCAACTGTTAGTATGACGACTGCTCTACCTAGGGTCGTCAAGTCCATCCCAAAAGTTCGTGGTGTTGCTGATGATAATGAGGCCTTGGCACGTCTAGAGTATTCGACCGATGGCGGCAAAAACTGGCTGCCAGTAGATGAGGCGAAGGGCCTGGGTGGCAAGCATGCCACGTATAGCTTCACCCCACTCAATCTAGATGACGGCAATTACGATATAGTAGTTAGAGCCATTGATACGTCCGCCAACATTGGCACAACCTCAGTCGTGACTGTAGTCATAGATCGTCTTCCGCCGCTAGTAGGCGGTAACATTTTGTCTCTAGGACCACAGGTATTAGCACCTGATAGTAAAGGGACTATAGCTTCGCTTGTGGGCATAGATCAAAAGGTCACGCTTAGCTCGGTTGGCGGTTCAACAGCCATTGAACTTAATGCTCTGCGGGTCGGCTCCAAGAGTCAAGCACAGTCATTTAGCTTGACCAAATCCGTTGATACCGGCCTCTGGTCAGGCATTATTAGCTTTACCGAACCAGGTAAGTATAATTTGATCGCTGAGTCTGTAGATGGAGCCGAAAATAGAACCAGCCGGACACTTAACACAGTCTATGTTTATAGCCCAGCTCACACTATCGACCAAACGACCCTAAGGCCGTTGGTTAGTACTGTGACTCTGTACTACCTTGAGCCTGATTCTCGCGGCTGGGTGGTCTGGGACGGAGCTTCGTATGGGCAGGCCAATCCCCAAAAGAGCAACAAAAGAGGCGAGTTCACGCTGTTATTGCCGCCAGGCAAATACTACCTCAAGGCTACTGCCGCCGGCCACGAAACACTGATCAGCAGTATATTTGAAACTAAGCAATCTAAGCCGCTGACGGCTAGCCTTGCGCTCAAGCCGCTTGGTGGGCTCTCTATAGGCTCTCTGCACATACCCTGGCCCTCCTTTGCGGTTCAAAGTGTAACTGTGGCAGGAGGCAGCGAACTCAATAAGCAACAGTCCAGTGGTCAAGGCACGTTAGTAGGTCAACAGGCGCCTGACTTTGCACTTAATAGCACAGAGTCTAGGCTTGTTCATCCGGCAGATTTTCTGGGCAGACCGACCTTGTTAACCTTTGGCGCTACCTGGTCGCCGACCACAGCCGAGCAGCTGGCCGTCTTGGCCAAGCTGCAGACCAATAAGGAGCTTAATATAGTACCGATAGCACTGCAAGAGAATGCACCTAAGGTGCGAGCTTACACAGATATTGCTGGGCTGAAGCTTAACTGGCTAGTTGACCCCGATAGTACCCTTAGTAACAGCTACGGCGTGCAGAGCTTGCCAACTCATTTCTTCGTTGATCGAAGGGGTGTAATTAGGCAGGTTGTTGTCGGAGTCTTAAGTAAAGAGCAGCTTCTAAACTATTTAGTCGGCTTGTAGGCATAAAATGTCTATGATAATGGTTGTGCTTAAGGTATTATTAGGTGTGAAACAATATGTCTAGCTAGCGTAGGTGAGGTCGCATGCTGCCGATACAATTCTTTGGTCAAAACGTACACTTTGCTATTAGCCTATTTGCGGCTCTGGTGTTCTTCGCGGTGTTTTGGTTGCATTTCGATGCCTGGACTGCCAAAAAGCAACTAAGGGAGTTCGTTAACTGGGCTGGTTTTTTGCTGGTTGCCCTGTCATTTCTGGTGCATGCCACAGTAATCGAGCAATCAGTGCTTGGTAACTCGCTGCTTGGCGATATATCTGAGACCGTTTCGCTGATCATACGTATTATTGGCTACGGTGGAATAATTTTGAGCCAGCTAATTGATCCCTTGCAACCCAAGCCCAAGCTACAGGGACTTGAGGAGAATCAATACACTACTGGCGAAGGTACCGCTAACGTACCCGAGCCTGACAGGCCAGCTAAGCCGACCAAATCAAATGCCAAGGCGCCAGCTGCAATTGGCTTTGCTGGCCTTGCTAACCCTATTCATTTTTTGCCGCCTCTGCAGGCGTTAACGATTGCTGGCTTATATTGGCGTAGAGGAACAACTGGTCTGGAGCGACATCTTAAGCCAATTGCCGTTTCGTTTTTGCTACTGTTTGCCTTCGAGCTGCTTGCTCTAGGCAGCCTGTGGCAAGATAGCAATAATCCATTAATAGCTAAGTTTGTAGCCTCGTTTGGCTGGCTTTGGATAGCGCAACACGTCTTCTTGTTAGCCGGTGTTTTGGTTCTTGGCCACTGGGTGTGGCAGTATTTAACACGGCGCTTTATGTCGCAGCTCTTTATGTTATTTACATCCTTGACGTTGGCAATTTTCTTGCTTACTACAGTTAGCTTTACTTTCCTGCTAACCAACAATGTTCAGAAAGCAGCTCTGGACAATCTTCAAACTGCGGCAAGCGTACTAGGCTATGCCATTAATGGCAAGAAAGCTGAAACCCTGGCCAACACTGAAGCTATAGCTGCTAGCTCTGACATAGCTGATGCCATAGTGGCCAAAGATCATAAGCGCCTGGTCAGCCTGACGGAAACCTTTCTTCATGACAAGAAGCAATCGTCACTTGTAATAACTGGTGACGCCGGCCAGGTCCTACTGAGGGCGGAGAATCCTGATCGCTGGGGTGACTCGCTGTCCTCAGACACGCTCATTAGACGAGCACTGATTGGACAGTCAACTTCGACAGTTAGCGCCAAAGAAGATGTTCTGGCACCGCTAATATACATTAAGTCAGCAACTCCAATACGTGATACCAACAAGACAATAGTTGGAGCAGCTGTGGTTGGCCTAGTGGCTGACAACGCTTTTGTTGATGGGATAAAGCATGCTACAGGTCTTGATAGTGCTATCTATGCCGGAAATGTTCGTTCAGCTACGACTTTTGTGGCGCCAGACGGTGTATCGCGTTGGGTCGGAGTCAAAGAAAGCAGTAACAAAATTCAAACCACGGTGCTTAAGCAAGGCAAGCCTTTTAGTGGCTCAGTCAATATTCTTAATCGCCAGTTCTTGGCAGTCTACGCTCCGCTTAGAGATGTCGACAATACTGTCATAGGAATGCTCTTCATCGGCCAGCCACAGGTTACTATTCTGCAGGCTGCGGGACGCTCGGTTCAGCTTACATTTATGGTTACAGCTGCTTTGCTTATTATCTCAATAGTTCCAGCATATCTAATTTCACGCTACCTAACTCGGCAGCTGGATTAATTAGGACTACGCTGTGGGCACTAAGGCGCACTCACTAGAAGCTAAAGCAGCAAACGAGGCCTCACCTAAGTCGATGGCCGCTAGGGCAAACAGAGTTGTATTGGTCTGCCTAGTAATTATGCTCGGAAGTATACTCCTAGCCTGCGGCTACGTGCTTTGGGCTATGATTGCAGGGCGACCTTTTAGCTGGAAAGTGTTTCTTAGCTGGTCACTTATATTGAGCGTCACCAATGGCATGCTACTTGTGGCCGGTTGGCGCTACAATCACTATCTGAGCCGTCGCGTTCAAGTGATGTTGATAGACTGGGCAGGCACATCTGTTTGGTATTGGTTGGTTGCGCCTGCCTACCAGGCGCTAATGATGAGCCTCAACAATATTCAGGTTACAGTCCTGGCTTTTGCCTATTTCTGGGAGGTTCCAGTTGTCGGCGGCCTATCGTTCATTTTTACTCAGCGCCTTTTTACGCCGCTTAACAACTACTTCCAGACAAGCCAAACTGACGATCCGATGGATCTGTATAAGCAAGCGGAGGTATTCCCTGCCAAAGCCTTTATTCGCAACCTTGTGGCAGCGACTGGCGGCTATGCGATTGGTGCAATTCAGCTTAGATACTTTGCTGATTTGCCAATGATAGAGTGCTATAAGAATGTTGGCGTCGGGTTTACCATATCATTCCTACTGGGACTTTATTATTACCTTGTTTTTGATTCGTACGTTGGCCTTATTAAGTCAAAACTTATCAGACAATACGATCTCAAGAATGTAATTACGACCAAGTATTATCAAAAGATTCTAGGTATTGTTATGCTCTTGGTTATAGGCAGCTTTTCGTTGGTGGTCCTGCTCTTCGTTCAGTCATTTCAGCTAATCATCAAAGACAATCTCAATACGCAAGCCTGGACAGCTCTACACAGTTTTTCTACTCAGGCAGACCTGCACGATAGAGATAAGTTGAGTAGTCTTGAGATAGGTGCTAGTAGTAAGGTTTTCGTCATCAATGAGGGCGATTCTGTGCCATTAGATAACCTTACGGCTGAAACACAGTCGAGCATTAAGCAAGATCTAAGCGGTGCTATCAGGGATAATAAGCTGGAAGCCAAGTTGGTTAACTTCCAGGCGTTCGGCAGCGAAAAATTGGTGTCCATCACTTACCCTGCGGACTTTTATGGCACGCTTATGAGTGTTGTATGGCTGCTGGTTGCTGGCGGGCTGTTCGTGACATTGCTATCGGTCATTGTCATGATTGTCGTCAATCGAACCTTGACTCGATCGATGAAGTTACTAACCTCAGCAGTCCTCAGAGCCCAAATCACTGGCTTTTATATTGAACCAATGATCAACACTGGTGACGAGTTTGAATCGCTCTCAAGGGCCTTCAGTCACTTTACAAGCCAAAACCAAAAGCATCTATCACAACTTAACCAGGAGCATGCTCGCTTGCAAGCAGCCATTAACAGTCTAGACATTGGCTTGCTAATGACGTTTGAAGATAAGCAGATTCTGTCCTATAACGCTGCCTTACTGCGAGTTTTGGGGCTTAAGCATCCCGGCAATGCGGGTAGCGACTCGATCAATGCCCGTGAGGCTCTAAAGCATAAGCTCCAGTCAATGCCGGGTCTTGATTTGCTTGAGGTTGTCAGGCAGTGCCAGCTGGACGGCCAGCCGTTTAGCATTAAGGAAGTATCTTACGGAAACCGGATACTGACTATCTTCGGAGCGCCGATTATGGTTCATTTGGACAAGATAATTGGCACGATAGTGCTAGTGGAGGATATAACGGAGCGGAAGGTTCTGGAACGTTCCAAGGACGAGTTCTTCTCCATAGCTTCTCATGAGCTCCGCACACCATTGACGTCTATTAAGGGTAATAGCTCTATGATATTAGACTTCTACAAGGACGCCATAAAAGACCCTCAGCTTAAGGAGATGATCGTTGATGTCCATGAGAGTGCTGCGCGTCTGATTGATATTGTTAATGATTTCTTGGACTTGTCGCGGCTGGAACAAGGCAGAATGAACTTCCAATACGAGAAGGTTGGTCTTGAAGGAGTCATTGAAAGTGTAGCCTACGAAATGAAGCCACTACTCGGCGATAAACAGCTTTACCTCAAGGTAAATAATCACACCCTTGATAAGCTTCCCAAGGTCTGGGCTGACAAGAACAGGCTCAAACAAGTCGTCTACAACCTAATTGGTAACGCTGCCAAGTTCACCGAAGAAGGCGGAATTACCATAAGTGCAGAGTTGGATAAGGAGTTTGTTAGAATCAAGGTCGTAGACACTGGCCGGGGCATGACTCCCGAGTCGCAGGCCCTACTCTTCCATAAGTTCCAGCAGGCCAGCAGCAGCTTGCTTACTCGTGACACTACCAGAGGCACCGGACTGGGTCTGTATATCTCCAAGATGATCGTTGAGAGCATGGGCGGAACTATAGCTCTAGATAGCTCAGAAGAGGGCACAGGCAGCAGCTTCAGCTTCACGGTGCCGATTACCACACCGCAACTAGAGCAAAATGCCAAAAACGAAAATGAAGATGAGGTAGAGGAAGAAAAAACTTAGGAAACGCTTGGAACGTCGTTGCGAGTATAGCCGGCAATTATCTCGTCAACCATGTCAGCTATTTCTTTTGGTTCGTGCTCACTCTTAATGATGTACTTGACGGCACCCTTGGCTAGGGCAGTCTCAGCATCTTGTTGCCCTGCCAAATTGGTTAGCATGATGACCGGTATGCTCTTGGTGGCTGGATCAGACTTGAGCTTCTCAAGTACTTGTAACCCATTCATCTTAGGCATCATGACGTCCAAGAGGATTATCGTAGGATTAGTGCTGGCCACCTTTGCCAGACCCTCTTCGCCGTCACCCGCAACCTCTACCTCGTATTTTTGGAATGTGAAGATCTTTTGATACATCCTCGACATCAAAGGATCATCTTCAACGATAAGTACTTTTGTCATGACTCCCAGTATAGCCCAGCGCTTAAGCTTTCGTAAAGCACAAAAATGCATATTGTATTATTGCTCTTATGCAATATCCTGGCTCAAGAAGTTAGTCTGCCCTGTTTTCCCCTGCACTTGCGCTTGCCTCTCCCTCCCTATTTCCTTCTGTGCTCGTCATCCCCGTCTCACTATCAGTCTGTTCGCTGCCACTGACTTTAGTGGCTT
>CAYHMQ010000003.1:0-112343 GCA_964357905.1 uncultured Candidatus Saccharibacteria bacterium
AAGCCACTAAAGTCAGTGGCAGCGAACAGACTGATAGTGAGACGGGGATGACGAGGGGAAATAACGACAACGGTAACAACGAAAGTGGTGACAAGAACAATGAAGCCGGTTAGTACCGCCCAAACCACCCTTCGCGGGTCTCTACCCATAATTGCCGCGCCAGTCACGATAATGATATTGGCCACATTCGTGGTGTGCGGTTATGTCGGCGTTAGCATTGCAAACGATTGGGATTTCACTTTTTTTACATTCTACGCGCTAACCATTCCGCTACTATCCGTGATCGCTGTGTCAATGACAGCCATTTGGAAAAAGCGGCATTTGCTCAGCATCAATACTAAGCTGCTAATGATTGAGTGGGTCAGCGCAGTCGTTTGGTACTGGTTGATAGGCATTTTTTATCACTTTATGACAATAAACGTTAACTCCGAGCAGCTTAGGGTGATAGCGTTCGGTTATTACTGGGAGGTTTTCATAATAGCCGGTATAACTTATTCAATCAGCCAATATATCTTCATGCCAATAACCAGGTATGTGGCATCTGGCCATGCTGATGATCCGGCACGCCTCTATAGGCGAATGCTTAACTTCCCGCTCAACGTGGCGCTACGGATGTCCGGTTTCACGATATTTGGCTACATAGTCGGCACCATGCAGGTCCATTTTTGGGCTGATGCATCTAATATCGAGACTGTCAAGAATGTTGGTATAGGTTTGGTGCTATCATTATTCGTTGCACTCTACCAATACTTGGTTATTGATAACTTCTTAGGGCCTGTAAGAACAAAATTAATTAATCAGTACGGACTAGACGACGCGTTAAGGCGAAAGTATTCACGCAAGGTATTTGGAGTTGTTACATTACTCACCTTGGCCAGCCTTTCGTTAATGATTATGGTCTTCATCCAGTCGTTCCAGTCAGTCACAAAAAATAACCTTCTGGAAGATACTCGCAACAATATTCGAAGCAGCATTGCCGAGGCGAACAATAAGGGCAGGTCGTTGGATCTACGCGATTTGGAAAACAATGGCAAAAACAAAGCCTGGTTGATCAACGAAGACGCAGAGCTGCCGATCAAATACATCACACCAAGAAGCCATTCAAAATTAAAATATATGGAGAGGGGTTATGTTCGCGATCTTAAACACGATCTAAAGCTTATAATCGTCGAGCCATACGGTAATAAACGACTTATAGTGGTTATATACGAAGCTGCTTACTACAGTCCGCTCTACAAGATAATAAGCTTCTTAACTGCCTGCAGCCTGTTTATTGTGCTGCTATCGATTGTGGCAATTACCGCCTTCAACAGACTATTAACAAACGCTATAAATTCACTTATCGAGGCTGTCCGCCAAGCCACGAGGACTGGCAAATACGCGCCGCCATCGGTCGACACCGGCGATGAGTTCCAGGTTTTGTCATTGGCATTTAATCACTTTGTGCATCAGAACAGACAGTATACGCTTAGAATCAAAGAAGAGCATGCCCGCCTTGAGGCTGCAATTAACAGCCTTGATGTCGGCCTGCTTATGACCTTTGAAAACACTCATGTCATATCATACAATGTCGCACTGCTGAGCATCCTTAACCTTCACGAGTCCCGCATCGAGGATGATGATTCCAGGCTGGGTCTAACGCTGGATATTGTTGAAAAAAGTCTAGCTACTATTCCGGATTTTGACCTGACAACTCAGGTTCATCAATGCCAAGAGTCTGGACAAGCCTTTCACATCAAAGATATTGTTTATGGCGACAAGGTCATAGCCATCTTTGGCGCACCTATCATGGTGCAGCTAGATAAGATCATCGGTACGGTAGTCCTAGTAGAAGATGTCACTGAACAGAAGGTTCTAGAGCGCTCTAAAGACGAGTTCTTCTCTATAGCCTCTCATGAGTTAAGGACGCCTTTGACCTCTATTAAGGGGAATGCTTCTATGATCCTGGACTTCTATCAGGAGGCTATGAAAGACTCTGAACTCAAAGAAATGGTAGAAGATATGCATGAAAGTTCAGTGCGGCTTATTGGGATCGTTAACGATTTCTTGGACATGTCCAGACTAGAACAGGGCAAGGTAAAATTCGAATACCAGGAAGTCAGCCTAGAAGAAATTATCGAAAATGTGGCTTACGAGATGAAGCCTATTCTCAATGAGAAAAACATATACCTTAACACGGATGTTCACACCCTCAACACATTACCTAAGGTCTGGGCTGACATTAACCGTCTCAAACAAGTTGTCTACAACCTAGTCGGGAATGCTGCTAAGTTCACTGATCAAGGAGGTATAACTATTAAGACAGCTGTCGAAAATTCCGCCTCCGGACAAATGGTCAGAGTACGCGTCATTGATACTGGTCGCGGCATAGCTTTGGACTCGCAAAAATACTTGTTCCGCAAACTTCAGCAAGCCGGCAGCAGTCTTATTACGCGAGATACGACACGCGGTACAGGGTTGGGTCTATATATATCCAAGAAAATGATTGAAAACATGGGCGGCACTATAGCTTTAGATAGCTCAGAAGAGGGCAAAGGTTCTAGCTTTAGTTTTACTGTCCCCCTAGTCACTGAAGAGATGAAGGCCGAGGCAGCTGCTAGCCAAACTAAGACCAGCAGCCAAACTGACAGCGAGACAGGTATGACGAGAGTAGAAGAAAGTGGAGTGGGAGAACAAAGTGATGCAGAGACTACTGAGACCAGGCTAGAATCATCTGACGATACCCAGGCTGAGCAGCCGATGGACCCGAGATAGTCACCAGTCCGTCTTCGCCGTACTCAAAAACAGGAATATCAGTAGTGTCTATTTGATTTATCAGGCTCTGAGCATAAGTTAGGTTATTGACTCGCTGCATCCCACTTTGGCGATATACGCCCTCAACCTTTGGATAGTTAAGACCTACTGTCGCCCACCGGGCACGCCCATCTTCACGACTTTGTTGCAGAAGCCTTAGCTTTAGCGCCATCCGACTGCCAAACTTTTCGCGATCAACTGAAGGTGCAGTCATAACTATCCGATGCTTGTCTATGACTGCTGCTCCAGCTAATTCGGCCGCCTTGTTGCGCAGTACAATTAGTCTTGATGTGTATAAATACTTCTCTACTGTGTCAGCCTGATAGGCTTCACCGTACGCAGCTTGAATAAACGGTATGAGGTTCCCTGGGTCATCGGCATACAACTCCCGCGTAAGTTCAGGCCTAAAACCAGTTACTTGGTTCGGACTTGACATATTCTGTTATTATGCTCTGGCCAGTGAGACTTGTCAAGGGTTAGACGACGACACGGCGAGGACGTAGGATACGGCGGGGACGCCCAGCGGGGACCTTTAGCTTCTTGAGGCGATCGCTGATCAGATCAGCTTCGGCTTCCATGCCATGGTTAGTGTAGGCCTTGAAAAGCAAGCTGTAGGTCTCTCGGTTAGGCTCTAGTTCGGCGGCCTTCTCGAGTTCCTGGAACATCATTTTATCATTGCCCAGCTTCTCTTGAACCTTAGCGTAGGCGACGTGCCTGGCGGCAAGATTATCTTCTAGCTTGAGCGCCTGCTCAAAGGCTACAGCTGCTTTCTCATAATTCTCGGTTTCGTAATAAATAAGCCCCAAGTTATGCAAACTCGAGGGCGTGGCTTCGATGCTGGAGGCGATTTCGAAACAATCTATAGCGTCACGGTATTCCTTCTGCTTGGCATAGAGGATGCCGAGGCGGTTATAAGCCGCGGCGTTCTTCTCGTCAATCTTGAGGATTGTTAACAAAGCTTTCTCGGCTCTTAGGAAACGGTTCTCGCGCATGCCTTGGTGGGCGATATCCCATAATTTGCCTAATCGATCGCCGACTTTGCGCGAGACATTGGCAAACTCGTCATCACGGATCTGACCGTAGTGATATGCCAAGGCGATGAAGACTACGATGATTAGTAGAGCGTACATATGTTAGTATATTTTACCATAACTTAGAGATTAAGCATCAGCCTGGTGAGCGCTAGCTTAGGCTGCGCGCTACTGGCCAAATCTTGAGAGCACTGGTAGCTAGCTGTAAGCACAGCCTGCCACTTGGCTGCTGGCTTGCCAGTAGCTGTTTGCAAGCTAATATGAGCCATTTGTTGCAGTATGGCCGTCACATCAATAGCTAATTCGCGCTGCTTGGCCAGTTCGTCGACACTTAGAAGACGCTCATAAACAGATTGACTAAGTAGCTGCCGCGCTCTATCGGTGGCCTCTGTTAGCGGGTGGTCAGATTGTTCAAGCAGAGCGGACATCAGACCCACCAGACCTGCGCTGATAGCGTAGGCACGCTTAATATCTTCTATGTCGAAGTTATGCCCCTCAAAATGGGCCTTAATTGCCGTCTCGTCAGGCTTCTTGATCTGGATGATTTGAGCCCTTGAACGAATTGTTGGTAATAATGACTGCTCGTGAGCGGCGGTCATAATCACTATGGTGCCCGCTGGCGGCTCTTCGAGCGTCTTGAGCAAGGCATTCTGAGCCTCAGTTGTCAGCTTATGACTGTCTTCAATTATGACCACTCGATTGTGCCCCTTCGAGGGAACCCTTAGGCTTAGGAAGTGCTCTAATTGGCGCACGGCTTCTATACCAATAGTCTTGCCTTCGTCAGGGTTGATAATCAACTTGTACGGATACTCATCGAGGCTGCCAGTTGGTAGCTCCAAAACCAACTCAGCCAATCTACTAGCCACAGTCTGTTTGCCACTACCAACACGACCTACCAGCAGCATGGCATGGGACGGGATTGTTACAAAACCCTCTAGCTGCTGACGCGTTAGCGGATGTAGCACCAGATCTTTCATGACTTCAGTAGCTCCTCAAACTCGCCTGGCAACGATGCATTGAAAACTTTGCGCTCCTTATTGGGCAAAGTTATCTCTAAGCTGCTGGCATGCAGAAAAAGCCTATCGGCTGGTTCGCCATCATAAAAAGTGTCGCCAACAATCGGCTGTCCTAGGTGCTCTAGATGGACACGCAGTTGATGGGTGCGCCCTGTGGTCGGCTTAAGCTCCAGTAGGGTGTATTTATCGCTTGTTTTGGCGACTTTGTACTCTGTTAGGGCAGATTTGCCGTTGCTGCCGACTCGAAAAGTCTGAGGCTTCTTGGGATTACGCTCAATTGGCATATCGATTATGGCTTCCGGCTGCTTCATAACACCTTCGACTACTGCATAATAGCTCTTCTTGACCTTGCGCTGAGAGAACTGCTTTTGCAGCCAGCCAAGAGCCTCAGGCGTCTTAGCGCAGATCATAACACCACTCGTGGCACGATCTAGACGATGGACTATGCCTGCTCGCTCGCCTTCCGGAGCTTTCATACGACTTCGCAGCCAGGTTGACACCGTAGCTTCTGGATTAAATGCCCCCTTGCTGTGCGTCAGCAGTCCAACCGGCTTATTAATAACCACGCAGTCCTCATCTTCGTAGATAATGGGCAGCTCGATGGTGGGAAAAACTATGGCTTTTGTCTCGTCAAAATTGATGCTAATCTCATCCGTCTTTCGCACCTTGTAGCCGGCCTTGAGCTGGGCTTCGCCATTCACAATAACGTCGCCGTCCTCGATCATTCGTACTGCAAAACTGCGACTAACACTAGGCTTATGCCGTACAACATATTGGTCAAGTCGCTCTGCCCGACTAAGCTCGAGATTGCTCACACTACGACCTTAAGCCGACGGCTTGCTGCACCTTGAGCAGTGTGGCGTTGGCCTGCTGGTTCATCTGCTTCTCAGACTCGACCAGTTTGGCTTGGATAGCCTGCTCATCGACTCGCGCTAGATCGGCTTGAAACTTGGTCAAAAATTCTGCAACAGCGTCAGCAACGGCTGTCTTGAGTGGACCATACTGATCTTGGCCTTCGTATTCCTGCTTGATGTCGACGATCTCTCGTCCGCCAAACAAGGCTAACAAATCAAGCAAATTAACGATTCCAGCCTGATTGTCGCGGTCATAGTTAATCTTGCCAACACTATCAGTCGTGGCTGACATAATCTTCCTCCGTGCCACCTCAGGCGTGTCAGTCATGAAGATCACTCCCTTGCCAGTATCATCAGACTTGCTCATCTTCTTGGTCGGGTCGGCTAGATCTTTGATTCTTAGGCCTTGATCCTTACCGAAGAACTCGTGTTGCTCGCGGACGGGCTTAGGAATAACAAAGAGATCGGTGGCAAACTTCTTATTCATCCGCTCAGCAATATCTCGCGTAAACTCCAGGTGCTGCGTCTGATCATCGCCAACCGGCACATAGGTCGCGCCGTACAGGAGAATGTCGGCTGCCATCAGGACTGGATAGTCGAACAGGCCCACGCTCGCACTGCCTTCTTTTATTGGATCCACCAGAGCGTCAGTCTTTTTGGCTTGCTCGGCAGTCATGCCGCCCACATTCCCATACTTTTCAAAAACATCTAGAAAATCATCTCGCATCGTCCGAACTTTTTCTTTGAACTGAGTCATGCGGCGCATTTCACCGAAGCCCGTAAAGCTATTCAGAATAACTGTTAATTCGCTGTGAGCTGGCACATAACTTTGTCGATACAAGTGAACGTCGGAATTATCCAAGGGTAGTCCAGCGGCGGCGAAAACCCGCAGGTTCTGGGCAATGGCGACCTGAAGCGAGTCGTGATCAATCGGCGTAGTGAAGCTATGCAAGTCCGGCACAAACAGATTAACCTGATACTCGCCCGACTTGGTGCGTGCCATGTCAACCATCGGCAGCAATGCGCCCAGATAGTTGCC
The DNA here is from genome assembly GCA_964357905.1 of uncultured Candidatus Saccharibacteria bacterium. Classification (GTDB taxonomy): domain Bacteria; phylum Patescibacteriota; class Saccharimonadia; order Saccharimonadales; family UBA4665; genus JBBTTE01. Next base: position 6,734 of record CAYHMQ010000003.1, read on the forward strand.
AATATGCAGATCATTGTTAGCACGAAGACCGGTCAAAATTACAGGTTTGTTCATCTCTGTCCTAGTATAGCGTACTCGCGGTAGTAACGGCTAAGCAGTTCATCAGCCAACAAATCAAGGCAATCAAAGACAGGATAGTCTGGCGCTAACACATTAAACACCAGCGGTAGTTCTGTGCAGCCAAGAATAATGCCTTCAGCGCCCCTACCAATCAGCTTTTCACTAATATCTGCAAGCTTCGCAGCTTCGCCAGCTCCAGCTTGCCCAGCAATAACAGCCCGTATTACCGATTCGGTTGTTTGCTGGTCAGCTTTGGCAGGTGTTACAACCTTAATGCCCTGCTTTTTTAAGGCATCGCTATATAGCCCCGTGGCTATGGTAACCGGGCTTGCCATTAAGCCAACTTTTTTGATTCCTGCCGATTTAGCACTATCTGCAACAACGTCAATCAGTGACACGAAGTTCAGATTATCGTTGATTTTTATCTCATCAACAAACAGATGTGCCGTGTTACATGCCATGCTGATTGCCAGAGGATTGGCTGGTTTAGAAAGACTAACTGCCTGCCGCATCTGATGTATGGCTTCGGCTTGACGTGTTCTGTCACTGATGAAATCAGGCACAGCCAGTGATTGCAAAATTATGTTTGGGTAGTCGTCATTGTTTACAACATGGTAGTCTTTGGTTGATTTATCGATTAGCAGCTTGTAGAAGTTTGAGGAAGCCTGTGGACCCATTCCACCCAGAATTACAATTGGTCTTTTAGATTGCACGGCAGATCTCCTCTCCTGGCATTACTTGCAACAAATAGTCCGTATCTCGGCGAACCGACAGGTCACTTGCAACACCAAGTTGTATGCCGTCGACAAGGGCGTCTTCAAGCAATTGCTCGCCACTTCTCGACATGTAGTACGGAGGCAGCACATGTCGCGTGAACACTTGGCCGCTCGGCACTAAATCTGAGCCATTAATAGCTTGACGCGCAGCCATCCGAACGGCATAAAATGGGTGCTCCTGCTGACAGCCAACATTCAAAATCCTGTCTGCGGCTGCTGGACTAGGATCGTCACAGGTTAGAGGACTAGGATCCATTACGCCCATCTCCTGATAAGCAATATGAGCTGCGCTGTAAGCTAAATAGTCCCCGCCATGCTTAGAGCCCTTGCCCGCTAATTGCTCGGTTAGTCTGGAGTCAGCGGCAATGACTTCTCCGACTACTGGCTGCAAATCAGTTATCAGTTCAGTCGTGTTGTCTTCGCCAAATAAAACCCTATCAGCCATGGCAGGTTTATGAACTTGCAGATACTTTCGCCCCAAATCAGCTAGCAATTCTGCCTGGCGACGTGATCTACCCCGATCAATACCGTTAATCTCGTGTCCAAGGCCGTTAACAAATATAACTTGCAGCTGTGAGTGAGGAATGTGTTCGGCGATACGACTTGCCGCCGTTACATAACCTAAGCCGCGCACAGGCATTTGTGTGGTCGCACCAAAGAATACCCTGACAACCGTACCCTCACCACTTGGATGATTTAATATGCCAGTCATGTGTGCCTTCTCGCGTTTGCCAACAGATTCGGTGTAGGCCGCTTTATCAGCCTGTAGTGTCCTCTGCAGACTTTTAACGCTTTGGTGTGTATGTGTACTAAGTGCTTCCATTATTTCTCCATTATTACAACTAAAAAACCGCCTCTTTGGGCGGTATAGTCGTTCTTTATATTATTTGTTTAAGATATTAGGAACATACCGCCATTTGACATGCCGGTAAACCAAAACTGGTAGTTGCTCTCGAATCTTGACATGTGGCGTAATATATCACACCGTGTCAATAGGTGTCAACCTTGGCAGCCTGAGAGTACGTAGGTCGAGTTTAACGCTTGGTGAACTGGCGTTGCTTACGAGCACCCTTGAGGCCGAACTTCTTGCGTTCTTTTTCGCGTGAATCGCGGCTTAACAGATCTGCCCGCTTAAGCGTGCTCTTGAAATCAGGGTTCATAATGACAAAGGCTTTGGCTATACCGAGACGAACAGCTTCGGCCTGGCCATCGTGTCCACCGCCAGAAACAACTACACTGACGTCAAACTTGTTGACGTTGTCGAGAACTGTAAAAGGCTGCTGCAGCTTGGCTAGTTGGTACTTGCTGTCGGCGAAGTATTCGGCGGCGGTTTTGCCGTTGATAGTGATGGCACCCTTGCCACCTTGCAGACGAACGCGGGCTGTGGCGCTCTTGCGGCGACCGATAGCGTAGAAGTAGCTGTTCTTGGCCATTATTTGGTGTCCTTTGCAGATATAAGAATTGGTTTTTGGGCAGCATGATTGTGTTCTGCGTCAGCGTAGACTTTTAGGCGCAACAGACGATCATCCCTTAGGCGATTAACTGGCAGCATGCCACGGACAGCTTTGGTGATAGCGAAAGTTGGGTCTTTGGCCTGCTTCTCGGCAAAAGTTGCGTCCTTGAGGCCGCCGGGATAATTGCTGTGTCGGTAGTAGATCTTCTTGGTTTCTTTGCCACCTGTTACGACTGTATCTTTGGCATTAATGACGACGACAAAGTCGCCACAATCTATATGCTTAGTGAACTGGGTTTTACCCTTGCCTGTTAACAGAGTAGCGATCTTGGTAGCGACACGACCCAGTGGGGCTTCGCTGGCATCAATTAGATACCATTGCCTGGTGACGTCGGTTGGCTTGGCGCTGTAGGTTTTCATTATTTGGCCTCTTTCTTGCTTGCTGCTGGCTTCTTGGCGGCAGGCTTGGTAGCCTTCTTGGCAGCCGGTTTTTTGACTGCTGACTTCGTGGCGGCCTTCTTGGCAACAGCTGGCTTGGCCTTGGTGGTTACAGCGGGTTCTGCAGCCGGTTTGGCCTTGGTGGCAGTGGCAGGAGCGGCAGCCTTAGCCACAGGTGCTGACTTAAGGTCATCGACGAAGCTAACTCGAGCTAACTGGGCGTTGTCGCCACGACGAGTGGTCGTCTTAACGATACGCAGGTGTCCGCTGACGCGGCTAGAGAGCTTGGGTGCGATTTCGTCAACTAGCTTATGTGCGCTAGCCACGGTTTGCAGGCCACTAAGAACTTGGCGACGATTGTGTAAGTCGCCTTTCTTGGCCTTGGTAATTAGCTTTTCCAGGTAGGGCACGACTTCTTTGGCCTTGGGCAAGGTCGTCTCGATGGACTCGTACTTAACAAGCGAGTCAGCTAGACCCTTGATAAGTGCGCGGCGCTGGTCGCGCTCGCGGTTCAGTTTACGACCCTGGTATCCGTGGCGATGCATCCTAGAGCTCCAACTCCGCTAGCTTTTCTTTGACTTCATCAAGAGCTTTGCTGCCAAAACCTTTGAGGTCGCGCAGTTCGGCGTCATTGAGGGCAAACAGATCACGAATGGTGTGTATATCGTTGTTAATCAGAGCATTGGTAGTGCGAGCTGAGAGGTTGAGGTCTTCTATAGAAGTGCTAAGAGCAGTAGTCTCGTCACCTAGCATGTCACCGCCAAACTCGTTATCTTGAGCTTCGCCGCCATCGGCTGGCACTTCGGTTGCTACAACGCGAGTCTTACCAGCTAGAGCTGTGTATTGATTGACCAGGATAGCTGAAGCTTCTTCGAAGGCGTCTTGAGGCGTGATCGAACCATCTGTGTCGACGGTCAAAAGCAGACGATCGAGGTCGGTAGCTTGACCGACACGAGTATTCTCCACCTTGTATCGAACTCGCAACACTGGGCTGAAAATAGCATCGATAGCAATCATGTCACTAGCCTTCTTGGCAGCGCCTTCTTCGATGGTGCGATAGCCACGGCCGACTTCTACAACCAAATCAACCACTAGCTTAGCCTTGGCCTCGTCAATAGTGGCGATGACGTGGTCGGGGTTAACAATTTCGACATCGGCGTTAGTCTGGATGTCCTTGGCCGTGACAACGCCCTTGCCGGACTTAACGATACGAAGCGTCTGCGGCTCGTTGCCATAGACACGGAAGCGCACACCTTTAAGATTCAGCATGATATCAACGATGTCTTCTTTGACACCGGGAACACTGGTGAACTCGTGGGTCACGTTCTCGATCTTAAAGGCCGTGACGGCAGCACCAGCAATGCTGGAGAGCAAGACGCGGCGCAGACTGTTACCCAGAGTCATACCGTAACCATTGTGCAGCGGCTCAATCGCAAAAGAAGCGCTGGTGGCACTGTGGTCGTCGACTTTGACTAGACCTGGGGTATGAATAATATTTGACATTGGTTGCTCCTATTTTAGCGTGAGTAATACTCAACAATTAACTGCTCATTAATATCTGGTTCAGCGTCGTCTCTTGACGGTGAACCGGTGATCGAAACGGTGATTTTTTTGCGGTCGACCTTCAACCAGCCTGGAATTTCACTTGGCGCAGGACTGATGTCGTCGAGTTGCTTGAAGTATTCGGTCTTAAGTGAGTGAGGACGAACAGTCAGGGTGTCACCGGGCTTAAGGCGGATTGAAGGTATATCAACACGAACATCGTTAAGCGTAAAGTGACCGTGAGTCATCAGTTGGCGAGCAGCCCTACGACTAGGCGCAAAACCAGCTCGGTAGATAGCGTTATCAGCACGTTGCTCTAAGAATTGCAGCAGGACTTGACCAGATTGACCCTGGCGGCGGTTAGCTTCTTTCATAAGATTGCTGAACTGCTTCTCAAGCAGGCCGTATAGACGCTTAACTTTTTGCTTTTCGCGCAGCTGCAAGGAATATTGACTGGCTTTGCCGCCGCGTGGACCACGGCTCTGGGGGCCTTGGCCAGGCTTGCTGGTGCGCTTGACTAGTGCCTTGTGAGCCTTGGGGTGAAGAGCATAACCTTCACGGCGACTCATCTTAACAATTGAACCTCGATCACGTGCCATGATTAAATCCTTCGTGCTTTCTTAGGACGCACACCACCGTGCGGTACACCGGTTACGTCACTAATACTCTCGACAGCAATGTCTGTACCGGCTAGCACGCGAACAGCTGCGTCGCGGCCAAGACCAATACCCTTGATAAACACGTCAGCCTTGCTGAATCCATACTGTTGCCTGGCAGCTTGAGCTGCACGCTCGGCAGCAACTTGGGCAGCATAGGCCGTACCCTTCTTGGAGCCACGAAATCCACAAGCGCCAGCGCTACAGGTAGTCAGCACATTGCCCTTGGAATCAGTAAAAGTAACGATTGTGTTGTTGAAGGTGGCTAGGACGTGAACTTGGCCGCTTGGTACCGAACGCTTGTTCTTCTTGCGCTTAGTGGTTGTCTTAGGTGTCGCAGTTGATTCGGTAGTCGTAGCCTCGGTCGCAACGTCTGCAGCATCAGTTGCTGCTGGTGTAGCTTCAGCCTCAACTGGCTTGGCCGTTGTTTCTTCTTTAACTGGTGCGGGTGTAGTTGCTTCAGCCATAATAATTAAGTCTTAGATGCTACCTTCTTAGCGGTGCCACCGACAGTTACCTTCTTGCCGCGGCGAGTTCGAGCGTTAGTCCTAGTCTGCTGACCACGTGATGGCAAACCAGCAGCGTGTCTCATGCCACGATATGACTTGATGTCCTTGAGACGCTTGACGTTGCCACTAACTATGCGCTGCAATTCACCTTCAACAAGATGATCAGCGTTAATAACGTCCTGGACACGGGCGATCTCGGCATCAGTTAGGTTCTTGACGCGAGTTGTAGGCTCGACGTTAGCCTTCTTAAGGATGTCGTTAGCTGTCTTAGAGCCAATGCCGTAGACATAAGTCAAAGCAACCCAAACTTGCTTTTCGGCGGGGATAGTAACACCAGAAATTCTTGCTGCCATACGGGGCTAACCTTGCCTTTGCTTATGCTTAGGTTTGAACTTGTTAATAACATAAAGACGACCTTTACGGCGGACGATTTTGTCATCGGGACTGATTTTTTTGACGCTGGCACGCACTTTCATGCGGATCATTCTCCTTTATTAGAGTGTGACTCACTGCTCTTATATTATTGACTGGAACTTTTCAGTTCTCTCTGATTAACCTTTGCGGTAGGTGATTCTGCCCTTCGTAAGATCGTAAGGGGTCAACTCGACCGTAACGCTATCTCCGGGGACGATTCGGATGAAATGCTTCCTCATCTTGCCGGCGACATGAGCTATAATTTTATGGCCGTTTTCGAGTTCTACTCGGAATTGCGTCCCGGGTAGGGTTTCGACGATTGTACCCGTCAGCTCGATTACTTCCTTATTGGCTGCCATAAATATAACTAAGGTGTTAGTATAGCACTCTCACCTGTTATTTGTAAAGGGTTTTATTGAAGATTATTAGGAGTTATGCTTGGTGGCTATTTTTTGGTCTTTTTGGACGGTTTGGTTCCGGATCTAGCCCGCTCTAACAGGCGTGGACCAAACTTAAGCCGGCGACCACCGGTAGCCGCATCGGCTGGAGCTTCGGGTTCGTAGAAGAAGTCTGGTTGCGAGTATTGATCATAGGTGACCATCAGAGCTCGTGACTCGACAGCACGCAGCGTTTGCAGCGCGACGGACACCAAGATCAGCACGCTTGTGCCGCCGATGGTGATACTGGTGCTAATAAACACTTGGGCAACGATTGGGAACAGGGCAAGCAGACCCAGGCTTAACGCGCCGAAGAAAGTCAGTCTATTAACAATCTTGGCCAAGTACTTTTCGGTTTGATCACCGCCCCTAACACCTTCTATGAAGCCGCCTTGCTTGTGTAAGTTCTCAGCAATTTCCTTGGAGTTGAAGGTAATACTAGTGTAGAAGAAGGTAAAAATGAACACCAGCAAGAAGTAAGTTATCGGGTAGATGTAGGCATGCCAGCCCTGAGTCGCAAAGGTCTGTGCCGACGGGGTTTGGAACCAGGTTGTCAGGTTGGTACCGAGCTGTGCCAAGTCAGCACCCTGGCTTCCGCTCAGTAGCTGACCGGCAAAGCTCGGTACGCTCAAGAAGGCCACGGCAAAGATAATCGGCACAACGCCAGCAGTGATTAGCTTGACCGGTAGGATGGTCGTTATGCCGCCGTAGGTACGGTTACCCTGCACGCGTTTGGCGTAATTAACTGTCAATTTGCGCGCTGCCTCGTTGAGCATCACCACCATCCAAGTCGTCACCAAGATGGCCGTCAATATTAAGACACTGTAGATGAGTCCTGACTTGCTAACTGGGAGATCTTGACCAAACAGTACCAGGTGCTCCTTGTTACTGAAGACGGATTTGACCAGATTAGATATCTCACCGGGCAGAGCGCTGACTATGCCAACGGTAATTAATAGCGAGATGCCGTTACCGACACTTTGTTCGGTTACCAGTTCGCCCAGCCACATTAGTAGCATAGAACCGCCAGTCAAGGCCGCTACCATTAGCACCCACTGCGTGAGTGAAGTATTGGCCGTAATGTCGCCTATACCGCCAATCGATTGAGCTGCCTGCCTGATAAGGTAAATAGAGCCAATGGCCTGAATAATTGACAGCGGTAGCGTCAGCAAGCGCGTGTACTGATTGATCTTCTTCTGGCCAAATTCGCCCTCTTTGTGGAGCGCCTCTAGCTGCGGTACCGCCTTGGTCAGCAGCTGCATGATGATTGAGGCGTTAATGTACGGACCAAGACCGGCAATCATTATAGAGAAATTGGCCAGTGCGCCGCCGCTCAAGACGTTAATAAAGCTCAGGAGTTGAGGGGTATTAGCCGAGTTGAAGAGATTCTGAAGAACCTGATGGAGGGTCTCGGGGTTGCTGAGCGGAACTGGTATGTGAGCCAGTATGCGATAAACCAGCAAGATACCCAAGACGACTAGAATCCGTCCTCGCATGTCCTTGTGCGTCAGTGAGCGCACAATAATCTTCCAATTCATACCTGGTCTCGACCCTCTTTAGATGTTTTCACTTGCCTACTAGTATACAGCAAGCGACGATGCGCAAACTATTTTTTTGCGGTCTCTTTGGTTGCCTCGGCCTTGGCCTTAGCCTTAGCTTTGGCTTCTTTGGTGGATGTCTTAGGGCGACTTAGGCGTGCGGTCTTCTCGAAGCTACCACCAGCTGACTGAACGGTTGCAATAGCAGTCTCGCTGGCTGCTGGCAGCTTAACGGTAACTTTCTTGGTTAATTCACCCTTGGCAATCAGCTTTACCTTAACGTAGGCATTACTGATAAGGCCAGCCTCGGCTAGAACCTGGGCATCAACGGTTTTGCCGCTGAATTGTTCTAATTGACCAGTGTAGACATTCTCGTGCGCAGTGCGATAGCTGCGAAAACCAGGCAACTTAGGTAACTTCTGCATCAGCGGGTTGCTGCCGCCGGCAAAACCAGGCTTGGCGCTAGAACCAGCACGAGCGCCCTGACCCTTGGTGCCACGGCCAGCCGTCTTGCCCTTGCCGGCGGCGATGCCGCGGCCAACGCGCTTACGGTTTCGGCTCTTGGTAATTTGTAGTTCGTGATACTTCATGATTTTACGCCTTGGCCTTTGCTGGTTTCTTGGCAGCATTATTGGCCGCGGCAGCTTTTGCAGGCTTCTTCGCAGCAGCTGGCTCGGTGGCCGATGGCTTTTCTGCCTTAGGAGCTGAGCTGTCTGTGGTCTCAGTCTTAGCTTTGGCCTTAGCCTTAGGTCTAGAGACAGAAGTAACCCACTTACTGGCCGGGACTAGGCTATCGAGAGCCTTGATTGTCGCGTAGGCGGTGTTGGTCTTGTTGGTTGAGCCAAGCGACTTGCTGAGAGCATTCTTGACACCAGCAACTTCTAGGATGGTACGAACTACTCCGCCTGCAATCAGACCGGTACCAGCACTAGCAGGCATTAGCAGAATGTGTGCACCGCTAACCTTAGTCTCAACTTCGTGGGGTAGCGTACCCTTGTATAGTGAAACTGTGACAAAGTTCTTTTTGGCCACTTCTGTGGCCTTAGTGACAGCAGCAGTTACGTCAGCACCCTTGGCGGTGCCAATGCCAACCTTGTGCTTGCGATCACCGACCACTACGAGGGCACGGAAACGGAAACGACGGCCGCCTTTAACAACACGGGCTACACGGTCAATATGCAGGGTTCGCTCGTCAAACTGCTTTTCTTCTTGAATCATTTCGGGACGACGGTTGCGTCGCTCCTGGGGTTTAGTATCAGCCATATTAGAACTCCAATCCTGCTTTACGGGCGGTGTCGGCTAAGGCCGCAACACGGCCATGATATAACTTGCCACCCCTGTCAAAAACTACAGTCTTGACCTTGGCGGCCTTGGCAACCTTGGCTATTTCAGTACCAACCCACTCGGCTTTGTCGGTCATAGTGCCCTTAAGGCTTTTCTGGCCGACAGTCGTAACGTGGCCAAGAGTCTTGTGGGTGGTGTCATCAATTAACTGCGCAGTAATGTGCAGATTGCTAACATAGACGCTTAGGCGTGGTCGCTTAGCTGTGCCGCTGACGACCGAACGGATGCGACCCTTGCGCTGCAATCGATTCTTTTGCTTATGTATTAATTGTTTACTCATAATATATTCCTATTTGTCCTTACCGCTCTTACCGCTCTTGCGTAAGATTCGTTCACCTTCATACTTGATGCCCTTACCCTTATACGGCTCGGGCTTTTTAAGGGCACGAATCTCGGCGGCAACTTGACCAACCTGTTGGCGATCAATGCCGCCGACAGTAATGGTGTTCTGCTCGATGGCAGTCGTGATACCGGCTGGAACTTTGTAAATCACATCGTGGGAAAAACCTAGATTTAACTTAAGATCTGACCCAGCTTGGGCAACACGAAAGCCAACACCGTTGATCTCCAGCTTCTTGCTGAAGCCTTGACTAACACCGACTACCATATTGTTTAACAAGGCGCGCATTAGGCCATGCTTAGCTCGAATCTTCGGCTCGTCATTAGCGCGCGTTACAATTATCTCCTCACCCTCTTGCTTGACGGTAATGTCAGGCATGGTGAATTGCTTAAGAGTGCCTTTGCTGCCCGCAACGGTAATCTCATCATCAGTAGTAGTGATTGTCACACCGCTCGGGATGGCGATCGGCAGTTTTCCTACTCGGCTCATAGATTATCCTTTTTCTTCCTTAGTAAACTTTACAAATTAATTCGCCGCCAATGTGCTGCTCTGCGGCCTGCTGTCCGGTCATCAAACCCTTAGAGGTCGAAATGATCACCACGCCACGACCGCGCTTAACAACAGGGATTTCCCCCGCGTTAACGTAGTGACGACGACCAGGCTTGCTCAAGCGGACAATCTCAGTAATACGTGGGCTTGTCGACTCGTCATTAATCTTAACGGTTAATGTCTTGCCAACTTCGGCCTTGCCAACAGATACGCCATCAACAAAGTTGCTCTGAGCTAGCAAACGGGCTACTGACTCCTTGATGTTGGAGTGAGGCAACGTGACCTCGTGCTTGCGCACCATAATAGCATTGCGAATACGAGTTAGCATATCGGCGATTGGATCAGTTGTAGTCTTACTCATATATACTCCTACCAACTAGCTTTCGTTATACCAGGAATCTCGCCCTTGCTGGCGTGCTCACGGAAACTAATACGGCTCAGACCGAACTGGCGCATGTAGCCACGAGGGCGGCCGGTCTCGTTGCAGCGGTTAGTGCGACGAGTTGGTGAGCTGTTGCGCGGTAACTTGGCCAGGCCTTCTTGATCGCCTAGTTCCTTAAGCTCTTTGCGCTTGGCGGCATACTGTTCGATCATCTTGATACGCTTCGCGTCACGGGCTACGATAGATTTCTTGGCCATTACTTGTTCTCCTTCTCAAATGGCATGCCGAACTTCTCAAGCAGGGCTCGAGCATGCTCCTTTTGCTCACAATTGATCACAAACACGACCTGCAGGCCGTGCGCTGTAGTTGTCTCTTCAAAACTTAGCTCAGGGAAAACTGACTGATCGATAAAACCAATACTGAAGTTACCCTGACGGTCAAAAGCCTTGGCGCTAACACCGTGAAAGTCACGTAGCCTAGGCAGAACAACGTTAATCAGCCGGTCCATGAACTCGTACATCTTCTCGCCGCGCAGCGTAACCTTGAGGCCGATCTTGTTGCCTTCGCGCAGCTTGAAGCCAGCAATAGAATTCTTGGCCGTTGTCTGAATTGGCTGCTGGCCAGTAATCTTACGGAGGGTGTTGGTGGCTACTTCCATCATCTTCTTGTCGCCATTGGCTTTGCCTAGACCAATGTTAACCACGATTTTTTCGAGGCTTGGTGCTTGGTGAATATTCTTGAGACTTAGCTCTTTTTGAAGCTCTTTGGCACCAGAGACGTTGTGCTGGATTCGGAGACGCGCGCCGGTATCGACAGACTTCTTGGTCGTCTTAGCAGGACTAGCTGGCTGGTCGGTTGCTGTTGTTGCCATTACTTGATCTCCTTTCCAGTGCGTTTGAAAACGCGCTTCTTATTACCATCTTTGTCTACAGCAAAGCCGATACGGCTAGGTTTCTTACTGGTTGGCTCGACAATACTGACTTTGCTGACCCAGATAGGCTTGGTTATTTCTACAATTGCGCCTTGGGGGTGTTGCTGCGTCGGCTTAACATGCTTCTTGACTATGTTGATGCCTTCGACGGTAACTTTGTTATCCTTGGGGTGAGTGGCAGTAACTTTGCCAGTTTTGCCCTTGTACTTACCAGCGCGTACGATAACCAGATCGCCCTTCTTAAGACGAATCTTAAAAGGCTTAGCGGCATTCTTGTGCTTCTGTGCGGAAAGACTCATTACAGTACCTCCGGTGCTAGTGAAACAATCTTAGCGTAACCCTGGTCACGCAGCTCGCGGGGAACTGGGCCAAAGATACGTGTACCCTTAGGTAGCTTGTCGTCACCAATTACTACGGCAGCATTATCATCAAACTTGATAGTTGAGCCATCCTTGCGACGAATCGTGTTGCGGGTACGAACGACTACGGCGCGAATAACGGACTTCTTCTTAACAGTGCCATTAGGTGCAGCCTGCTTAACGGTAGCAACGATAACGTCGCCGACGTTAGCATAACGGTGACGAGTACCGCCAAGAACGCGAATGCAAAGGATTTCCTTGGCGCCGCTGTTGTCGCAGACTATCAGACGTGATTCTTGTTGTATCATTACGCCTTACCTTCAGTCGTTTCTGACTCTTCATCTTTAGCCTTAGACTTCGAAACAGGCTTCTTAGGCTCGTCTGCCTTAGTTGCGGCTAGTGAATCAGCACGCAGAGCTGGCTTCTCGATGATGCGATTTAAGACATGGCGCTTTCGAGCACTTAGCGGCTTGGTCTCTTGAATCGCAACCTTGTCGCCCAGTTCGGCTTCGTTCTTAGGATCATGAGCCATAAACTTCTTGCTAACCGTGTACTGCTTGCGATACAGCGGGTGAGTCTTGCGGGTTTGAACGGTTACTACAATGGTCTTGTCGCCCTTAGTGGAGGACACGACGCCTACGATTTGCTTAGCCATATTAGTTGGCCTCCTTAATTAGGGCTTCGCTGAGGACTGTTAGCATGCGTGCGAGGTCTTTGCGCTTGTGGCGAATGACGCGGTTGTTTTGGATTTCACCAAGGTGCAACCGGCGCTTCAACTCAACAATCTCTTCTCGCAGCTTGGTGCTTTCGGTAGTCAGTTCGGCAGTTGATAGTTTGCGAATTTCAACGACTTTCATGCTCTTACGCCTCCTCCCGAACCAAGAACTTGGTTTTGACAGGTAGCTTGTGGGCAGCTAGTCGCATAGCTTCACGGGCAACTTCTTCGGTAACGCCCTGCATCTCAAACATGATGGTGCCGGGACGAACCTTAGCTACGAAGAACTCTGGATTACCCTTACCGCTGCCCATCTTAACGTCCTGGGGCTTGCGAGTAACAGGGGTGTGCGGGAAAATACGGATCCAAATCTTACCGCCACGCTTGATGTAACGAGTCATGGCTTGACGAGCCGCCTCGATCTGACGTGAGGTAATGCGTTCTTGACCCTGGGCTTGCAGGGCAAAGTCACCAAAAGCGATGTAATTGCCAGAGGTGGCAACGCCACGGATTCGGCCCTTACGCACCTTACGGTGCTTTTGTCGTTTTGGCATCAACATGCTACTTAACCTCGCCCTTATAAATCCAAACCTTAACACCGATAATACCGGCGACTGTCTGGGCGTTAACTTGCGCATAATCAATGTCAGCTCGCAGAGTGTGCAGTGGCACGCTGCCGGCAACTTCCTTTTCGCGGCGAGACATTTCAGCACCGTTAAGACGGCCAGCAACTTCGATACGAACACCCTTGGCGCCAGCGCGCATGGTAGCAGCTGCAGTAGACTTGATGGCACGGCGGAAACTCATGCGGCGCTCCAGCTGGTGGGCGATATTCTCAGCTACCAGCTTGGCGTACATGTCAGGTTTCTTGACTTCTTCGATGTTAACTCGAACTGGAATAGCGTAGATCTTCTCAATCGCAGCCTTAAGCTCGGTTGCACCAACACCGCCACGGCCAATTACGACACCGGCCTTAGCAGTGGCAATCGTAACTGTCACTAGGTTAGGTGTGCGAGTAATCTCAACCTTGTTAATAGCAGCGCGACTACCCAGCTTCTTAGATATGAGACGTCGAACTTCTAGATCGTCCTTCAAGAACTTGGCATAGTCGGTCTTGCCGGCGAACCACTTGCTGGTCCAGTCCTTGTTGACTTGGAGACGCATACTAATTGGGTTTACTTTTTGTCCCATTACTTCTTCTCCTCAGTCTTATTATCTGTTTGGGCGGCTTGTTCTTCGGTCTTGGCAGCAGCTTTGGCTGGCTTCTTAATTTCGCGCTTCTCGCCGTCAACAGTGACACTGATATGCGAAGTTTTGCGCTGGAAAGGCAAGGCCCGACCATGAGCTGCAGGCCGGTAACGCTTAAGACGCGGACCAGGAGTAACCATAATCTCGGTAATCATTAAGGTGGCAGGCTTGTAACCATGATTGTGATCAGCGTTAGCCTTGGCACTAGCAATAACTTTTTGGACAGGTACAGCCGAACGGCGCGGTACGTGACTTAGAATGGTCAACGCGTCTTCGACACTGCGACCACGCACTAGAGCAGCCACCACGGCGACCTTGCGTGGGCTCATGCTAACTCCCCTTGCGATTGCCTTAACTGCCATCTTATTTGCCCTTCGCTAACTTACCACCATGGCGGCGGAACTTACGGGTTGGTGCAAACTCACCGAGCTTGTGACCAACCATATTCTCTGTAACGAATACTGGTACATGAACTTTGCCATTGTGAACAGCGATAGTCTTACCGACAAATTCCGGTGCAATCGTGCTAGAACGAGCCCATGTCTTAACGATGGTACGATCATTATCGCCCAAGGCATTAACCTTCTTGGCGAGCTTGAAGTCGATGAAGGGACCTTTCTTTAGGGAACGGCTCATAGCTTAGCTCCTTCTCTTTGTTGGTCGAGCAAAAGATCAGCTACGGTAACACCTATACCATGAGCTCGGCTTAGCTTTTTTTGGGTTGCTGCTGGTAAATGCTCGGATGGCTGGTAGTCTTCAGTTTTCAGACTGTCCAAATTTGGTTCATCAGTTGTTCGTTCACGTACTCGTGCAGCCACTGCACCACGAAAAACCGTTAACTCGAGTCCGGACACAGGACCGGCAGCCTCTGTCCATAAGTAATAGCCCTCATCAAGACCTAAAGCAGCCATTTCTGCTGTAAGTGTTAGACCCGTAACTGGCTCTGCTGCATTCCGATTCATAATTATTTCCTCTTCCCTACGTGTCGTGATCTCACGATAAACTTAGTTGTGCTCTTACGGCGACGAGTTTTGAAACCAAGCGTCTTCTGACCCCAAGGAGTCTTAGGCGCCGAACCGATACCGTGACGACCACCGTCACCACCACCGTGCGGGTGGTCGGCAGCGTTCATAACGACACCACGAACACCTGGGCGCTTACCCTTGTGTCGGTTACGGCCGGCTTTACCAATCTTCACGTTCTGGTGCTGTTCGTTACCGACAACGCCAAGTGAAGCAGAACAATTCTCATTAATAAGACGAACTTCGCCACTAGGTAGACGAACTTGGGCATAACCGTTGTCGCGACCCATTAGCTGGGCGCTATTACCGGCACTACGGACCATTTGGGCACCAAGGCCGACTTTCATTTCGATGGCGTGAATGGTGCTACCGATAGGAATTGCCTTAAGTGGCAAACGGTTGCCAATCTCGATAGGGGCTTCTTCGCCACTGGTGATAGTCTGGCCGACTTGCATACCATTAGCAGCCAGAATGTAGTGGTAGATGCCGTTGGGTTCTTTGATACGAGCGATACGAGCGCTGCGGTTCGGGTCGTACTCGATGTGTTCGATGGTGGCAGTGATGCCTTGAGCTAACTTGAAGTTAACCAGACGGTAGAACTTCTTGGTACCACCGCCACGGTGACGCGTGGTGATCCGGCCTTGGTTGTTGCGGCCATTGGTGCGGCGCTTAGGTACAAGCAGTGACTTCAGCGGCTTCTTAGTAGTAATGCCATCAAAGTCCTGGCTGGTCATGCCGCGGCGACCTGGAGTGGTGGGATTGTAGGCTTTGATTGCCATTACTTGTCACCTTCCTTGTCGCTGGTCTTCCTATGAAGCAGCCCGCGACGAGCCGGTTTGGCGTCCTTAGAAGCTTGCTTAGCGGCAGCCTTGTCGACCTTGGCTTGTACTTCTTGTTCCTTCTGTTCTTCTTCTTCGATAGCGTTGAAGAATGGCAAACTGTTACCTTCAGCAAGAGTGACGTAGGCCTTCTTGATGTCTCCCCGACTGCCCTCGGCATTCTTCATGCGCTTGCCGGTAATGCTGATAATACGCTTGGCTTTGCCAGGTATGTTGGTGGTGTTAACAGCGGTGACCTTGACCTCAAACTGAGCCTCAACAGCACGGGCAATACTGTGCTTGTTGACACTGCGATCGACGTCGAATACATACACACGGCTCTCGGCCAGAGCGTAGGTCTTCTCGTTTAGTCGGGGTCGGAGAGTGATAGTTTTGCTCATTACTTCTTCTCCCCTAGCCAATCGCTGATAGTTGCCAGCGAGTCTTTGCTGAAGATAATCGAGTCGGCGTTCATGACATCAAATACGTTGAGATAAGTAGCGCCACTGACCTTGAGCTTCTGGATATTCTGAGTAGCGCGTTCCTTGGTTACGTCCTTGGCAGCGACCACACATAGAACGTTGCCGGTTGCATCGATCTTGCTTAGGAATGTGGCCATGTCCTTGGTCTTGCCATCCATAGTGGCAAAGGCTTCGACAACTTTGACCTTGCCAGCGTCATTAGCAAGACTCAGAGCTTGGCGAATAGCCAACCGCTTAGCCTTGGTGTTCATCTGCTTGGAGTAATTCTCCTGTCCAGTTGGACCAAACGTTATACCACCGCCACGCCAGATAGGCACGCGAGATGAACCGAAACGAGCCCGGCCAGTGCCCTTCTGCTTCCAAGGTTTCTTACCACCACCGCGGACTAGGCCTCGAGTCTTAGTGACAGCTAAGTTTTCGCGGCCGTTGGCTAGGTACATGGTGTAGGCAGCCTTAAGTAGCTCGTGATTCTTAGGAGTTACGCCGAAGACAGCCTTGTCCAGCTTAGCCGGAGTAGTGGCCTTGGTGCCGGACTTGGTGTAAGTAAGAGTAGGCATTACTTGGCACCTTTCACGATCAAAATACCCTTCTTAGGGCCGGGTACTGCGCCGGTGACGCCGATGACGCCGAGTTCGGTATCGATCAAAGCAACTTTCAATCCAGAAACGGTGATTTGCTCGTGACCCAACTGGCCGGCCATGCGTGTACCCTTGAAGATATGCTGAGGATACATTGACCCAATTGAACCAGGTCGACGATAAGAACGACCGCCGTGAGTCTTGCGGCCACGATGGAAGTTGTGGCGCCTAATGGTGCCTGCCCAACCTTTACCCTTGGTAAGGCCAGTTACACTGACCGTGTCGCCAACACTAAAAACGTCGGCGCTGATTTTGCTGCCGACGTTAAGCTCTTCTGGGATTTCGTCCATGCGGAATTCACGGATAATCTTGGGCATCACCTTAGCATTCTTAACATGCCCGGCGATGCTCTTGCTGAGCTTCTTGGCTGTTTCGGTACCGACTTGAATGGCTGTGTAGCCGTCCTTCTCCTCGGTTTTGTGATGCAATACGGTGTGATCAGCTACAGAAAGCAAGGTAACGGCCTGAACTACACCGTTGTCGCCAATGGTGCTGGTCATGCCTAGTTTGCGTGTAATTAATGCTTTCATGTAACTTTCTGTATCAAGGTTTGACATAAAAACACCTGGTTACGAGTGGTTTCTACCTCTGTTATTGGCAGACCTACTGACGCTAACCAAGTCCAAATCTTACTGAGATACCACAATAGAGTACCACGTCAACATTACCCCTGTCAACGTGTTGCAAATTCTACACTTACAACATGCGACTTGGACTACATCTTGATTTCGACGTCACAACCAGCCGGCAGCGATAGGTTCATCAGACTGTCGATAGTCTTAGGAGTTGGCTCGAATACGTCGATTAGTCGCTTGTGGACGCGCATCTCGAACTGTTCGCGGCCCTTCTTATAAACGTGCGGACTCTTAACGACCGTAAAAGTACTGCGGCGAGTTGGCAATGGGATTGGCCCAGCCAAGCTAGCGCCAGTTCTTAGAGCGGTATCAATAATCTGCTTAGCAGCCTGATCGATTACTTTGTGGTCATAAGCTTTGAGACGGATACGTATCCGTTGCTTACCGCCATCGGTTTTTGGGGCATCTGCCATAGGTGTTGTTCCTTCCAGCTCTCGCTGTTTGCTGTAACATCGCTGCTCACAGGCGGGCGACTTTTAGTCAGCAATTAATTAGTATGAAGTAGTTTAACAGATTGGTGGCAGAAGTAAAGACTGCGCTTAGTAGTTTACGCTTTCTCGCTGCCTAGGCGATCCCGCTTCGACTTTTGCAACAGCGCCTTCGACTCGATCCATAATTGTCTCAGCTGTAAAAATCGTAGCCAGTCTACAACAAACACCTTCGGTTGCAACCTCACCTTCACGAACAGCTATAATGGGCGTAGCCGTTGGCTCCATTTCAATTAAACTAGCCGCTAAGCTACCGGCTAGACGTAGTGCGGGTTTGTCGCTATCTTGGAGCGCAGCCGCACGCTCACATACACTAACCTTATTGCAACCCGGGCAACAAGCAAGGGGCTCAGCTTGTTCTTGCTTGGTTCGCTCCCGTCTGCCGTCAAAACCACCGTTACTAAATAAACCCATTTGACGCTCCTATCTTGGATTATTGGATTACTTGAACATATTGTATCATATTACGTCAAGGTAGCAAAAGAGCCCCGAGATGGGGCTCTTAGGACTAGCTGTAGACCCGGCTTACTTGACGATCTTGGTAACAACACCAGCGCCAACGGTACGGCCACCTTCGCGAATAGCGAAGCGTAGGCCTTGTTCCATGGCGATTGGAGCCAGCAACTTAACCTTAAAGGTTATAGTGTCACCGGGCATGACCATTTCTTTGTCAGCTGGAAGCTCAACTTCACCAGTTACGTCCGTAGTACGGAAGTAGAACTGAGGCTTGTAGCCCTTGAAGAATGGGGTGTGACGGCCGCCTTCTTCCTTGGTAAGGATATAGACCTCTGAATCAAACTCGGTGTGAGGAGTGATAGTGCCTGGCTTAGCCAAGACCTGACCACGCTCAATGTCATCACGCTCGATACCTCGAAGCAGAATTCCAGCGTTGTCGCCAGCTTGACCTTGGTCAAGACTCTTCTTGAAGGCTTCGATACCAGTTACAACACTCTTCTGAGTTGGGCGAACACCGACGATTTCGACTTCGTCGTTGACCTTAACGATACCTGTCTCAACACGGCCGGTAGCAACAGTGCCACGACCCTTGATTGAGAAAACGTCCTCAACCGGCATCAAGAAAGGCTTATCCAGTTCGCGCTTAGGCTCAGGAATGAAGTCGTCCATAGCTTCAACTAGCTTGAGGATGGCTTCTTCGTTCTCAGCATCGCCTTCTAGCGCCTTGGTGGCAGAACCACGGATGATAGGCGCATCTTTGTCGAAACCGTTCTTCTCTAACAGTTCACGGATTTCTTCTTCGACTAGGTCAACTAGTTCAGCGTCAGCAAGGTCCATCTTATTAAGGAAAACAAGAATAGAAGGCACACCAACCTGACGAGCAAGCAGTACGTGCTCACGAGTCTGAGGCAAAGGACCATCGTTAGCACCAACCACTAGGATGGCGCCATCGATCTGAGCCGCACCGGTAATCATGTTCTTAACGTAGTCGGCGTGGCCGGGCATGTCGACGTGAGCGTAGTGACGCTTGTCGCTCTCATACTCCTGGTGAGAAGTAGCGATGGTTATACCGCGCGCCTTCTCTTCTGGTGCATTGTCAATCTGGTCATAAGCGATAGGCTTGTTAACAGCACTAGGCTTCTTCTTGGCAAGCACAGCTGTGATTGCAGCGGTTAGGGTAGTTTTGCCGTGGTCAACGTGACCCATGGTTCCGACGTTAACGTGTGGCTTAGTGCGGTCGAATTTGTCTGCCATAAGTTGTTTACTCCTTAAATTATCTATTGATGGCTTATTATAAATGTTTTTGCATAGGTATAATACAACCCACGCAACTTACCGATGTATTTTACAGAATCTTAAGAGGTTTGTAAAGGGGAATTAGTCTTCTCCGCCACTATAGCTTTGGTCAAACTATTATGTCAATGCTTGCTTAGTATGGTCGATGACTTCGCCAGTGATTAGGTTAGCCGTTTGTAGCACTATGCTGACATCTCCGGATAGAGATGCCTCACGAGCGTTTCTTATGTCGGCTTCGGCGGCGGCTTGGCAAAAATCGCTGTCCATTGTTTCCATATCAAATGTCGCCAGCTGGGCTGGGCCGCTCAGCCCGGGCTTTACAGGACCACTGCGGCTCCATTCCCAAAGCCCGAATTCTTTGGCCGATAAATGATCGCGATATTGTTCTTTGCCCGCCTGCGGCAGTGGCCTAAAGCCGACTACACTCATATCACCTCTAATGACTGATCGAGCCTGTGGAAGCTCATCAATCCTTATGTCTCGTATGAAGCGCGCTGTGGCTGTCGGAATACGATCGTTGCTTCGGGTATAGACTCTTTGTGCTTCAGCGCCATCGGTCATGGTGCGCAATTTGACGACATTAATGCCTTCACGTAGCTGTCTAAAGTAGCCAGCTTGGCCGGGCATAATAGACTTGAGATAGCCTAGGCCTAGCAGTTCAGCCGGCCACGAGGAAGCCAGTATCATACCGCCTATAGCAAGATCGAAATTGCGCTTGGTGTGGGACTGGTGGTGAGGCGAATAGTCCGGGCGTAGCATACATAACCTAACTATTTGGCGTTCTTGGCAATTATCGCCTCGGCGACATGGTTTGGTACATCGGCGTAGTGATCGAGTTCCATGCTAGAGCTGGCGCGACCTTGGGTTGAGCTACGTAGGTTAGTGGTGTAGCCGAACATTTCACCCAAAGGTACGAAGGCAGTGATTTCCTTGACACCGGCACTGAGGTCTTCCATTGACTCGATGCGACCACGCTTACTGTTAAGATCACCAATGACGTCGCCCATGAACTCTTCGGGCGTAACAACTACAACCTTCATGATTGGCTCGAGCAGGACAGGACTTGCCTTCTTGACGCCTTCTTGAAGCGCCATTGAGCCGGCAATCTTGAAGGCCATTTCTGAGGAGTCAACGTCGTGATAGCTACCGTCGTAGAGCTCAGCCTTGACGTCAACTACTGGGTAACCGGCGATAACACCGTTAGCCATAGCTTCTTCGATACCTTGCTGGACAGGCTTGACGTACTCGGCTGGCACAACGCCGCCCCTAATAGAGTTAATGAACTCAAAGCCTTTGCCCGATTCATTCTGGCTAAGGCGCAACCAGACGTCACCGTACTGACCACGGCCACCGGATTGACGGACGAACTTACCTTGAACTTCGACAGCGTCCTTGCGAATAGACTCACGGTAGGCCACCTGCGGCTGGCCAACATTGGCCTCGACATTGAATTCGCGCTTCATACGGTCAACAATAATCTCCAGGTGCAGCTCACCCATACCGGAGATAATGGTTTGGCCAGTTTCGTCGTTGACGTTGATTCGGAAGGTCGGGTCTTCTTCGGCCAAGCGCTGCATGGCAATACTCATCTTCTCTTGGTCGGCTTTGGTCTTAGGCTCGATAGCGATCGATACCGGAGGTTCTGGGAAGGTGATACTCTCGAGAACGATTGGGTTGTTCTGGTCAGCTAGTGTGTTACCAGTAGTGGTGCCTTTAAGACCGACTATGGCAGCAATGTCACCGGCGCCGACTTCGTCAACATCTTCACGCTTGTCAGCCTGCATACGAACAATACGACCAACACGCTCTTTTGTACCTGTAGAACTGTTGAGGACATAAGAGCCAGAGGCTAGCTTGCCAGAGTAAACACGGAAGTACGCCAGTTTACCAACGAAGGGGTCAGTAGCGATCTTAAAGGCCAGGCCGCTAAACGGCTGGGCCTCTTCTGGCTTGCGCTCAACTTCGTCACCGGTCTTAGGATGCGTACCCCATGTACTGCCGCGATCAAGCGGACTAGGCAGCAGCTCGTTAACAGCATCCAACACCTTCTCGACAATTACGCCACGCCCATCACCGCCAGTAACGGCATAGAACTTGCCGGTTAGTACGGCGCTACGAACGGCCTGGGTGATTTCTTCTGGACTTAGGCCTTCCTCACCAACTTCGAAGTACTTCTCGAGCATCTTCTCATCTTCGGCGACGGCGTTCTCAATTAGTAAGCTGCGGTAACGCTTGACCTTGTCGAGCATATCGGCTGGAATTTCGCCTTCGACCAGCTCGTGATCGGTAAATTCCTTGTAGGTATAAGCCTTCATGTGAATCAGGTCGACAACGCCGTTGATCTTCTGCTCAAAGCCGATTGGCAAGTGAATCGGGAAAGCGTGCTTACTCAGGCGAGCATGAATAGTATCTAGCGACTTGTAGAAATCGCCACCGGTCTGGTTAATCTTATTGATAAAACATATGCGAGGCACGCCGTACTTGTCGGCCTGGCGCCAAACGGTCTCGGATTGTGACTCAACGCCCATCTTGCCATCGAAGACAACCACAGCGCCATCAAGCACCCTTAATGAGCGTTCGACTTCAACTGTGAAGTCAATGTGACCGGGGGTGTCGATAATGTTGATCTGGTGCTGCTTCCAGTAGCAAGTGACGGCGGCCGACACGATGGTAATACCGCGCTCGCGCTCCTGGGCCATCCAGTCAGTGGTTGTTTCGCCTTCGTGCACAGCACCAATCTTATGCTTCAGTCCAGTGCGATAAAGTATGCCTTCGGTAGTAGTGGTCTTACCGGCGTCAATGTGAGCAATAATGCCGATGTTACGAATTTTGTCCATTAGTGTTTTCTTATTTGCCATTCTATTCCCTTTTATTCCTTATTTAATGCCCGAACCATCTTCAACCAAATCATCAACAAATTCTCTTAAACCCTTATTGCGGCATACGATACCATCCCCCATAGCTTGGGGCAGCTCGCTAGCTCGCCTTATGGCAGTATGGCCTGCCCACGACAGCTCGACATCTGTCTGCGTACCTGCCGGATTATCAACTCCACCAGGCCCCTCGCATTGTATTGAACATAAGCCACGTAAACGTCTGTCGTTGGCCGCTTCGCACCTTTCTTCACACAAAACTGGCAATTCTAGGCGAGCCATTTAAGTCCTGGCGAAGTGGGCGAAGGCGCGGTTAGCGTCTGCCATCTTATGTACATCTTCGCGCTTCTTAACAGCGGCGCCTTGGCCGTTGTAAGCGTCAACTAGCTCAAGCGCGATACGGTCTTGCATGCTCATGCCTTTGCGAGCACGGCAAGCCGCCACAAACCACATTGTAGTCAGGTGGTTCTGGCGTTGGCCACGAACTTCGAAGGGAATCTGGTAGTTGGCACCACCGACACGACGAGAGCGAGTCTCCATGTGAGGCTGAATGTTCTTGAAGGCTTGTTCGAAGACTTCTAATGGGTTGTCGACTTTGAGCTTAGCCGCAGCCTTCTCCATACCACCATAGACAAGACGTTCGGCAATCTGCTTCTTACCATTAAGCATGACGCGATTGATTAGGCGCTGCAAAGGCACGCTGCCATAAACGCGGTCAGCTGGAATATCACGAACTAGTGAGGCGGTCTTCTTGCGAGGCATTACTTGCCTCCCTTCTTGGTGCCGTACTTGCTGCGGCCTTGCTTACGATCTGTAACACCTTGAAGGTCGAGTGAACCACGTACGATGTGGTAACGCACACCCGGAAGGTCCTTAACGCGGCCGCCGCGTACTAAAACGACAGCGTGCTCTTGAAGGTTGTGACCTTCGCCACCGATGTAGGCCCAAACTTCGTAGCCATT
The DNA here is from genome assembly GCA_964357905.1 of uncultured Candidatus Saccharibacteria bacterium. Classification (GTDB taxonomy): domain Bacteria; phylum Patescibacteriota; class Saccharimonadia; order Saccharimonadales; family UBA4665; genus JBBTTE01. The sequence goes on from CAYHMQ010000003.1 coordinate 30,095, forward strand.
GCTAAGGCGCACACGGGCAACCTTACGCAGGGCTGAGTTAGGCTTCTTAGGTGTCTTAGTGGTTACTTTGACACAAACACCACGCTTGAAAGGCGCAGGCTTCTCGTAGTTACGAGTTTTAAGATTATTAGTCACGCGCTGCATAGCTGGTGACTTGCTCTTAGTCGTTACCTTGGTACGCGGCTTACGCACTAACTGATTGATTGTTGGCATTTATTCTCCCTTATCGGACTGCGATCTGCTGCTGTTAACGGCATGCCTACTGTCAAGCTCGGATCACTTAAGTTATGCAATGGTTGCTATTGTAACAGGTTTGGATCTAGACTTCAACTGCTGCTGGCTCTGGCGTACCAATGATTTGCTCGGCTTCTGCGGCCAGCTCGTCCTGTTCTTCCTCTTCGTCAGTCTTGACACCGGTACCGACAGGTATCTTGCGGCCTAGGATGACGTTCTCCTTAAGACCGTACAGCTTGTCGACTTTACCACTGGTAGCGGCAGCTATCAGGACACGGGTAGTGTCTTGGAAGGACGCCGCGCTCAGGAAGGAGTCAGTGCTAAGACTAGCCTTGGTAATACCAAGTAGCAATTGGTTGTACTTAGCCGGGCTCTTGCCGGCGGCAACTAGTGCCTCATTGGCTTCGACCACGGCTAGCTTACTGACGATATCACCAGTTACGAAGTCACTGTCGACAGCTTCTTCAATCTGGACTCGGCTAAAGATCTGACGCACGATGATCTCGAGATGCTTGTCAGCAATATTCTGGCCTTGGGCAGCGAAAATCTTGAGAATCTCGCTCATGATGTAGCGCTGAGTGGATTCAACACCCTGCAAGCGAATTAGGTCTTGAAGATTGATTGAACCGTTGGTCAAACGCTGACCGGAAACAACCTTGTCGCCATCCTTAATCTGTAATTGCTTGAAGCCTGGGATTTCGTAACGCACAACGCTCTGCTTGGTAGGCGTGATGACAACTTCCTTGTTGGTAACGTGAGCTTTGCCGGCCATTGGCGCGATCAGCGGCTCAGAAGCGTCTTCTAGAGCTGCCACAACATCACCAGCTACGACCTCGGTGCCATTAGCAACTTGGGCTTTGCGCTCACCAAGCTTGAGAGTAACTTTCTCTTTGTCGTCGGCAGTAACTTGAACGATGTAGTGATCGCCTTCTTCCCAAGTGTTAGCCACGCCAGAAATCTCAGTAACGTAGGCCTGCCCCTTAGGTGAACGAACTTCGAAGAGCTCTTCAATACGGCTCAGACCCTGCGCCGTGTCATCTGCAATGGCACCACCAGAACGGTGCTTGGAGTCAAGGCTCAGCTGCGTACCAGGTTCACCAATACTCTGTGCGGCAATGACGCCGATTGGGTGATTGTTAGCAACGAGTTCGCCGGTAGCTGGGTCAACGCCGTAAGATTTCTGCGAAACGCCACGAACGTTAGTGCAGCTTAGGCCGCTCATGATCTTGATGCCATCAATCGATTCATCGTTGCCAATCTTCTCAGCAGCTTCCTCAGTAATGAGTTCGCCCTTCTTGGTCAGACCCTTACGAGTCTCAGCTGCAAAACGGCCGGTCAGACGCGAAGCGTAGCTCACGCCGATGTAGGCCGCATCTTCACGTAGCATTGCGAAGCCAGGATCACTAGTATCATCTTCTATCGTGAAGACGTCTTGTGAGACGTCCACCAAACGACGAGTCAAGTAACCAGCATCAGCTGTCTTAAGCGCAATGTCGATCAACGCCTTACGGGTACCACGGGTACCGGTGAAATACTCTAGTGGGTTCAAGCCGTTGATGTAACCAGACTTAATCGGCAGCTCAATGACGTTACCACCGGCGTCCTGCAAGACACCCAGCATACCAACGGCATTGTTAAGCTGCGAAATGTTACCACGAGCACCAGAGTTAATAGCGATCGCCATCGAAGAATCCTGACCGACCATCTGTTCGGTCAGCATGTCTTGCACCTTACCCTCAACCTTGGTCCAGTTATCGACGGTCAATCGGTGACGCTCATCGTCGGTAATGAAACCTTCGTCGTATTGGTCAGAAATAGCCGCCGCACGGACTTCACCCGCGTCAAGCTGTTTGTCCATGCCCTCAATTGGTGCGAAGTCGCCCATACCCATGCTTAAGCCTGATAGGGTAGCGTAATAGAAGCCTATGTCCTTGAGGTCATCAGCAATTTCGGCGGTCTTCTCTTGACCGTAACGAGCGTAGACTTTGGCCATCACAGCCTGCAGTCGTTTCTTAGTCATAGTCTCATCCTGAAGCGGAAAGTCCTCGGGGAAGATTTCGTTAAACAACAGACGCCCGAGGGTAGTGACACGAATTTCACCACGGAAAGGCAGACGGACTTGACTCTGGAGCGTAATACCACCGTTGTCAAGAGCCATCAGTGCCTCTTCTATGCTAGAGAAGTTGACTGCGTCCTTATTGGCGTTCTGTGGTCTTTCGTAAGTCAGGTAGTAACAACCAAGCACGATGTCCTGCTCGATGTGCAGAATCGGCGACCCATCAGCTGGCTTAAGTAGGTTGCGGTTGGCGGCCATAATCTCACGTGCCTCAGTCTGTGCCTTGTCGCTCAGCGGCAAGTGAACAGCCATCTGGTCACCATCGAAGTCGGCGTTAAAGCCTTTACAAACTAGCGGATGCAACTGGATAGCGCGACCCTCGATTAGAACCGGCTGGAAGGCCTGAATACTAAGACGGTGTAGCGATGGCGCACGGTTAAGTAGTACGTATTTGCCCTTAATGACTTCGTCAAGAGCATCCCAAACAGCAGTTTCGCCCATTTCGATCAGTCGGCTGGCGCTCCTAATGTTGTGAGCCTGTTCGCGGGCAATCAGTTCACCAATTACGAATGGCTTGAATAGTTCTAGAGCCATCATCTTCGGCAAACCACACTGGTTGATCTTGAGCTCCGGACCAGCCACGATAACTGAACGACCGGAGTAGTCAACACGCTTACCAAGCAGGTTCTGACGGAAACGACCCTGCTTGCCCTTAAGCATGTCGCTCAGACTCTTCAGGCGGCGGCGTTGGCCTGTAGCAGCTACAGCGCGGCCAGAACGGGTACTGTTGTTGTCGATCAAAGCGTCTACAGCTTCTTGAAGCATACGCTGTTCGTTGCGACAGATGACTTCTGGCGCATTGAGACCCATTAACTTCTTAAGACGGTTATTGCGGTTGATGACACGACGGTAAAGGTCGTTAAGGTCGCTAGTTGCAAATCGGCCACCGGTGAGTTGAACCATCGGACGAAGGTCCGGTGGGATAACCGGCAGAACGCTCAAGCACATGCTCGAAGGCTTAATGCCGGCGCGGTCCATGCTCTCCAGCAAACGCAGTCGCTTCATCAGCTTCTTCTTGCGCTGACCCTTGGCGTCTTCGGCTTCTTTGCCTAGTTCTTCGATCAGGTCCTTAAGATTAATAGCTACTAGCAAGTCCTTGAGGGCTGCGCCACCCATACCAACGGTAACTAGTGAACGTAGGTCACTTGGCAGATTGCGGTAGTCAGTCTCGTTGATGAGGCTGAGCTTCTGCAGGCCAGTGATTTGATCCTTGTAGGCTTCGAACTCGGCAGTGACTTGCTCGGTTTCTTTGGTCTGCATTTCGGCTAGAGCCTTGACGTTGGCGTCTTCTGCCTCGGCTTCTTTTTCGTAACGCAGCTTGATGGCTTCCTTGGCGGCGGCGAATTCAGCTTCTTTGTCAGCCAATAGTTGATCGCGCTTGTCAGCGTCAACAGTCTTAATGACGTAGCTGGCGAAGTAAGCCACACGCTCTAGGTTCTTGACAGTCATGCCAAGTAGTAGGCCCATGGCGCTTGGTGTGCCGCGGAGGAACCAAATGTGCGAAACGGGTACAGCTAGAGCAATGTGGGCCATGCGTTCACGCCTGACAATGCTGCGGGTAACGAGCTCGCCCTTCTTGTCGACGGCGGCTTCACGGCTGCGAACACCTTTGTATTTGGCGTCGTGGGGGTTGATGTCTTTGACCGGGCCGAAGATACGCTCACAGAATAATCCGTCGCGCTCTGGCTTCTGGGTTCGGTAGTTAATGGTCTCGGGCTTGGTGACTTCACCATAGCTCCAGTCCATGATGTCGTCGGGGCTGGCGACAGCCAACCTCACAGCATCAAAGTCAGAAATATCAGTACCGGTATTGGAATAGCGTTGCGGTGTCATATTAGACCTCCCCTCCTTCGTCAGTGTCTGCAACGGCATCATCTCCATCTGATCTGTTCGATCCATCACTGGATACGAGGGCGAGATCATCAGCGTTGGCTTGGGCGTCAGCACTGCCGCTATCATCTACGGTCACAATGCTAAAATCTTCATCACCGCTAGACTCTTCGGTCACATCAATGTCCGAGATAGCTGCTTGTGGCACTTCGACTTCGGCTGGATGTGCGGCTTCGTCTTGAATATTGCTAGCCAAGACGGCTTCGGCATCAACGACGGTGTCAGAGTGAACTAGATCGACTTTAAGGCCAAGACCTTGAAGCTCCTTAACCAGTACGTTGAAGCTTTCCGGTACTTTTGGCCCGACAATCTGAGTCTTCTTGATGATCGACTCGTAAGCCTTGCTTCGTCCGTAGACGTCGTCAGACTTGATGGTTAGCATTTCCTGCAAGGTGTTGGCAGCGCCGTAAGCTTCGAGAGCCCAGACTTCCATTTCGCCGAAGCGTTGTCCACCGTTCTGGGCTTTACCGCCCAGTGGCTGCTGGGTAACCATAGTGTATGGACCAGTTGAGCGGGCATGAATCTTGTCCGCAACCATGTGGTTCAGCTTAATCATGTACATTGAGCCGACTGTGGTGCGCTCGCTAAAAGGCTGGCCAGTGCGGCCATCAAATAGCTGTTGCTTACCGTCTTCGGGCAGGCCTGCTTCCTTAAGCAAGGAGTGGATCTTATCGACTGGTGCACCGTTAAAGGATGGGCTGGCAACCTTGATACCAAGAGCACGAGCCGCCATACCAAGGTGAGTTTCGAACAATTGTCCAACGTTCATACGAGATGGTACGCCGAGGGGGTTAAGTACGATTTCGACGGGTGTGCCGTCTTCCATAAAAGGCATGTCCTCAACTGGCAGGATCCGAGCAATAACGCCCTTGTTACCGTGACGACCACCAAGCTTGTCACCAACAGCTATCTTGCGCATCTGAGCCACGAAGACTTGGATTTGCATGATGACACCAGCTTTTAGCTCGTGACCGTTCTCGCGGCTGAAGACTTTGACACCGACGACTTTGCCGTGCTTGCCGTTGCTCATGCGCTGCGAGGTATCGCGGACTTCCTTGGCTTTTTCGCCAAAGATGGCGCGCAGCAGGCGTTCTTCTGAGCTAAGTTCTTGCTCACCCTTAGGTGTAATCTTACCGACTAGAATGTCGCCGGGGTGGACTTCGGCACCGATGCGAACGATACCGTCCTCATCAAGGTGGCGCAGAGTCTCCTCAGAAACGTTAGGAATGTCGGAAGTTACAATTTCAGGCCCAAGCTTGGTCTCGCGAACTTCAATCATGAAATCAACGATGTGAACCGATGTCAGCGTGTCGTCTTCGACTAATTTGCGACTGATGATGATAGCGTCTTCGAAGTTGTAACCGCCCCAAGGCATGAAAGCCACGACCAGGTCTTTGCCAAGTGCTAACTCGCCGTCAGCAATTGACATGCCCTCTATCAGGACATCGCCCTTCTTGACCTTATCACCAGTGTTAACAACAACTTTTTGGTTGACAGAGGTGCCTTCGTTGCTGCGGATGAAACGCTGTGGCTCGTACTTGATGTTGCCTTCCTTGTACTTAACGACAACTTCTTGGGCGGTAGCCTTGGTGACTTCACCAGCGGCTTCGGCTAGGATGACCTGACCAGTGTTACGAGCGGCTTCTAGTTCCAGACCAGTACCAACGATCGGGCTGGCTGGTTGGATCAAGGGAACGGCTTGACGCTGCTGGTTGCTGCCCATTAGTGAGCGATAAACATAGTTCTTCTCAATGAAAGGGATCAAGCCGGCGCTGCTGCCGATGATCTGATCGCGCGAAGCGTCCAAGTGAGTAACGTCGTTGGCGTCGACTTCACCAGGCTGCAGACGTGAACGAGCACTGACACGCTCATGCAAGAAATAGTCGTTAGCATCAAGCTCACTACCACCACCGGCGATAACGGCCGACTCTTCTTCGTAGGCGTCAAGGTAAATGATGTCATTAGTGGCCTTGGCCTTGACTGGCCAAGTGACCTTAGAGGTAACCTTGGCTAGCTTCTTAGCATCAGCTGCGCTAATCTTGGCACCAGCTTTGACAAGAACTTTGCCCTTGTCGTCTGTCAAATCTTGAGCGGCAAGGTGGCCGACAATATCTTTAGGCGTGGCGGCGTTGATAACCTTGCGGTAAGGTGTCTCGATGAAGCCGTAATCGTTGACACGAGCATAGTTAGCTAGGTTAAGAACTAGGCCAATGTTGGCGCCTTCGGGGGTCTCAACGGCACAAATACGACCATAGTGAGTAGCGTGGGCGTCACGGACTTCGAAGCCGGCGCGTTCGCGGCTTAGTCCACCGGGGCCCATTGAGCTTAAGCGTCGCTTGTGAGCTAGTTCGCTGAGAGGGTTAATCTGATCCATAAACTGGCTTAGTTGGGAGCTAGCGAAGAATTCGCGAACAGCCGCCACAATTGGACGGGCGTTGATGAGCTGGCCAGGAGTAACAGTCTCGATCTCGGACATGCTCATGCGATCCTTGGTGTTGCGCTCCATGCGCAGCAGACCGATACGGAACTGGCGCTGAACTAGTTCGCCGACCAATTTGACACGTCGGTTAGCCAAGCTGTCGATATCGTCAGCCGGATCCTGAGTGTTATTAAGCCGCATCAACTCGGCGATAATAGCTTCGATATCCTCTAGGCGCAAAACGCGGTTCTCTAGCGTGTTAGGAATATCCAGGTCGAGGCGCTTATTGATCTTGTAGCGGCCGACGCGGCTGAAGTCAAAGCGCTTGTAGTTGTAGAACATGTTCTCGATTAGCGACTTGGCATTATCGACAGTAGCTAGATCACCTGGGCGCAGACGACGATAGACTTCGATAAGGGCGTCGTTCTGGCCCTTAGTTGGGTCCTTTTCTAGCGTTGCTTCTAGGTAGCTGCGTTCGCCGGTGTCAACGTGCTTGAAGGTCTCTTTCATGCGAGCTTCGGTGACACCGAGAGCACGTAGCAAAGTAGTAACGGCTAGCTTTCGCTTACGGTCAATCTTAACGAAGAGAGCGCCGTTGGCAGCCGTCTCAAACTCTAGCCACGCACCACGGCCTGGGATAACCTTGGCACCATATAGGCTAGTTGCGCCATGCGGATCAGACGTAAAGAAAACGCCAGCTGAGCGGATCAGCTGGCTAACGACGACGCGCTCGGCACCGTTAATCACAAAAGTACCGCGGGCAGTCATCCAAGGATAGTCACCGAGATAGATCTCTTGCTCTTTGACTTCGCCAGTAACCTTATTAGTCAGTTCAACCTGAGCCATCAGGGGAGCTTCGTAGCTAACGTTGTTCTCACGAGCTTCAGCCTCGGATAACTTGGTCGGGCCGAAGTGATAATCCTTAAAGCGAAGTGATAACTTACCGCCGGTGTAGTCGTCGATCGGGCTGATTTCGGCCAAAAGCTCGCCCAAACCTTCTTCTACAAACCATTGGAAGGACTTGTTCTGATGGTCTACCAAGCTTGGAAGCTGGATAGCGTCATCTGTCTTAGTAAAATATTGTCGTTGTGTCTTAGCCTTAGTAGTAACCGGTGCTTTCGCCATAAGCAATGCTGTCCCCTATTTATAATGATGTTTTTTGTGAAACAGGCAGCAAGCCCGCTAGTTTCTTTGCTCAAATGTTTGTTTAATTTTGATTCGGCCGAAGATCCTAAGTTGAAACAGTTTTGGCTTAAATAAATCATAAGCGTCCCAACTTACACTACTTCTTAGGGTACCATTGTGAGGCAAACTCATGCACATGTCAAATGTATTTTGACTGACCAAGCGAAGTATGAACCTATACTTGATTTTTTTACTATTTATGTTAATGTTACATAAATGTACGAATTCTCGTCTGAAGCCCCGATCCAGATGCGTGAGCAGCGCTATAGCCGCCTCTTTGACGGCGAATTAATGTACATTAACCCAAGTCAGGCTCAGGTGGACCTAGGTATGAGCGCTCTTGCTAGAACTACTAATCGCGCTGGTGCGCGTCCGCCAGAATTAAGCGAACACCTGGAGACACTGCCACTAATCATTGATAATATTTTAGAGAGGCATGACCTTGATGCTTTTGGCTGGCCTCCCTACGAATTGGATGGCGGCTCCGCAAATGCACTCTTCGGTTTTGTAAGTCCAGAGGGTCAGGAAATTGTTACTGGCATCGTAGCCGATATATTTAGACAGTGGGAAATTACTCGAAGTCGTCATGGTTTACAGCCATTAGCAACTGAGGGCGATAGTGATGCGCGCTGGCTGGTAGTTGAAACAGCCGCTGCCGTTATGTATTGTGCGGCCAATTCATCAAACTTCAACTTGATTAAGAACCGTTCTGACAGAGAGAGTATAGCAAAGATCATAACTTGCTGGGGGCCTAAGTTCGCCGAAAAGTGGTTCGATGGCACCATATTGAGTAACTGGGCAGCTCAAAATAACATGACAGAAGAAGAACTTGAACATTGGCGCGCAACTTTTAGCCCATCGACCCTCAAACATCTTGCCGACACTAACACGAGCGACCCATTGGGTGCGCTGGAAAAAATTAAGCACCATCTCGAAGTCACCTTAACCGACCAAAATATTGCCAAACATTTGGGCTGGAGCCGGACTCAAGTGTCAGAGACATTTAGCGCCAGCGAAAGAATGAAGTTTGCAGTACACAATCGAGCCAACCCGATAGGCGCCCTCAAACAAGTCAAGGATCACTTAGAAATGACCCTCACGGATGAGAGTTTAGCTCAATACCTGGGTTGGGAAGAGGCTAAGGTCAGGCAAGTTTTTACAGCTTACACTCGTAAATGCTTGGCAATCTCATACCGTAACGATCCTCTGAGTGCCTGCAAAGCCTGGGCGAGTGGCAAAATTAAGATAACTGCTACAAACGATTCGACGCGGGACAACAAGCTGTCGGGCAACGGTTATACCAAATTAGACGATTATATGGTTGCGGTCTAGGTCTGCTTGGGCGGGCTGTTGATAACGTCGTCGACAATGCCGTACTTCTTGGCGTCTTCGGCGGTTAGCCACTTGTCACGTTCCATGTCTTCATGGATCTTCTTGACCGTTTGGCCGGTGTTTTTGGCCATGATTTCTTCGAGTAGCTTCTTGACTCTTAGGCTTTCGCGCAAATCGATTTCCTGGTCGGTAACCTTGCCGTGGGTGCCAGATGAGGGTTGGTGAATCATGACTGTCGAGTTAGGCAGCGTAAAGCGCTTGCCCTTGGTGCCACTGCTGAGCAAGAAGGCGGCGGCGGAAGCTTGTACGCCAATGCCGACCGTCTGGATATCATTGCCGACATACTGCATAGTGTCATAAATGGCCAGGGCGTCATAAACACTGCCGCCAGGACTATTAATGTAGAAAAAGATATCCTTCTTGGCATCCTCAGCCTGCAAGAACAGCAACTGCGCAACAACTATGTTCGCACTGGCCACGTTGACGTCGCTGCCCAGGAAGATAATTCGGTCCTTGAGCAAACGGCTATAGATGTCATAAGCTCGCTCGTAACGGCCTTCGCTCTCGATAACGGTTGGGATTAGTACACTCATGGGGTTCAGTATAAGAAATTAGCACTCTCTAGTCAAGAGTGCTAAAAAGCCGCTTCTAGCGTGCCTGGTTCTGTCTTCTGGACTCATGACCATCCGTCTAGAGTACCCGCCATTCATACCAGTAATGAAAGATACGTCGCCGTAACCGGCGTATATTTTACCGGTAGGTATCCACCCGTCGTCCGCAATACAGCCCCCGTCGTCCGGCGCAAGAGAGATATCCCACACATAGGTTTTCCTATCAATAACGCCTGTAGTCTCTGGCTCAGGGTTGGTGCTACGCCATCGACTTGCTAGTACTGCCCCTGCAAATAGGTCTGCCGGCCACACATAAGGATGCTCTTTCCTAACCATGTCGAGAGCTTCAAGTTGGAATACGACTTTGTTTGGATCAAAATTTCTCTCGTCCCTCAGCCTTGGCCCCACTCGATTCACATCATACCCTGTTTCCATTGCCACGAAACGGACTGGCCTTTCAGGATGTTCCGAGCTGAACTGACATAGCAGTCTTGGATCCCATTGTCTGAGGTCTCTCCAAAAATTTCTTTCCATATAACGATATGGTCTTTTTTCTCTTTTGGGACCAGCGTAATCCCAAGCCCCTACAACTTCTTCATGGGTCAAATCGTAGTGAGGCACAGCCTGCAGAATCACAGGATCCGCATCTGTTGAGTATAACCCTGCGTTGATGGCCTCTATTACGCCTTTGCTCTCATCAATCCATTCTTCTGCCATGTCAGGCAACTTACCCTCAGGAACTATTGCGAGTTCACTTCCTTCAGACTCAGAGCGACCGGCTATGATGTTTTCGGCAATTCCGGTGTATAATCCAGCCGTTTCAGCTTCTATCGTTGATAGGAGCATGTCCTTTGTGACGATAGATTGTTCGCCGGATGTTCGACTAGGAGACGTTCCAAAACTACCCATAGCCACAATAATACTGTGCTCGCATGAAATTGCAAAACTAGCCATAGCGCCAAAAATTGATTTCCCCTCATTACTACGCTAATATTTGGCATAGATGATCTCAGTAGAAGATGCTGAAAAACTCGTACTATCCCAATCTAGAGATTATGGGGTCGATAATATCCCGCTTGGCGAAGCGCTAGGTAGAATACTGGCTGAGCCGGTTATTGCCGACAGAGATTTTCCTCCTGCTAACAGAGCCACTATGGACGGGGTGGCTATAAATTATCGTAGCTTCTCCAAAGGCCAGCGGATGTTTAGTGTCAAGGCTGTGCAGCCGGCAGGCAACAAGACTGTATCAATTAGTAAACCAGATCAGTGCATCGAGATAATGACAGGGGCAATACTGGACAACACGGTTGACACAGTCATACGTATTGAGGATGTTGATTTAAGGAATGGTCATGCTCTTATTACCACAGATAATATTACGAGGGGTCAGTTTATTCACCGTCGCGGAGTTGACAAAAAACGTGGCGATCAAGTCGCAACTGCAGGCAGCGCTATTACGCCAACAACGATAGCCGTGTTAGCTAGCGCAGGCTATTCCTCAGTTAAAGTCAGAAAACTTCCTGACATTATCATCATGACCACAGGAGATGAACTTGTTGGGATAGATCAAAAGCCACGTGATTATCAACTTAGGCGATCCAATGACTGGGCAATAAGGTCAGTACTAGAAAGTTTGATGATAAAAACCGATACTCTGCATTTACCCGACAACGAGCAAATAATAAGGCAAGCCATCAGCGAATCATTGAAGAAATATGATGTTGTTTTACTTAGTGGCGGCGTATCCAAAGGAAAATACGACTATGTACAATCATGTCTGGATAGTTTAGCCGTTAAGAAGATCTTTCACGGCGTCAGCCAGCGACCAGGCAAACCATTTTGGTTTGGTGTTTCCGGCAGCAAACTTGTATTCGCCTTTCCGGGTAATCCAGTTTCTTCGTTATTGTGTCTTTACCGATATTTTGTGCCTTGGTTAACTAAATCCCTTGGCGAGATGAACAAACAGCAAGTCAATGCAATCTTGGACGAGTCTCTGCCGTCTAATGAACTTCTTACTCAGTTTGTGCCGGCAAACTTATCAATTGACGAATTCGGCCAGCTCTGCGCCGCACCAATCGCCAACAATGGCTCGGGTGATTTCATTAGCCTAGTCAAAGCCGACGCCTTCGTAGAGCTTCCCCCAAGTAAATCCATAAACCAAAAGGGTAGTCCGTACCGAGCCTGGCCGTTCGAACACATTGCCTAGTGTTTTGGACGCGCCTTAATCTTTCGAGCGTACTATAATAATAAGTATGAGTGCCCGCCAAACCAGCAAGCCCAGTCTTTACGGCTTGGTGCTGGCCGGCGGCAAAAGTCGGCGCCTGGGCCATGACAAAGGCCTGATCGAGTGGCTCGGCAAACCTCAGCGCTACTATCTGGCTGACTTGCTGGCTAGACATTGTGACGGCGCATATATTTCCTGTCGACCAGACCAAGTTGGGCAGATCGAACAATACGAGGCAATTTCTGATATTTATCCTGATCTCGGCTCGTACGGCGCGTTATTGTCGGCCATGAGCCATTATCCGGATAAAAGTTGGCTGGTGGTAGCCTGCGACATGCCTTTCGTCGACGATGACGCGATCGACAATCTCATCAAGCAGCGCGACGCTCAAAAACTGGCAACCGCCTACTTCAACCCCGAAAACGGCTTGCCGGAACCAATGTTGGCTATCTGGGAGCCGACGGCCTTTGATAGGCTAGTCAGACTATCTAAGGCTGGACTTGACTGCCCGCGTAAGGCATTGATTAAGTTTGGCGACGAGGCAAACCTCGTTCGGCCACACCGTGCGGAGACAATTATCAATATTAACACGCCTGCTGATAAGGCGGCGGCCGAGGAAGCGTTGGCAAGCAAATGAACATGGCAGAACGTTATAGCTGTCAGTTGCCCTTGGACGGATTCGGGTCGGCGGCTCAGCAAAAGTTGTCCAAGGCCAAAGTTCTGATAGTCGGTGTCGGGGGGCTGGGCTGTCCGGCTGGTCTGTACCTGACAGCTATGGGCATTGGCACTCTGGGCATAGCCGATTTTGACAAAGTCAACAAAAAGAATTTGCATCGGCAGGTGCTCTACGGTGATTCCGATGTGGGCGAGCTAAAAGCCAAGGTCGCTTCAAAGCGCCTTGAGCGACAAAACCCTGCCACCAGGGTGATAGCACACACCGAAAAAGTCACAGACCAGAACGTCATGGAGCTACTAAGCCAGTACGATGTTGTCATGGATTGTACGGACAATTTCGACACCAGATATCTGCTTAACGACGCTTGCGTGATGGCAGGCAAGCCATTGGTCTACGGCGCTATCTTCCAGTACGAGGGTCAAGCTGCCGCCTGGAACGTTAAGAATTCCGACGGATCAATGTCGCCTAACTATCGTGATGTATTTCCGTCCGCTGACGATAGCCAAATCCCCAACTGTGCGGATGGTGGCGTTATTCCGACTATTGCAGGCATAATCGGTTGCGTTCAGGCTAATGAGGTCATCAAGTACATAGCCGGTATTGATGATTTACTGAGTGGCAAATTATTTATCTTTGATGCTAAAACCATGAACAGTTACATAACCAAGTTGCCGCATTCCAGTGGGGTCAGTATTAAGTCCTTGCCCGCCCAGCCACAAATCCCCCAAATCCCTGCCAAGGAGCTAAAATCCGCAATCGATAAAAATATCTACGAGCTAATCGACGTACGCACACCCGAGGAGCATTCGGCTCGCAATATCGGCGGCAAAAATATTCCTCTCGACAGGCTCGACGAGCGACTGGACGAAGTCGACTTCGCGAGACCCGTGGTGTTTTACTGCGCCTCAGGTGCGCGCAGTTCGGCAGCCGTCAAAAGCACCATGACAACGCATCCCGAAGCCACGATGATGTCGCTGAGCGGCGGAATTAACGCTTGGTAGATTCTTGATGGACGTTTGGCAATATGAGTCAGCCCTTCAGACCTATGGATGAGCTGAAACCCACTCTTCACCGCCCTCGAAAACTTCTTTTTTCCAGATTGGTACAGTTGTCTTGAGAGTATTGATGACGTACTGGCAGGCCTCTATGGCGTCTCTGCGATGCGAGGCTGACACGGCAATGATAACTGGTATTTCACCGGCGTCCACCTTGCCTTCGCGGTGATGAACTAGTAGTTTGTCTATGTTCCAACTTTTTATGGCGGTGTTAGTGATTTTTTCCAGCTCTTTTTGAGCCATGTTGCTATAAACTTCGAACTCAAGGTATCTGACAACCCGCTCATTGGCACTAGGCCGGACACGGCCGATAAATATGTTAACGCAACCGCTGTTGCCCGAGGCAGCCCAAGCCATAGCTGCTTTAATATCTAGGTTGTTTTTGGTGATTTGTATGTCCACGGGCATATTAACCTCAACCGCCGTTGGTGGGGGGTATTATGGCTATCTCGTCGCGCCGACGGATAATTTGATCGTCTTGGGCGTACTCAGCGTTTATGGCCAGCATGAACTCGGGTAGTGCCGAGTATTTTGTCTTGAGCATGGCGCGCAAATCGTCGGCAGAAGAACCGTCATCGAGATTCAGCTCGACAGTTCTGTGCCCCAAGATATCCTTGGCAATTCCAAAGGCCAGTATTTTTACAATCATATCAGCCTGTATTGTAACACTTGGGTCAGGCGAGTTTGATACGCTTGAAACGACGTGAGATATACACAAACACCAGCGCCGCCGCCAGCGATAAGCCTAGCAGAGCTAAGGAATAAGAGCGTGTTCTTTGATAAGTCACGCCCAATATCAGGGGCGGCAAAAACCCGCCTAGCCCACCGCAAGCCCCGACAATACCGGTCACGCTGCCGATGGAGTCGGGCTTGGAGAGCTTGCTAACTAGAGCTATGATCGCGCCATTGCCACAACCCAATACGAAGGCTAAGCTCAGATAGGCGACCGTAGTTGCCGGTGCCAAGCTTGGCTGTAAGGCAACGAAGGCCGACAACACGGCGATACCCGCGAATACCGTTCTAATAACCCTTGCGCCGCCGACGTGATCACTCAGCCAGCCGCCGACGGGACGGGCGGCCGTAGCCAGCAACACGAAACCAGCTGCCCGCGCTGCCGCGTCGGTCAAAGACAAGCCGTATGAGACCTTGAGAAGCACGGGCAGATAGACCCCGAACGCAACAAAAGCACCAAAGCTTATGGAGTACAACAACGCAAGATCCCATGTGTTATGGCTACTCATAGCCTTGGTTAGCCTAGCTATGGCCGAGCCTTTAGCCCTTTTCCAAGTTGGTGAGTCATGACCCCAAAGCATGAAGGCCACGCCAATTAACAACAGAGCTGCCGCGGCCGTGATGTAGGCTGTTTGCCGGTCAAAAGCGGTAGCTAGACTAGGTGTTAGAAATCCAGAAACAGCCGTACCGGCGTTACCCATACTGTAAATACCCAAGACTAAGCCTCTTTTTTGTGGCGGAAACCAAGCGTTAACGTATGGTACGCCGACGGCGAAAGACGCGCCGGCAATTCCCAGGAACGCGCCGGCAACCAGGAACGCGTTATACGAGTCAACAAAAGCTAGCGCCATCACGGGTAGGATCGCTAAAAAACACACCGCTGTAAAAACCCTATGTCCGCCGAAGCGGTCGGTCAGCACGCCGAACGGAATTCTTGCCAGTGATCCAACCAACACCGGTACAGCCAACATAACAGATAGCCCGACTGGACTTAGCGACAAATCAGCGGCGAACTTCGACCCTAGCGGTCCGAGCAACGACCACGCCCAGAAGTTAATTGTCAGCGCCGCGGTCGCCAGCGCCAGCGCGAAGACCGGAGAAGTTTTGGTAGCTTGTTTTTTGTTTTTGCTGGCCACTCTAGATCGACGCCTCCCAATCGAAGAACACCGTATCTTCACGGTAGCCGCCCCTGCCCTGCCCAACATTGTCGAACCGGTCTACAAACTCTATAGACTTCAGGTATTTGGCCATTTTGTAGCCATATTTCTTCTCGCAGCGCAAACGCAGTGGCGCGCCATACTGCGTCGGCAGTTTTTTGCCATTCATTTCATATGCCAAGATAGTCTGATCATCAAACATATCGCTCAGCCTCAAGCCCGAGTAATAGTAGGCGCCTTGCGGGTCAACATCGTGACAATGGAACAGCACGTACTTGGCACCCTCCTTGGGCTTACACAACTCAATAATATCGGTCATTTTCACCCCGCCCCATTCAGCGACAGCTGTCCAACCTTGGATGCAGTTATGCTTGGTAATTTGCTCCTGCTTAGGCATGTTATGTAGATCCTCGAGTGTCAGTTCGACAGGGTTTTCGACCATACCATGGATCTTAAGCGTCCAGTCCTTGTATCCGCCAGCTTGCAGCCTTTCGTACTCCTCAGTTTTGGGCGGGTAGCCATTGGCACGAAAAAATGGCGAGATGTCTTCCTTGGCGTACCTCTGTCTGGAGTTCATCCAGCCAAAAAAGAAGCGTACTATCGGCGCGTAAAACTTGGTTAATAGCTTACGCAATCTGACCTGGTCGCCAAGCGTGAAGAAGGTAATCCAAACATTGAAGGCCGCGATCAATACGATAATTGCCAAGAACATTGTCAGCGCCAGACCAAAGTTTACATCCGTACTGCCGACAGTAAACTTCTTAACGCTGTCGTAGAAGTGAACAAGCATAGCCATTGTCACATGAACCAATATGAAGAGCGAGAACACGACCATGCCAATAAAGTGTAGACTACGAGCAACTTGTCGCTTGTTGCCAAAAAGCTTCAAAAACCCCGGGAAACGTGCCACCAGCGCCGGAGACATAGCCAAGCCAGTTATTACCATCGAAGGTGCCAGCACAAACACAACAAACGCATAGGTCAACTGCTGCAGAGCATTGTGCGGATTAGACAGCGTATCAGCCGGCAGGTTTAGCGTCAGATAGCCGACAAAGACGTCAATTGCCCGCGAGAAAATTCCCCAATCAGTTGGAATTAGCCGCTGCCACTGACCCGAGCTGAACAAATAACCAAGGTAAATCATGCCTGTGGTCAGCCAGGCTATAGCGGCCGTAAAATGCCAGTGCCTACCCGAACCTAGATTGTGTGTGCCGCCTGGCAAAGATAACGGCCCAGCGTCCTCGGCCTCGTCAAGCGAAGTCCAGAGCCTATCTTTGGGCATTATCTTCTTACCGAAGCGCAGCCAGTGATTATCGTCAGCGGTGTCATCTGTCCAATATAGCTTGGGGTGATCATAAAGGATTTGTATACCGCTCCTGATCAAAATAATCAGACAAAATAAATTTATAAGATGAGCGACAACTATCAGTACAGGGATGCTCGTGCCGTCCATTTTTTGTGACGCCTCCGTATACATTACGGTTATGTTTTGCTACCAACTGGCATTATAGCAAAGAAGCGAATCCGCACTGTGATTTCGCGCACACTCGTACACCGGTCAAGCAATAAGACAGTGGCTTACTTGCTGGCGTAGCCGCGGAGTTTGTCGAGAGTCTTCTCAGTTAGCATGCGGCTCATGATGTCGCGGTGGTTTTCGGGCTTGTCGAGCTCGGCCTGCATAGCTGGATCAGCGTATTGACCTCTAAGTAGTTGAATGCGCAGTTCTAGTTCCTGGGGCGTCACGGTGACTTTTTCGTGAGATGATATTTCGCCTAGCACTAGGCCGGCTTTGACACGTAGCTCGGCATTAGGACGTTGCTTCTCGCGGTGAGCGTCGGCGTCTATACCTTCTTCGTCTAGGTGCTCTTGCCAAGTTTGGCCGCGATAGATGATATTACGTCTCTCTTCTTCTTCCATGCGATCGATTTCTTCATCGACCAGCACTTTTGGTATATCTACGCTACTCTTGGCAGCGATTTTTTCCAGTAGTTCGTTATCGTAGGTGCTTTGAGCCTGTTGCTGCTTCTCGGCAGTCAATTGCTTCTTAATATCAGACTTCAGCTCGGCCAGAGTCTTAAATGGCCCGATCGTGGCCGCAAAAGCGTCGTCTAGCTTGGCTAGCTTGAGCTCTTGGACCTTGCTGACCTTAACCTCGAAGTTAACCTTGCGGTTCTGCAGCTCAGTTGAGCCATAATCCTTGGGGAAAGTTATACTAAATGTCTTGTCGTCACCCGCCTTGAGGCCAACCAGCTCATCTTCAAAGCCAGGTATAAAACTCTTGCTGCCAAGCACCAGCGGATAGTCCTTACCGTCAGCACCGCTTATAGGCTCCTTGGTCTTGTCATCAGTGCCCTTGAAGTCAATTGTCGCTTCGTCGCCCAGCTTGGCAGCTCGATCTACCTCAGACTTGGTAGCACCGCGACTACGCAGGTTATCGACGACACCGTTGACATCGTCGGCCGTGGCGCTGACCTTGGGCAGCTCAAGCTTGATCTTCTTATAATCCGGTAGCTGAACTGTGCCGACGATCTCTACTTCGGCCGTGAATTCCATGGTCGAGAACGGTACAAACTTAGTCAGATTAATGTTCGGCTGGGCAACAGGCCTTAGCTTTTCACTCTCGACGGCGTGAACGTAAAAACGATTAACTGCCTGGTCGAGGAATTCTGATTGCAGGGCCGCTTGGTCAATATTCTTCTCGATTAGGTTGGCCGGCGCTTTGCCGGGACGAAAGCCAGCGACTTTAACATTTTGGCTTAAATGGCTCAGGACTTCCTGCTTGAGCACATCCATAGCTGCCTGGTCGGCAACAACGGTTAGCTTGATGGAGGTAGGTGATAATTGTTCGCGTGTTATCTGCATAGTGGTCTATCCTAACAGATGAAAGCCGGTTTGGCTAGTGTAAGCTGGCTCGCACTCAGTACTTACTTCCACGGCACGTTCCACGCGGAGCAATCCAGTAGGTTACTCCGGTTGCACTCGGCAATTAGTCCGTGGGAGTAAGCACTGAGTGTGGGTCAGTAGCGCAAGAACTGTACTATTAAGATAATCATGGCTATCAGCCAAGTAACCTCGACGACAGCACCGATTGGGCGTCCGAACCATTGAATGCCGATGGCAAACTTGAAGTAGCCCTTGGCGCGCCATGATTGGCCGCGTCGAGTTTTGATATATCTATCAATCGACAGCAAATCGGGTGAGGCTGCCACAAAGGCACAAATAGCCGCTAACAACCAATAAACGGGCTGCAAAATCGCTAGAGTTAGCACTATGCCAAAGCATATGGCTGCTTCGGCCATGAGATAGCGCTGATAGCCTTTGGTTTTGAGCAATACCTCGTCGGGCAGCAGGCTCCCGTAATGCGGCAGCGCGTCACAGACGAAGTGCGATGCCAAGGCTGCGGGTAACGCTATCAGTGGCTGCCCAGTTGCTAGCCCAATCAAAGTCCCAGTTAGGGCATGATTAACAGCGGTCATGCAATCGACGACTTGATGAGCTTGATCGCGTCAGCCAGAGCGACGGCTTGCTCCTTGCCAGTCTGGAGATTCTTGAGTGTGTATTGGCCGGTCTTAAGCTCATCCTGACCAATGATCAAGACTTGCTTTAGGCCCTTTTTATCGGCTGACTTGAACTGATCGCCAAGCTTCTTGCCACTTAGGTCAACAGCCAGATTGAGGCCAGCCGCCCTCAGCTGAGCAATTGGCTTCTGAGCCTGCTCCAGGACATCGCCTACAATCACCACATAGACATTGGTTTCTGGCTCGAATGGTGGCAGGAGACGATGAAGTTCCAAGAAATTAGCTAGGGTAACATCGCCCCAACCAAAGCCAACTGTCGGCACGGCTGCAACGCCGAACAAACCGACTAGGCCGTCGTAGCGCCCACCAGCAACCATTGAGCGATTATTGTCAGGGTGAGTGTCGAAGACCTCGAAGACAATATCGGTGTAGTAATCGAAGCCGCGCATGATGGTGATGTCGAAGACGGCATTCTTGATGCCGTTCTTACTTAACAAGTTAAGTGTAGACTGTAGCTCCTTAACTGAGTCAAGTGCTTGCAACTCCTTGGGCAGCTTGCCCAGCTGCTTGGTCTCGAGTACGGCGAGTAGCTTCTCGACAACGCCTGTCTCTCGGGCTTTGGCGCTAATGACTGCATCGACTTTCTTCAAGAAATCACTGCGCTGCATTTTCGACATACGATCAATCAACTTACTGACGTCATGCACCTCGGCCTTACTAAGACCTAGATATTTTCCCAACACAAAGTCCATGAGCTTGCGACTGTTAAGCCTGATCTGATACATGTTGGGCTTGGCACCAAACTCCTTGAACATGGCGTCAACAAGATCGATTATCTCGTATTCTGCTGCGACACCAGCCACACCGAAGATATCGACATTAAGCTGCCAGTGCTCTCTCAGGCGGCCGCGTTGCGGCCGCTCGTATCGCCACAGATTAGGAATACTGTACCAGCGCAGAGGGTAGGCCAGCTCTTGACGTTTTGCAGCCACCATTCGACTAACCGTCGGTGTCATCTCTGGCCGGATTACTACCTGACGACCACCACGATCTTCGAAGCTATAAGTCTGCTCGTTGACAATTTCCTCCCCCGTCTTGGCTTGGTAAATATCCAAAGCTTCTAGAATCGGCGCATCGTACTCCTCGTAGCCAAAACGCTCTGCTACTGTGCGCCACTTGGCGAACATATACTTCTGCAAGCGCTTATCCTCCGGGTAGAAGTCGCGTGCTCCCCTGTATGGTTTGGTTGATAGTGCCATAGTTAAACTTTATTATAGATCACTTCTCGTTTAAACGAATGGACACGGCTCTGACGTGCGCCGCCAGATTTTCGGCATCAGCTAATGTCACGATAGTCGGTGCCAAAGTTCTTAGACCGCTTTTCGTCAACATCTGAAATGTTACTTTTTTAACAAAGCTATCGAGTGCCACACCACCGTAGCTGCGAGCCCAGCCATTGGTCGGCAACGTGTGGTTAGTGCCCGAGGCATAGTCACCGGCACTTTCTGGCGAATAGGCTCCTAGAAAGACTGACCCTGCATTGACGACGCCCTTACTAAAATTCTTTGGATTATTGACATTCAGAATCAGGTGCTCTGGGGCATATACATTCGCGAACTTCATAGCCGTATTCAGCTTCTCGAAGACAACGCAAAACGAATTCTCCAAAGCCTTCATGGCAATCTCTTGGCGCGGCAGTGCCTTAAGCTGGATCTTTAGTTCCGCCTTAACGTCAGTCACCAGCCTAGCACTGTCGGTGACTAAAGCCACTTGGCTGTCAGCACCATGTTCAGCCTGACTTAATAAGTCAGCGGCCACATAAGCTGGACTGGCACTATTATCAGCAATTACCAGAACTTCAGACGGGCCGGCAGGCATATCAATTGCTACACCAAAGTTTTGGGCGTAAGTCTTGGCTGCCGTCACGTACTGATTGCCCGGGCCAAAAATCTTATCAACTTTTGGTACAGACTTGGTGCCGACAGCTAGCCCAGCGATCGCCTGAGCACCGCCAACTGCCACTACACGTGTAGCACCTATTTTACGAATCGCGTAACAGATAGCCGGATCGATTTTTCCATCTCTGTTGGGAGGAGTACAGACGATGATTTCCTTGCAACCCGCTAATTGTGCGGGCACCCCAAGCATCAAGACGGTTGATACCAAGGCAGCACTGCCGGCTGGAATGTAGAGTCCGACTCGCTCTATGGCTCGAGACTCTCGCCAGCACATGACACCTCGCTGGATTTGTACAGTTTCACGTTTTCCGTCCAATTGCTGAACTTCGTGGAACTGCCTTATGTTGCGCCAAGCTTCATCTATGGCACGCTTGAGTTCGGGCGAAACTTGTTTAGATAGCTCGTTAACCATTGTGGAGCTAACTATTAACTTATTGTGAGCTACGCCATCAAACTGTTTGGTGTAGTTCGATAACGCCCGATCACCTTCTGATTGGACCGCCGTAAATATCTCATTTACGAGCTTACCCAACGCTGGGGCTGACATCGATGGTCGGGCACTTATCTTTTGCCACCTATTTGTTGGGGGGTTTTTGTAGAACTTCATAGATCACGACCCATCATGATAGCCGGATAAATATCACGTAGCTTAAAGACTTCTAGCAGGCCGTTCTGTCTAGCGGTTTCGCCAGAGAAAACAATATCAGCACCTATACCGACTCCGCTTAATCCAATTGCAGCTTCGACACTATCAGATATAGGCATTTCAAGGGGCTGAAATGGCAAATCTTGACCTTGTGCCGCTGCCATCAAAAGCTTCGGTAAGCCCGTTGGTATTGAAGTAGGGTAGCTGGGATATCGGCCGTCAGTGTTCAGTCGGGCTTCCACAAAAGATACCTTTTGCGGTTCGGCAAGTAGCGAAAACCTATACATTGATTGTCCTATGCTCTGGCAATCTACTTGTCTCGAGTCAGCATATTCCAGATACACGTCAGTGCCGGCAATACCTATATCTCCCCATTTTTTAGCTAAATATTTTGGTATGTCCCGCCCTTTTACTAACCAAAACTCTCTACCTTGAGATGTAGCTTTTAGCTCTTCGCCCCTGAATGTCGGGATCTCAATTCCGCTTATTGCCTGAAACTCATTAACGCATGGTAGATTATCACTACCTTTTGACACTAATATTCGTTCGGCCGAATCCACATTATCTAATATCTTCATATGTTTCTCCTTAAATAATTAATTACAAATAAATCAAAAGCGCCGGAGCGATGTCCGGCGCAGATATGCTTGATTTAAGGGCAATAGCTAGCTAACCGTGACGCTCCGGCTGAATATGTACATGGTGTTGGTTAGAAAACTGCTTTAACATTGCGGATAATTATACCACTTATGTCAATGTATGCAAGTATTAGATGGTTTTGCGCTGGAGTTGGCTGATTTCAACAGTATGCAGATTGGCCAGTGCCACCGTACGGTCTAGCTTATCTTCGACCCTCACCATTCTAGCCTCCAGTCGATCGAAGCGCTTGTCGACTTGGTCGAAACGTTCAGATATCATCTGCAAGGCGTCCCCGACTATCTGACCAACCACATCACCGACAATTATTTCTACGCGCTTTAGGATACGCTCTTCCTGCTGCACGAGCATTTTATCCATGCGCGTGAGCAGGCGCTCTTCCATCAGCAGCAAAAGTTCTTGGAGGTCGTTTTTGGTCACGTAGTGACTAGTGGTGATCATACTATCCACTATATGCCTCGGCAACACGAATCGCCAACAGATTGTGCTGTAATTATTAAATAATTTAATTATTTCGGTTGGCTCAAGCCTGGCGCTTCAAGAAACGGATAAGGCTCGAGGCACCAAGCGTTAAGCTATACATAATCGCATAGCCATGCCGCAAGGCTGGCAAACGTTTCTCGGCGACGGTCGGTATGACTGTAGCTTCATATGGTACGGTTCGGTCATCTGGTGAATATA
The DNA here is from genome assembly GCA_964357905.1 of uncultured Candidatus Saccharibacteria bacterium. Taxonomy (GTDB): domain Bacteria; phylum Patescibacteriota; class Saccharimonadia; order Saccharimonadales; family UBA4665; genus JBBTTE01. The sequence continues at coordinate 53,186 of CAYHMQ010000003.1, forward strand.
GCGATAGCATCTTAGCTTTGTCGGCTGCCGATAGCTTGGGTAGGTTGGGTTGCAGAGCATATAACGCAGTTTTGAAGGCTGGGTTAGCAGCATAGGTCTTGGAACTGACTGTCTCTGGGGCATTGATTTTGGCACAAATATACACCAGTCCGGTGATGTCGTTAGATCGCTCGACATAAGCATTTAGAACCGCACTGGCGCCGGCGCTGGCGCCCACCAAGGAGACACGGTAGCCTTTAGCGATATATTTATCAATTCGCTCCAGCAATCGCTGAAACTTGGACTCGTAAGCCTCTTCGCCAGCCCATGGCATCGGATGACAGTGACCCCTGACTCCATACAAGCGCCACAACCAGGTCGCCAAGCTCTGGACACGATATGCGTCATCTTGAATTCCAGGGATATAAATGACATGGTGTTGTGACATTGAAATACTGCTTCTGATTGGTGCGGATGAGAGGACTTGAACCTCCACGCCCTAGGGGCACTAGTTCCTAAGACTAGCGTGTCTACCAATTCCACCACATCCGCACACTATGCTAACCGATGTATTCTAGCGAATTTTTTGATAAAAAACCAGCTGCGAGTCGCCGTAACTTTTGGATTGAACAGTTTGCAAATCCGCCAAAATCGGCAAGCGCACATTAGTCGGCCACGACAAAACGAAGGTGCCGGTCGCTGCCAGATGCCTGGGCAGCTTCTCAAGGTCACGATATGGAATGTTATCGTAGGGCGGGTCAGCAAAGATCAGATCAAACTTTAGGGCTTGATGGCGAGTTGACCAGGCGCCGACAAATGCTCGCGTTACCTTAAGCCTATCTGTAATGCCTAGAGCCTCGGCGTTGGCAACGATTACGCCGTGAGCCGTCTTGTCGACCTCCACGGCGATGGCGCTTTTGGCGCCGCGGCTGATGGCTTCGTACGCTAGTGCACCGCTACCAGCGAAGGCGTCAAGCACAGTTAGGCCTTTGATGTCGCCCAGGACACCAAATATCGCACCGCGCATCTTGTCACTCATCGGGTGAGTACGATGACCGCCCGGACTACTGAAGTTGCGACCGCCAAGCCAGCCAGCTATAACTCTCATGCCTCCAGCTTACCAGCCTCATGACAAGCCGCATACCACGCTAGGGTAATCATTCGTACCATACGCGGGGCTAGCTCCTTGCGTACATCGCGAGTAACTGACCGCGTCCAGCCTAGCTCAATAAACCGTCCGTATAGTTCAAGTTCTGCAACCTCACTCATTAATCGCTTGAACGTATCGATAACACCTTTGTTAGCTATACGTTCTAGATCAGCCCGAGACGGCAAAGCCTTATTAAATCGTAGCGGCGCAATGATAGCATAGGCGCCGGCTTCAAACATGGCATGGGTGGTCAGTAGACCTTTTGGCCCGGCTAGTTTGAGGCTATGCAGTACCGATTTGGTGATTGTCTCTTGCTTAACGAATACCCGACCAGCCAAGCCTTTACGTGTATGCCTAGGTTCGCCACCGCGCAGGCTAGCCAAGGCTGACTCGTACGGGTAATGATGAGCCGGGGTCAAGCCATCGACCAGAGCATGCGCCAGCCAGGCAGCTTCGAAGCTGGCTCGCACTTCATCGTTATCACGCAGAGCTTTGACCAGACTGTTATAGTGCTGCTCTATTTGCTTATATAAGTCTGTGTCATTCGGATTGTGCGGATCAATGAAGTGCCATGGCTGCTCGCTCCTGTTGTGACGCTTTAGCTTGGCGCTATCGGGACCGCGGCCGGCTTCAAACCGCAGCACTTGTCTGATCGAAGGAAAACAACTCTGGTCATGCGCCGGCAACAGACGTCTCAGATGTCTATGCGCAACTCTATCGAGCTTCTGGTGGGCATGAAAAACTATTGCGTACATCTAATAATTACAATGCTAGTTGAGGTTTGTTACGGTTCGCAACCGGTTTACGTTTTTCATAAGATGCTTATATTGTAACAAATTCTCGTTTTGGTCTAGTAGTTTATGGGCCGCTGCACGAGCGGCTGCGATTAGCTTGGTATCCGTTAGTTTGGCAATTCTAAGGTCAAGTTGGCCATGTTGCGAGGTGCCATAAATCGCGCCTGGACCGCGGATTTCCAGGTCAAGCTCGGCCAGCTTGAAGCCATCATTAGAGCTAGACAAAGCTCGCATTCGACGTGTTGGCGCACTTGAGTCACTCAATAATAAATAGCAATGGCCTTGGTCTGAACTACGCCCTACCCTGCCCCTTAGCTGATGTAGCTGAGCCAGCCCGAAGCGCTCAGCACTCTCGATTAGCATGATGTTGGCGTTGGGCACGTCAACACCAACCTCTATAACTGTGGTCGAAACCAGAATATCTAGTTCGTGACACACGAATTGTTCCATGATCGACTGTTTGTCTGTCGGCTTGAGTTTGCCGTGTAGCAGCCCAACACGGCGATGCTTGAAATCCTTCTGCGCAAGCTGTTGGTAGACTTGTTCTGCTGCGGCTGCATCAAGCACCGTCGAATCTGTAATAAGCGGACAAACCACAAACATTTGCTTACCCTCGTCCAGTTGCTTATCGATAGACTCGTAGAGCTGTGCTCTAGAATTGGGTGATACAATCTCGGTCTTAATAGCTTGGCGTCCGACAGGTTTTTCATCCAACACCGAAATATCCAGCTCTCCATAAAGCGTCAGAGCCAGCGAGCGCGGAATTGGTGTCGCTGTCAGGCTCAGGACGTGAGGCATGTGGCCAGCTTTGGCCATTAATGTCTTGCGCTGTTCAACCCCAAACCGGTGCTGCTCATCAATAATAATCAGAGCTAGCTTGTGCATATCGACCTGCTCCTGTATCAGAGCTTGCGTCCCAATTATGAAGCCTGCATGGCCGCTGGCTATGGCAGCTCGTGCCTTGGTCTTCTGAGCTGGGCTTAGGCTGCCGACCAGCAGCACGACTTGCTTCTCAAGACCCAGCGGTTTTAGCAAGCCGTGAATGGTGTCAGCATGCTGGCGAGCCAATAATTCAGTCGGCGCCATCAGAGCCACTTGCCAATCTTGAGCCATGGCCATCAGAGCCGCCATGGTAGCAACTACAGTTTTGCCAGCACCTACATCACCTTCTAACAGGCGATTCATGGGGTGCTGCTTCTGCAAGTCTTGATATATTTGCCAGATGCTGCGGCGCTGTCCATCAGTTAGCTTAAAAGGCAAATGACTTACAAACTCGCGCGCCAGCTTCTCGTCAAACTCAATCGATAAGGCGGTTTCGCGCTGGTTCTCTCGCTTATTGAGCAAACTGGCTAAACTTAACTGGAATACTTCTTCGAAGCCTAGACGACGCTGCGCTGCCGCCAGCTGTCCGCCCTCTAATGGCGCATGAATACCCAACAAGGCTTCGCTGCGACTCATCAAATCCTGGCTTTTGGTGATTTGGGGCGGCAGAGTCTCTGGCATCACCTTGATGATTTGCCTAGCCTCGTGCACAGCCAATCTGATCTGGCGTGAAGTTAAGCCTTTGGTCTCCCGATAAATAGCCAGGATCCGCCCAGCATTGACTGGCAAGTCACTGACCCGCTCAACACTGGGATTCATGATTGAGAAGCGCTGGTGACTTAGTTCGAATTGGCCAGATATGAAGTACTTCTGGCCGGCCTTGAGCGCTGCCGCGCGGTAAGGCTGATTGAACCAAATCAGACGCACGCTGCCTGTGGCGTCGCTGGCTATAGCCTCAGTGATGTGCAGGCCACGCCGGACATATCGACCCGTAGCCTGCTTGATGACAGCCTCAATCGTGACTGCCTCGGGGCGCAGCTTATTGATTGGCGTAACTTGTGAATAATCTTCGTAGCGACGCGGATAATAATCAATTAAGTCGCCGACCGTCTTGAGTCCCAAGACAGCGAACTTCTTAGCTTGCGCTTCGCCCACTCCTTTAAGCTCCGTTAGCGGGCTATCGATGGTCATGCCCTTAAGTATACTAGGCGGCTTCTAGATCGGTCAGACGCATTTCGTGATTACTCAAAATGCCGCCACTCTCTTTCATATAATATTTGAACATGCGGTTGTCGGCTTGCATTTCTGCGATAACTTCTTTAATTTCCTTGATATCGGCAGGCACGTCGCGCAGCGGCACAAGAATCTCCATTATCAGTTTGAAACGCTCGTTCATCTCTTCGAGCAATGCACCCTGGTAATGATCCTCACTTCGCTTCATCGTGTGACAAATTATAGTCCTGAGGCTGGGCAATAAGCAATTCTTTTTAGCTGGATTTAATGTAAATTTAACTTTTCTATTATGCGCATGAGATGACGGCGTATGGGCAAGGGTTTAGCCCTTGCGCACTAAGAAGAAAATGCTGGGACCGAAGTAAATAGTCGCCAGAGGCCGCTGGACGGCGCGCTCGGCGCCGAGCATTATCTCTCGCGGCAGTAGCTTCTTGAGCCTGACACTGCGCAGATTGGATACTGATAACGTTCGCTCAACACGTAGACCAGCTTGGTTGAGTTGGCGAATTACTGTCTTGGGATTGTGGTTAACAAAAGGTATTTCGTCGTCACGCTTATTGGCTGCTGAGCGGATGTCAATCGGCTGCTTCGGTAGCCCCTTGAGACGAGCTAGATGCTTGAGACGATTGCGCATGTGTGCGTAGTTGGCGACCTCTACGATAGCGTAGCCACCGCTCTTGAGTACACGAGCTATCTCCTTAAACTCTGGCACCGGATCAGGCAAATGATGCATAACGCGAATCATAGTCAGTAGCCCAATACTACCATCGTCAAAAGGCATGTCACCGGCCTGCACCAGTCTACGGTCTATCTCGGGATGATCCTTTAGGAACTTGGCGGCAATGTCCAACTGTTGTTGACTGGGTTCAGCCAGAGTAACTTTGTCGGCGAATTCTTCCAGCAATAGGCACAGTCGGCCGTAACCACCGCCGACATCAACGGCTGCCACGAAGTGTCTGCCTCTGAGAAGCTTGCGGATCGCGATTTCTTCAGCTAGGTGTTCATATTGTCGACCGTCCCAGTAACGTAAGTAGTTGTGAGTGGGGTCGTTGTACTGGTCGGCCTTGCGTTTGGCCTTTGTGGTATTTGCGGTTGTATTCGATTTTTTTGCCATAATTGCTACAAGTATACCCTGCTGTGCCTAAATCTCTAACCGTCCAGCTTGAGAACGGCGTTAACATTCTTGCCGCGGCGTACCATAACAGCACTTTTGGACTGGGCGTCGAAGTGAAAGTCTGAAGCTACCTTTTGATTATCAACATAGATGGCGCCGCCTTCCACGAAGCGACGCGCTTCGGTCTTGGACGAAGCCAGACCGGTCTTAACTAGAGCATCCGTCAGATCTTCTGGCGATAAGCCTTTGGAAACGTTAGCTGTTGGTAATTCTTTCTCGAGAATTGCGAACTCTTCTGTGCCAAGTTCGAGTGCCTCATCACCGCCGAACAAGACATCGACAATGCGTTTCTGGCTGTCGGCAGCTTCTTGGCCGTGAACCAGCTTAGTTACTTCGTAAGCCAAGGTTTTCTGCGCCAGACGGCTGCCACGGTTGTGACCAAACTCTTGCATTATGGCGTCAAGCCGGCCTTCGCCCTGCTCTGTGAAAAGCTTCAGATAATCGCCGACGCTCTCGTCATCAACGTTCAGCCAAAACTGATAGAACTGATAGGGGCTGGTCTTGTTGGCGTCTAGCCAAATGGCGCCGTCTTCGCTTTTGCCAAACTTCTGGCCGGTCGACTTGTTGACCACCAAGGGCACCGAGTAAACATTGGCTTCACCGCCAGTTTTGCGGCGGATCAGATCAACACCGGCGATACTATTGCCCCACTGGTCGGAGCCACAGACTTGAAGTGTCACGCCGTGTTCTTTATATAGGTGCAGGAAGTCGTAGGCCTGAATCAGAACGTAACTAAACTCGGCATAGCTGATACCGGCACCGTTTTCGCTTAAGCGGGTCTGGACAAAATCACGAGCTAGCATTTGGCGCATTGGTACGTGCTTGCCTGTGTCACGCAAGAAATCCAGGTAATTAATACTCTTGAACCAGTCATAATTATCTACAACTTCGAAGTCTTGGCCTTCGAAGATCTGCTTATACTGAGAGATGATGGCTTGTTTGTTACGTTCTAGTTCTTCAGATGATATGAGGTCACGCTCAGAGCTTTTGCCATCGGGATCACCGATCATACCAGTGGCACCGCCAACTAGCAGTACGGCTTTGTGCCCATGTTTGATAAATGACTTAACCATCATGGCCGCGGCCAGATTGCCGATAGTCATCGAATCAGCGCTAGGATCAACGCCCCAGTAGAAAGTAATTGGCTCGCCATCTAAGACGGCTATATCCTTGAAGGTCGTTTGGTGAACAAGGCCGCGCCAAGTTAGTTCTTGAGAGAGCATCATGTGGATAGTATAGCGTATCTGTGATTTGTCAAATAAAACATAGGCTTTTTATTCCAGCCTTTTTGATATAATGGATGGAGGTTTTTCATGAGGGATACAGACAACCAATGAGCAAGCGATACACTGGCCGCAACCGTCGGTCTATTAATACTGTCACGACCAAGAGCGGCAAAACTATCAAGCTTAATCGCTCGCTGAGCGATAGGTCAAAGGCGCGCAATGCAGCTCGCTCGGCAGCCAAGGCGGCATACTTAGCAACTCTGCCCAAAGACCGTATTAAGCGCATCCTTTATCGCATGCACCCCAGGAGGGTAGCTCAGTATTGGTTTAGCCGCGAAGGCGGCATTATGGCACTGAAGATAGTCGGCATCTCCATTGTTATCGGCTTCTTCCTGACAATTGGTTTGTTTGCTTACTTCCGCAAGGATTTGCCTAAGATTAAGAACTTGTCTGGCGCCAGCCTAGGCGGCAGCATTACCTATTATGATCGTACTGGTCAAACTGTCTTATTTAATGATTACAACTCGGTTAAACGCATTCCGGTCGATAGCAAAGCTATATCGCCCTACATTAAGCAAGCCACGATCGCCATCGAGGACAAAGATTTTTACAAACACGGCGCCTTCGACGTGCGCGGTATTATGCGAGCTGCAGTGCGTGATGTAACTGGCGGCAGCGGAGCAGTTCAGGGCGGATCTACAATAACCCAGCAATTAGTTAAGCTGAATGAAAACTGGACAGATAACCGCACTATAACTCGTAAGGTCAAAGAGCTGATCCTGGCCGTGGAGCTGGAACGAGAGTATACCAAGGACGATGTTCTAACCGGCTACCTTAATATTGCTCCCTACGGTGGCCAGGAATATGGTGTCGAGAGTGCAGCTCGCGATTACTTCCAGACCAGTGCCAAGGACTTATCTTTAGCCCAAGCTACCATGCTGGCAGCTATCCCTCAGTCACCAAGTTACTACTCACCATATGCTGGCAACAGATTTAATCCGGCAGTAACCGGCGACACCTTCAGTCCAGAGGCGCTGATTGGCAGACAGCATTACATCCTGGATCGCATGGTTGCCCAGAAGTACATCACCAAGAAGCAAGCTGAAGAAGCCAAAAAAGTCGACATTCTAGCTCAAGTACATCAGCAATCACCTAAGTTTTCTAACATTAGGGCGCCCTACTTCGTGCTGGCCGCTAAGCACGAACTTGAACAAACCTATGGCTCGAAGATTGTTCAACGCGGCGGCTGGAAAGTCATAACCACCTTGGACATGAGCCTTCAGGACAAGGCCGAACAGCTAGTTGCCTCTAACCTGGCAAATGTTAAGCGCTACGGCGCTAATCAAGAGGCTATGGTAGCCGAGGACGTCAAGACCGGACAAATCGTCTCGCTTGTTGGCGGTACTGACTTCAACAATGAGGAGTATGGTCAGAACAACTACGCGGCTGGCATTCTTATACCGCCCGGTTCTAGCTTCAAGCCATACGATTACACGGCTCTAATCAATAACAATAATAATGTTGGCGCGGGATCAGTTCTGTATGACACGCAGGGCGCTTTGCCAGGTTACCCATGCACCAACAAAGCTCTGCCTAAAGTCGGCGGCAACTGCCTGCAAGATTTTGACTTCAAATACCCCGGACCTATGACCTTACGCTATGCCCTGGGCGGATCACGTAACGTTCCAGCCGTCAAGGCAATGCTGTCGTCCGTACCTAATGACAAAAGTAGCGGCCGAGTTGACTCGGTCAACAAAGTTATTAACACCGCTTCCTCACTTATGGACAATAAATATGCTCAATCAAAGAAGGCTAAACCCTACAATTGTTATGCGGATGAGCAGCTTACCCAAACCACTCAATGTTATGGGGCAGCGGCGATCGGCGATGGCGCCTTCCTGCATCTTGATGATCACGTCAACGGCCTTGCCAGCATAGCCAGACTGGGCAAAGCCATCCCCCGTACCTATATCCTCAAGATCACTGATGCGTCTCAGCAACCGCTATACGAATGGAAGCAGCCCAAAGCCCAGCAAGCAGTCAAGGCAGATGCCGCCTACATAGTCAACGATATGGCCTCTGATCCTAAGGCAAGTTACTTGCCGGGCAGCTGTACGGAGACTAATTGCACTGCTCTTAATCGCGGTGGCTATAAGTTTCATCGCTACAATGGTTGGAAATTTGCCGTCAAAACCGGTACCACCAATGATGGCTACGACGGTCTAATGACGAGCTGGTCGACTAAGTATGCAGTTGTCAGTTGGGTTGGACATCATACTCGTCGCGTCACCCTACGCAGCTCCATGGAGAATTTAACGGCGCCAATGACTAGGGGATGGATGGAGTACGCCCACCAGAACGACAAAGCAGTCAACTGGACTCAGCCGAGTACTATCAAGTCAGCGTCAGCCTTTGTTGTGCGCAATAAGATAAGTTTTGGCGACATACCGCCAAGTCCGACTAATGACCTCTACCCTGGTTGGTACATTGGTGGTGGCACAGTTAAGAATACTTCTCAAACAATAGATAAGGTGTCAAACAAAATAGCGACATCGTGTACGCCAGCTTTGGCTAAAAATGTGGCAGCAAATGCAAACGCTGCATCGTGGAACATCGACATCTTCAACGGCGGCAAGACTAGTATCGGTACTGGCAGTTCTGGCAACAACAGCACCAACCCAACCGCTACCGACGATGTACATAACTGTAACGACAGCCCGCCGACAGTCACGCTCACGGCACCTAGCGACTGTCCAAGCAGCGGCTGTACAATCACGGCCACCGTGAGTCAGGGTACACATCAGCTTAGCGACCCTCGCTACGCACAGTTCCCTGGCACGATAACTTTTACGCTTAATGGTCAGCAAATCCACACCGAAAATGTTAGTGAATCGCCACATACATCTTCGTTCACTTATACACCCGCCACGTCCGGTAGCGGCGCTCTGACGGTCACAGTGACTGACAGCGTACTATATCAAGGCACAGCAACGCAGGCGTTCAACTATACAGCTCCTTCAGCGGCAGCTACCCTTGTGTTGGGTGCTCACTCAGGCACTAGCGCTAGCTTTAGCTGGAACAATGTCGGTGCTTCTGGCTACCAGCTTTGTTGGAATGGATTTAGCGGTGGGTGCTCCAATCAGAGTGGCACTTCTGCCAGCATCCCCGGGCTTGTGCCTACTAAACCCTACTCGGCAACTATTACACCAGACGGCGGGCCTGCTTCAAACAGCGTTAGCTGGACTCAATTGCCCTAAGGGCCCTAGGCGCATCTCGCCGCGCATAAGCTAATCCTTTTCTAGGAACTTGTTAAGAGCGTCGCGAACATCACGCACTCCATGTAGACCAGTTAGTTTCTTAGCTGTTTTGCTCACCGGTCCGATTGCTCCGTCGAAGCCGAGCTTTTTAGCTTCGGCTAATCTTTTGTCGGCATGCGGTACATGTCTTACTTCGCCAGATAAACCGACTTCACCGAACACTACGGCGTTGCGCTTGAGCTGCAAGCCTTTGGCTGCTGAACCAATTGCCAGACAGATTGCCAGATCAGCTGCCGGTTCGGTAATCTTAATGCCGCCGACAATATTGATATAAATGTCATACTCTGCCAACTTGAGCTTGGTACGGCGTTCTAGCATAGCGACCAAAAGATTGAGTCGATTAAGATCGAAGCCGCTGGCTGCTCGCTTGGGATAGCCATAACTGGTCTTATTAACTAGCGCCTGAACCTCAACCAATAGCGGCCTAGTTCCCTCAAGTGTAGCCAGTACAATTGAACCATCACTAACCTGGCGTTCGGCCAGTAGAGCAGCCGATGGATTGTCGACTGGCATCAGACCTTCTTCTACCATTTCAAAGATTCCAGCCTCGTTGGTTGAACCAAAACGGTTCTTAATGGCTCTAATTAACTTAAAACCGCCGTAACGATCACCCTCGAGCTGTAAAACCACGTCTACAGCGTGTTCCAGTACCTTTGGGCCGGCTATAGAGCCCTCTTTGGTCACATGGCCGACCATAATAATCGCTGTATTGCTCTGCTTAGCGGCGAGCGTCAAAAGCTGTGTGGAATTGGTGATCTGCGAGACAGTGCCGGCAGCCGACGCTATGGCGCTACAAGTGACAGTCTGAATCGAGTCAACAATAACCAGCTTATATTCACCGCTAGCGATTGTGGCTGCAATGTCGTCGGCTGACGTGCTAGTAGTAAGTTGCAAGTCCGAACGCACTGTACCGAGACGTTGAGCCCTTAGGCCGATCTGATGAGCCGACTCCTCGCCACTGACATATAGAACCGGTACTTTAGCTGCTATAAGATGGCTTAGCTGCAATAGCAGCGTGCTTTTGCCAATACCTGGCTGTCCGGCTATCAGATTGACACTGCCAGCGACTATACCGCCGCCGAAGACATCATCTATCTCTGACATACCTGTCTTCAGTCGCGGTTGATCGGAGGCGACTGACTTGGTAACTGATTGCGACTTCAGGACTCGGCCCTCGGCAACGCTGCCAGCCACGGTAGCTGCGGTTAATTGCTCGCTGAGGCTATTCCATTCGCCACACTGCAGACAGCGACCACTCCAGCTACTGCTGAGTGCGCCACAGTTGCTACAAACATATCTAGTCGAGGGCTTCTTGGCCACAGCTACTCCTTTGCTAACTAGTTTAACACCTCTAGCTAACTACTCGGAATCGGTAATAACCTCGAGCTATTGATTAATTGTGACTGTGTCATTGCTAAGCTCTTTGGACAATTGGTTAGCTTCCAATGCTACGGCATTACGGCTGGCAACCAACGCGTTGTACTGGCTAATCAGACTTCGTAGATCGGCAACCTCAACATTATATTCGCTAACAAGCCCGTTATAGCTAGTCACGCCGGCGTTGTAGCTTCTGAAGTCGCCAGCGGCTTTTAGCTCGTTGAGGGTGATCTTCTGGTCGTCGATTATAGCTTGCCGGGTCTTGAGATCAGCTTCTGAGGCGTCGATTTGCTGCTTGAGATCGGACAGTTTGATGTCGGCTTGAGCAACAATTGTCTGCCGCGAAGTAAACTCTGCTTGATATTGAGCCGCAAAAGCAGCCACTTGAGCCCGATTAGTAAAGTATCGCTTGTAGTATTGCTCTAGACTGCTCGGCAAGCTGGCTATTTCGGTGGCGAAGATGGAATGCATTTCATTCACCAAGTCATTCGGCTCTGACTTCTTGTAGGCGTCTATGGTGTCAAGGATGCGCTGGTCATTCAGCTCATGGCGATAATAATCCATCAGCATAGCATCGACTTTTGACCTGTCGGAACTATTGAGTCGGTCATAGGCACCGTGCAGCATCTCATGCGCCGCAGTGACCTGCTCAACGCCATTAAGGCGCGGGTCGGTCACCTTCATCAGGAAGATGCCAGCTTGATCACTATGATAGCAACCAATTACAATCGTCTGTTCATGCTTGCCGCCACCTTTTAGGCACTGCTTGGCAAAGCTAGCCTTGTCTTGTATCTCGGGAGAATTAACATAGAAGACCTTACGCGCAAAGTCCGTCATGGTATCTTCAGTCGCCAATTGAGCCACTGGTGCTGGAGCTTGATACTGGCGTAGGCGCCACCAATCAATAACATCCTGACGGTTTACAAGGACAAATCCAATCAAGGCAGTCCAAACCAGAAGCACCAAAAAGCTTCTTAATCGGTGATGGGGTCGAGGTGAAAGACTATTCGTTGGTTGTTGCATAAGACAGGGCGCCGCGCTTGGAGGCTACCTGAATAATATCACCTTTTTCGTACTTCTCATCGAGCAAATCAAGAGCCAGGTGATCTTCTATAGTGTCCTGAATCAGCCGTCTCAGCGGTCGCACGCCATTGCGAGCATCATAGCCATGATCCAGCAGGTACTGCTTGGCGCTAGTGCTTAGTTGCAGACTCAGGCCTTTACGGTGCAGCCGAGCCTTAAGTTCGTCTATCTGCAGATCGATTATACGGAAGATATCCTTCTGGGTTAGGGCTCGGAAAACGATAGTTTTATCTATGCGGTTCAATAACTCTGGCCGAAGCATTTTCTTGAGCTCATCCTGGACGCGAGCCTTGTTGGATTCGTGCATAGCATCAAGGTCTTTAAGGTCACTGGTCTTAGAGGCATGGAAGCCCAGGCTAGCTTCTTTTTGTAGCTTGTCAGCACCGATGTTGCTGGTCATGATGACAATGGTATTGGTGAAGTCGATACGACGCCCCTTGGCATCAGTCAGATAACCGTCTTCCAGCATCTGAAGCATCATATTGAAAACGTCAGGGTGAGCCTTTTCGATCTCGTCGAACAGAACCAAGCTATAGGGTTGGCGGCGAATCTTGTCAGTTAGCTGGCCACCCTCTTCGTAACCGACGTAGCCAGCCGGTGCGCCAACGAGGCGCGAGACATTGTGATGCTCACCGAACTCTGACATATCAATCTTGACCAGAGCGTTTTCGCTGCCGAAGAACTCTCGTGCCAGCACACGAGCCAGCTCAGTCTTACCAACGCCGGTAGGGCCCAGGAACACAAACGAGCCAATCGGCCGCTTATCGCTGCCTATGCCGCTACGATTACGTCGCACGGCCTTGGCGACGGCTTCTACAGCCTCAGCTTGGCCAACTATGTACTTGCTTAGGGTCTTTTCGAGAGTTAGAAGATACTTGGCCTCGCTACGAATGACCTTCTTGACTGGAACGCCAGTCATACGGGCAACCACATCAGCCAAGTCTTCGCTGCTTACATTTAGTCGCTTGGATCGTTTGCTGCTAGCACGCAAGCTGGTCAGCTCTTCGTTGATCTGTGAGGCGCGGGTTTTGGCCTTGGCGGCTCTTTCGTAATCTTCGGCTTCAACGGCTTCCTCGATCTGAGTATTAACTAGCTTTAGCTCCTTCTGAAGAGCGCGAACTTCTGGGCTGGTTTTGCCCTTATCGACACGCAGATGAGCAGCAGTTTCGTCAATCAGATCGATAGCCTTGTCAGGCATAAATCTATCATTAATGTAGCGCTTGGCCAGGGTAACAGCATCTTCGAGGACTTCGTCACTAAGGTTAACACCATGGAACTTTTCATAATGGCCGCGCAGACCCTTGAGTATAGCCAAAGTCTCGCTGGGGTTGGTCTCAGGTACTTGGATAGGCTGGAAACGGCGCTCCAGTGCGGCGTCTTTCTCAATGTACTTAGTATACTCGGTGGTAGTGGTGGCTCCGATCAGTTGGATCTTACCGCGGGCTAGTGCCGGCTTGAGAATGTTGCCAGCGTCCATCGCGCCCTCGGCCGCGCCAGCACCAACTATAAGGTGCAGCTCGTCGATGAAGACGATGGTGCGACTCTCCTTCTCGAGTTCGGCAATCACCTTCTTAAGGCGCTCTTCGAATTCACCACGGTACTTGGTGCCGGCGATCATACCAGCCAGGTCTAGTGTGACAATCCTTTTATCAAGCAGGCTGTCAGGTACGTCTTCGGCAACAATACGTTGAGCTAGGCCTTCGACTATGGCAGTCTTGCCAACACCAGGCTCACCGATCAAAACAGGGTTGTTCTTGGTGCGACGGTTAAGAATCGTGATCACCCGGCGAATCTGATTATCGCGACCAACAACGGGGTCAAGTTTGCCCTGACGGGCTTCTAGAGTTAGGTCAGTGCTGAAGAAGTCGAGTGCTGTCTTCTTGCCCTTTTTGCCACGACGACTACCGTCGTTGCCGACTTCTTGCTCTTCGTACTGCTGGCGGCTTAGGAATTGCTCTAGCTCGCTAGTCAGGCCATCAACATTAATGTTCATATCTCGGAGTAGAATTGTTGCGCGAGCATTCTTCTGCGACAAAATACTGTGCAGTATATGCTCAGTGCCACAGTAATCTTGCGAATAATCTTGAGCAATGTCGTAGGCCATCTTGAGCGTCAGCTTGGCGGTTTCACTTAGCCCCTTAGCGCCAACATTAATGACCAAGGTCTTAGGCACTACATTGAGAGCGATGCGAGCACGATCCAGCGTTACGCCAGCGCCTTCTAGAACCTTAGAACCCATGCTGCCATCCTGAGCCAAAATGCCAAGCAGCAGATGCTCAGTACCCACATATGCACTGCCAAAACTGCGCGCAATTGCATCGGCATGCTTGAGACTTTGCAGTGCGTTATTGGTTAAATGATTCAAGAATTCTTGGAAGTCAGGTGAATTAGGCATCATAGCTTGGTATGGCTCCTTTTTGCGGCGTAGTACGTCTTAATTATGCGACATTTTGCCTATAAACATAATAGCACTTGGCACTCGGTAGTCAAGAGTGCTAATTCAATCAGTCGTGCGGGGGCTACTCGCCGTGTTCTTCGATAGCTTCTAGTAGTGAGCTCTCGAGCTCGTTCTTCTTCTTGAGCTTGGGCTGCTTAGGCAGTTCGGTGGTCTGAACTTTGCCCTCGACGCCTTCAGCGCCTTCAGTGCCTCCAGAAGCTTCGGCTTTGTCGCTAGATTCAGGAGCACTAGCACTAACGCTGGCGGTGGCCGAGACTTTTTCGGCCTCGATGTCCAATTCGTAGCCAGTTAGCTTGCTAGCAAGACGAACGTTCTGGCCGCTTTTGCCGATGGCAATACTGAGCTGATCTTCGGGCACGATAACGCGAGCCTTCTTGTTCTTCTCATCGATTACAACTTCTGCGACTTTGGTGGGGCTGAGGGCGGCAGTGATATATTCGACCGGCTGCTCGGCCCAGACAATGATGTCGATCTTCTCTTGTTCACCGACTTCGCCGACAACGGCGTTAACACGCGTACCGTGACCACCGACAAAGGTTCCGACTGGGTCAACACCGGGCACGTTGCTAGCGACAGCAATCTTGCTGCGAACACCAGCTTCGCGGGCGATGCCCTTAATCTCGACGGCGCCGCTTTCCATCTCAGGAACTTCGCCACGGAATAACCATTCGATGAATTCTTTGTTGCCGCGACTAACGACCAGCTGTGGACCACGGAAGCCACGCTCGACGTCCTTAAGGAAGACTTTTAGGCGCTGGCCGGGGTAGTAACGCTCGCCTTGAATCTGTTCGCTGCGAGGCATGATGCCCTGAGCCTTGCCCAGATCTATACGGCAGATGTTGCCCTCAACGCGGGCGACGGTAG
The DNA here is from genome assembly GCA_964357905.1 of uncultured Candidatus Saccharibacteria bacterium. Lineage (GTDB taxonomy): Bacteria > Patescibacteriota > Saccharimonadia > Saccharimonadales > UBA4665 > JBBTTE01. The sequence goes on from CAYHMQ010000003.1 coordinate 68,663, forward strand.
CATTAATGACAGTGCCGATCTTATCCTCGTACTCAGTCATGATGATTTCGCGCTCAGCTTCGCGCAGACGCTGCAGAATAACTTGCTTGGCAGTCTGAGCTGCCACGCGACCGAAAGTCTCGGCCTTCTCGTGAACTTCGATAGTTTCGCCAAGCTTAGAATTCTTGCGACGAGTCTGAGCCTCACTTAGGCTAATCTCAAAAGCTGGGTGCTCGACCTTCTCGACAATCTCCTTGCTAATGTAAGCATCGACGTCACCGGTGTTGAGGTTCATGGCTACGCGAATCTCTTGCTCGCGGTCACCATAATCTCGCTTGTAAGCGGCGGCCAACGCCTGTTCGACAACCTCTTGTACGGTGTCTTCTGGTAAGTTCTTCTCTTCGGCGATCGCCCGAATGGCGACAACCAGTTGTTTCATGTCCAAATCCATGAGGGTTAATCCTTTCTTACTAAGATTCTAATTATTGCAGTTTATTGCAGTCTCTAAATTAAAAAAGCCGACCACTTCGGCCGGATCTGCTAATAAGTATAGTCTGGCCTGTTCCAAAAGTCAACCTGGTCATCAGTGTCCGGCATGTTAAACTTAGAGACAATATGAGCAAAAATGTTACGAGGCTGTTCGAGCAGTTTCAGCCTGAGAATTATGATTTGAGTCTTAATATTGACCGCGAGGGCATGACTTTTGCCGGCTCAGTTGTAGTGCACGGTAAGAAGGTCGGCCGACCATCACAACGCATCACCCTGCATCAGAAAGACCTCAAAGTTACCTCGGCCACCGTAGTGAAGCACGACAAAAAGGGCGACCAAACAATCGAAGTTACGCGCGTTAACAATCAAGATAGCTACGACGAGGTCAGACTGCACACCGAGAGCATGATTTATCCTGGAGAGTACACGATTAAGCTGGAGTTCGCCAGTGACATTACCCGGCCGATGCACGGCATCTATCCCTGCGTATTTGAGCATGACGGCAAGGATAAAAAGCTAATTGCCAGTCAGTTCGAGAGTCATCACGCCCGCGAAGCCTTTCCCTGCATTGACGAGCCGGAGGCCAAGGCCACCTTTGACCTGACCATATCAACACCGGCCGGCGAAACCGCCCTCGGCAACACGCCGATCAAGAGCCAAAAAACGGACAAAGACAAGCTAATCACTAGCTTCGAAACAACACCGAAGATGTCCGTCTACCTATTGGCTTTTGTCTGCGGCGAAATCAGCTACAAAGAAGGCAAGACCAAGAACGGCACAGTTGTGAAATGTTACGCCACGCCAGATAATGTCGAGCATACGACCTTCAGCGTTGAAGTCGCCGTCAAGTGTCTAGAATTCTTTGAAGATTACTTCGGCGTAGCCTATCCCCTGCCTAAGCTGGATATGGTGGCTCTGCCCGACTTCGCCGTCGGTGCCATGGAGAACTGGGGTCTTATAACCTACCGCGAATCAGTCATGCTCGTCGATGAGAAGTCGTCTAGTATCGAATCACGCCAGATCTGCGCCTTGGTCGTTGCCCACGAGCTAAGCCACCAGTGGTTCGGCAACTTAGTAACCATGAAATGGTGGGATGATCTGTGGCTTAACGAGAGCTTCGCCAATATGATGGAGTATTTGTCGGTGGATGCTATTTGGCCAGAGTGGAAAGTTTGGGAACAGTTCGTCAGTCACGAAACCGTCAGCGCCAAGCGGCGTGACAGCATCGAAGACGTGCAGGCCGTGCACTGCGAAGTCCGTCATCCTGACGAAATCAGCACCCTATTTGACCCATCGATTGTCTATGCCAAGGGCGGTTCGCTGTTACATATGCTGATGCGCTACATAGGTGATGATGCCTTCCGTCGCGGCCTAAAAATCTACTTCGACAAGCACCAATACGGCAACACACAGGCCCAGGATCTCTGGGCAGCTCTCAGCGATTCCAGCGGCCAAGACATCGCCGCCTTCATGGATGGCTGGTTGGAGCGTCCCGGCTATCCTCTGGTTGATGTCGGTTGGCAGCCAGGCACTTCGCAAGTTAGCCTAAGCCAGAGGCGTTTCTTGAGTGACCCCAAGGCCGAAGTCAAGGCAGCGGAGCCTTGGCATGTACCTCTGGCTAGCACTCAGGGGCTTAGCTCCCAGCTCTTCACTGAGTCAAAGGCTGAACTGACGATTAAGGCCAAGTCTGACGAGCCACTGCTACTCAACCACGATGGCCAAAGTTACTTCTTACCTTATTATTCGAACGATCTCCACATGTTACAGATTCTGTCAGGCCTCAAAGACGGCAAAGTCAGCACTATCGACCGTTTGTTGCTGCTAGATAACTATTCGTTGCTGCAACGTGGCGGTATCAGCAACACTGTTGAATTGCTAGAATTGCTGACCGCTTACGAAGGCGAGCAGGAAGAAAATGTCTGGGGAATGATCGCCATGAACTTAGCTGAAGTCCGGCGTCTTATCGACAATGACGAGGCCAGTATAGCTAAGCTTGATGCATTGATTCAGCCGTTGGTAACGCCACTGATTGATAAGTTAGGCTGGGACGATCAGCCAGGTGATGATGCTCATACACTACGTCTGCGCGGACTGATCCATGCGCTTGCAGCTGGCGCCAAGTTGCCAGCCGTAATTGACGAGGGCCTGAAGCGCTTCGCGGCCTTTGACAGGCCTAGTGATTTGCCAGCGAGTATCCGAAGCGTGGTCTACCATATAGGTTCGCGCCATGGTACGGACCAAGATTTTAAGAAGTTGTTCGACCTTTACAGCTCTACTAAAAGTGCCGATGAAAAAGACGAGATCGCCAGCGGGCTAACCGGTGCGCATGATCCTGGCCGCTACAAACAATTGATCGATATTCTAAGCGGTGAGGTCATTCGCCGCCAGGACTTACTGCACTGGTTTGCGTGGTTATTACGAAATCGTCACAGCCGTGCCGCATCTTGGCAATGGATGGTTAACAACTGGGTCTGGATAGAGCAAGAATTCGCTAGTGACAAGAATTATGACCACTTCCCGCGCTTCGCCGGCAGCGTCTTTAGTCACGCTTCCGAACTTGCGGACTTCAGGAAGTTCTTCGATGATAAGCGCTCCATCGTCGCTCTGACTCGCAATATCACCTTGGGCGAACAAGAAATTATAAGCCGCGTTGCTTGGCGTGATGCCAACGAAAAGCCGGTCAAAGACTGGCTCAAGAACCTCAAGTAGCTGTTATGGATTTAGCAGCGTGGCTTCAGCGCCTTTGTATATAAATGTTTCGCCAGGCTGGCTGTTTTCGTTAAGTACCTTGGTGATATCGCCCATCATTCGATCAGCAGACTGCTCATCAGTCACTCGACGCAGCCCGCCACACAATTCGAACACCACCGGATCAACATCTTTGAATCTGGCAACAACAGCCTGGGCATAAGTGCCGTCGCGACCAAGTAAACTTCTGGTGCCGGCACCGATCGTCTCGACTATGGTTGCTCCATGAGTATCATAAGCATGTGACGTGCCCTCTGGTGCCCAAGTTATAATCATGCCGCCCTGCGCCTGCTCTTCGCCGATATCTGTCATAACTAATCCGTTTTGCGTCTTAATTCGCCTCGTGTCAACCTGCTGAGCAAACTCAGACTCCCTTGTTTTGTCCGTACTAGGGAAGGTGTACCAAAGCTTGTGATTCATAAGCGCTAGGACATCGGGCATCGGCGGGTACTGGTCATCCACTTCGTAACCAAGTGTTGTTACGCCCTCACTAATGACCGTACCGAAGCGCACTGCCTTAAAGCCAATTTCGTGTAACATAATTTTTATAGCACCGAGCTCTAAGCCAAACTCAGGTAATGAACGATGATCCATGGAATTAAAAACAGTGTCGCCAGCTTCTAGCCGCTCACCTACTGCCGTTAGACCTAGGCGTTTCTGTTTATCATCTAGCGTTGCGTCAATCGTGGCTTCAAAACGAGAATCGACCATATTGCCAATACCTACTAGGGCGCTCATGGCTTCAGGATCGCTAAGGTCTATGGGTTGCCCCGCTCTAAGATAAGCGCCCTGATCTGGGTATTGTGCCGGGTTAATGTCCAGTTTAACCGTCTTGCCAACAGCGTGAGAGGCCGATAGTGCTTGTACTAGCTCCAGCTCTTCGATACTCCACGGCTCAGGCGGATAAAAATACTCAGGTGCGACCATTGGGCGTAATTATATAATGAATATGCCGTATTTGGAAGCAGCAGCGTTTGGCTAGTAGACGTTTTCGATAAATCCCATCACAGCGAAGTCACGCCCAGCGATTTCAACAGCCGATAGCACGTACTGGCCTCGCCACTTAGCCTCATCAATCCAAATCCAAGCCGCTCGTTGCATCTGCTTGAGCTTGGTGGCAGTAATCGCTTCGAGACCGCCGCCCTGCTCATAATCGCGACGATACTTAACCTCGACAAAATGCACCACGTCATTCTTGCTGGCAATAATATCGATCTCGCAGCGCGGTCGACGCCAATTGGTCTCGATAATCTTGAAGCCGCGCATTTCTAGATAAACCTTGGCGGCAATCTCGGCCTTGCGCCCAGCCTCAGTCGTTGTCAGCCGACCCACTACAATAATGCCTTGATTGGCTTGAATGACTTCCTATGCAGTTCGATTACGCCGTGCAGCTTTAGTTGCTGCATATGGAATGCTGTGCCATACCCTACGTGTTTCTCGAAGCCATAATCAGGATATTTTTGGCTGGCCGCCGCCATGTAGTTATCGCGGGCAACTTTGGCGAGAATACTGGCAGCGCTGACTGCTGGAACCGTGTCATCGGCCTTAATAACAGCCCTGGTCTTAGGCTGTTCGGCTAAGAAATTTAGATGGCCGTCTATTATTACCTCGTCATAGGCTGTTTTGATCTGTTGCAGGGCTTGTTGCATGGCCAGCTTGACAGCGGTGGTAATACCCACCTTGTCAACAGTGGCTGCGTCGACCCAGCCCAAGCCTACCGCCAAGGCCTTACGCTCAATCTCCTCGGCTAGCTCTTCGCGCCGTTTTTTGCTGAGTTGCTTGGAATCCCTTAGACCCTGGATTGGCTGACGGCCGTCCAGCACCACCGCACCGGCCACCAATGGACCCGCCCAACAGCCTCTTCCGACTTCATCAATCCCAACAGTTATCATTAGTCTTAGTTTAGCAACTATTTATTAACTAATTATTAAATCCGACTAACAGATGTCTATTTGGCGGCTTCGTCGTGGCGGGCAACAACGGCAGCAGCCTTGGCCTCTAGCTCAGCCTCTTCGGCGGCTTTGGCTTCAGCCTTGGCAGCAGCTTCGGTGGCCTTCTGCTCATGCAGCTTGGCTTCTTCAGCCTCGGCGGCTTCGTCGTGTACGGCGTTAACGGCTTCGCGGTCAAAATCTACACCGGTCATACGAGCTGATTTGCCGGTACGGTTGCGCATGTAACTGAGGTAATTACGGCGGACGCGGCTTCGCTTGGTAACTTCGACTTGAACGACCAATGGGCTGTGCAATAAGAAACTCTTCTCGACGCCTACACCGCTGGCAATGCGGCGAACAGTAATACGGCTGGTCTGGCTGCCGCGCTTGCTGGTACGGATGACGAGGCCCTGGAAGATCTGAATACGTTCTTTGTTGCCTTCGCGAATCTTCTGGTGAACTTTGACGGTGTCGCCGGATCGGACGTCGACAACGGCCTTCTTCTTAGACCTGTCACTAATTATTTGTATAACACTCTGCATATCCGGTAGATTGTACACGATTTGCCCCTCTGTTGCAACCCTTTGGCCAAGCAGCAAGCCGCGCGGACTTGAGCCAGGCGCAGTTTAGCCGACGACGCGGTAGAGTTCTTCGAGGGTGGTCTCACCGGCAACGACTTTGAGCATGCCGTCCTGGAGCATGGTGCGCATGCTGGAATGTATGGCAGCCTCTTCAATGGCTTGGGCCGTGACATCAAGCTTAGGATTTTCTAGCAGATGGCGTAGCTTGTCGCCCATGGTGAACTGTTCTCGAATGGCTATTTGACCTTGGAAACCGTAAGGGTTTGCGGCAGAAGTGCCGGGCTTATAGAGCTTCAGACCTTCTAGGTTGGGTCGTGGGGCACCTTCGGGCAAAGTATCGATAACACTAGTTATTTTTTTTCGCTCGGCCTCACTGGGGTCATAGGGCTGCTTGAGATTGTCGTCGAGACGTCGAACTAGGCGCTGAGCCATGACCAGGCGGATAGCTGATATGAACAAGGGGTTTTGGCCGATAATATCAGCCAGGCGAGTCAGCGCTGCCGAGGCCGAGCTAGCGTGAAAGGTAGCGAGCACCAAGTGACCGGTCAGCGCCGCCTGCAGGGCGGTCTTGGCGGTGTCCATGTCACGGATCTCACCGACCATCACAATGTCCGGGTCAAGCCGCAGCACAGCCCGCAGCTTGTCGGCAAAGCTATCGTCATTGCCACCCTCACTGGAATGTACCGATATCTGGGTAATGCCGGCGAATTGGTACTCGACCGGGTCCTCAATCGTGATAATCTTGCGCTCCTCGGTGTTGAGCGAGTTCAGCATCGAATACAGGGTGGTGGTCTTGCCCGAACCGGTTGGACCGACGATCATTACTAGGCCGGTTGGCTTAGCAATAATGTCATCGACGATGCCCCGCTCAGCCTCCGACAAACCAAGACGATCAAGCGTATACATTGAGGCGTCCATATTGAACAGTCGCATCACCACGTCCATGCCATTGATAGTCGGCACTGTCTCCAGACGAACATTGACGTCGACCTGGGTGCCGTCGGCCATTTTGACCTTCTGAGCAATGTGACCCTGCTGAGCTTCGTTGGCAGAGGTCGAGACATTACCAGCGCTAGCGATCGCTGATATCAGGACGCGGTATTTGTCCTGCTGCAAACGTGCCACGGCATGCAAAACGCCGTCGATGCGAAGACGAATTCTAATATCGTTGGCTTGGGTTTCGATGTGAATGTCCGAGGCGTTGAGATTGTGGGCTTGGGCTACCAGATAGGCCAGCATGTCGTCGGCGCGCACTTGCTCTAGAACACCAGAAACCTTTTGCATTTGTTCTTCGTTGCCGGTTTCGTTGATGGCAATGTCATGGTAAACCACCTTTTGCGGTGGATCATACAACCTCATGTACTCGCGGTAGCCAGCATCAGAAATAATAGCCATGGTGACTCGCTGATCCTGGAAGCGCTGCCTAATACTGGCCATGGTTTGCTGTGAGGTAGTGGTCGTAACGCCAAAAAATATATTACTCTTGTCAGCGCGCAGCGGTATGACCTTCAAGTTATATAATTCTTGGTTGCTGAAAATATCACGGTAAAGAGCCTTGCTGCCCGGCTGCGATGTGTCGGCATACTCCATGCCCAGCACGCGGGCACGGCGCTGTGCTGCCTGTTCTTCGTCCTGTCGAGCGTCTTGACCCATATCCGTCTAGTATAAAGCATAAGCTTTGATGCCGTAACCCGCGGGGGCCAAAGGCCATTGATTACGGTATAGTGCTATGTATGACGGAGCTGATTCTGATAGCCCACAATCTGCGCAGCGCCCATAATATTGGTTCGCTGCTGCGCACAGCCGAAGGCCTAGGAGTGGGTAAGATGTGGCTAAGTGGTTACTCCCCTTACCCACTGGCCAAAACTTATCTCGCTGGCAAAACCGATTCCGTCAGCAGAGACGATGACCGTTTGCCCCACTTGGCACAAAAAATCGATAAGCAAATAGCCAAGACGGCCCTGGGAGCCGAAAACACACTAGCCTGGGAGCACCAAGATGAAATCGCAGACCTATTGAAGGAGTTAAAGCAAGCTGGTTACCTGGTCGTCGCCCTCGAGCAAGCACCGAACGCTGTTAAACTACCAGACTTCCGATTGCCCGACTCGCCAGTCGAGCCTGCCCTACCGGCCAAACTTGCTCTAATAGTCGGCCGCGAAGTCGAAGGTATTGAGCCAGAAATCATGGCAATGTGCGATCAAATACTTGAAATACCAATGTTTGGTCGCAAGGAGTCGTTTAATGTTGTTCAAGCCGCGGCCATGGCGCTTTACCATTTGCGTTTTGTGGCCTAGTTATGTGTTAAAATATCCTTAGACTAATCTAAAACAAATATGGCTATAGCAACTCGACCAAAACCAAGTGTCTCGCACAAGAAGCGCCGGGCTCAGCATCATCGGCACAGCCGGCACTATCTTAAGGCCTATTCACCTTATCTGCCCATGCTGCTGATTGTGGGTCTTGGAGCAGCTGTTAATCAGTATTGGCCTTGGGCAGTCCAGGCAGCTCTCGTGCCAAGCGAACTGTTAAGCAGCGATGGGCAGCCGCTAACTCGTATCCAGACTCTGACCAATGACCAAACCGGGCAGATATTGTTGGTCGTCTTGGCAATAACAGCACTGGCCTTTGCAGTATTTGTATATCGTCACTGGTACCGTATACATCGCCTAGTGAATCGCGGTGAGAAGTTCGTTTATCAGCACGTTTGGATCGATGTTGCGGCGGTGTTTGTTTTTACTGCTGGGTTTGTGCTAACCCGCTAGGAGCTGGTTAGACAATTTGGGCTCGGCCTCCTCGCAAGTTGCTGCCAGCTGATCAGCTAGCGCAGCACAAGATTGTCAGAACCAACTAGCGTCTCGAGCTTAGTCAAACCTTCGCTAGCGCGATCAATGCCAGTTGGAAGCTTGATAGCTTGCTTGCTATCAGAGGCACCCAGCACCAAAACAACCTCGGTTTCGCCCTGGTGGCTATCGATTGTTTCTTTGAGTGAACGCAAGGTCTGCTCGTCACTGGTATTGACTAGCCGTATGTAGAGACGTTGATCGGCCGCCTCAGCTTCTGGCGACTTGGCAGTTGCGACTACGGTAGGCTTGTGCTTAACGGCTGCGCGGGCTTTGGGCGTTTTGCGTTTCTTGCCAGTAGCTTCGTAAGCTGAAGCTTGCTGGGCAGTTATCTCGCGAGCATCGTCGACCATGATCTTAACTTCGCTGCTGCGATTGCCTTCTTTGTCACGGGCATTGATTTTGCCCCTGATTAGCACCACGCGGTCGCGCTCCCAGAGGCCAATTGTTTGCTGATAGCTGTTGGGGAATAGTATGGCTTCAATCTCGCCGTAGCGATCTTCCAGTTTGACGAAAGCCATGCGCTGCCCAGTCTTGGTAGTGATTTCACGAAAGTCGGTTATCGCACCACCAATACTAACTTGTTTACCGTCATGATCGTGAGTCAGGGTATTAATAGGTACGGTTTGTTCGCTGAGGATAGTTTCGAATAACTCCAGCGGGTGCTGGCTGAGGTATAGTCCTAGCAGTTCACGTTCCCATAAGAGTTGCTCTCGGCTGTCGGCTACTTCGCTGGGGATCTGAAGTTCAAGACCAGGGCGTTGCACTGATTTATCGTCAATTGCGTCGCCGAAGATGTCGGTCTGGCCGCTGCTGGCCTGTTTCTGAAGTCTAGCCGCATAAGCCAATAACATATCGAGGTTATGCAGCAGGGTCGTTCGATCACCAAAGCGATCGAACGCACCCGCCTTGACTAAGCTTTCCATGGGCTTGCGATTAACGATTCGGTTGCTGACGCGGCTAAGGAAATCTTCTAGACTTTCGAAGTTGCCATCGTTACGAGCTCGCAAGATCTCTTCAACTGCGCCAGTACCAACATTCTTGATAGCCGCCATGCCGAAACGAATTTGATCCTTGTCTGGAACTACCGAGAATTCTACGAACGACTCGTTAACATCGGGTGGCAAAACCGTAATTCCCATGTGCTTACACTCGGTGATTTCGATAGCCAGGCGATCAGTGTCGTCATAGTCGCTGGTCATCAGCGCCGCCATGAAGGCCGCAGGGTAGTGAGCCTTGAGGTAGGCGGTCTGGTAAGCAATCGTGGCGTAGCAGGAGGAATGCGCCTTGGGGAAACAGTAGGCTGCGAAGGCCTCCAGTGAACGCCAGAACTCCTCGATCTTGGACTTGCTGATATCGGAGTTCTTGAGGGCACCATCGATAAAATCCTTCTTAAGAGCGGCCAGCACCTCGGGCTTCTTCTTGGCTACGCCTTTACGCAAGGTATCGGCCTGGCCACCACTAAAGCCACAGAGATCCTTGGCAATCTGCATCACCTGCTCCTGATAAACCAGGATGCCGTAGGTGTTTTCGAGGGCATTCTGGGTCTTGTCATGCAGATATTCAATGACGCGCTTGCCGTGTTTGCGGTTGATAAAGTCATCAATCCACTGCATCGGACCGGGGCGATAGAGGGCGTTCATGGCAATCAGGTCGTCAAAGACGGTTGGCTTAAGCTCCTTGAGATAGCGCTTCATTCCAGCCGATTCAAACTGGAAAACACCGGTGGTATCACCACGCTGGAAGAGTTCATATGTCGTGTTGTCATCGAGCGGGATAGTGCTAATATCAATATCTTTGTGGTGTACTCGCTTGATAATTCGCAGCGCGTTCTTGATAATCGTCAAGTTAGACAATCCCAGGAAGTCCATCTTAAGTAGGCCTAGGTCTTCAATCGGACCCATCGAATACTGGGTGGCGATGACGCCTTTTTGAGCCATTTCGAGTGGAGTGTAGTGGACTATATCTTCGGGGGCAATCACCACACCGGCGGCATGGACACCGTGAGAGCGAATCGTGCCTTCTAGTTGAACCGCCAGGTCAAAGACTTCCCGAGCGGTCTCGTTAGTCTCGTATTCTTGCTTGAGATCGCGATTTTCTCTAAGCGAGGTTTCCAGTAGAATGTGCCGGCCTTGGATAGGTGGTGGAATCATCTTAGCTAAGCGGTCGGCCTCAGCATAAGGCACTTGCAGCACGCGCGAGACGTCACGTACGGCGTTGCGGGCGGCCATTCGGCCAAAGGTAACTATATTGGCCACACGCTCTTTGCCATATTTGTCGACACAGTACTGGATGACTTCTTCGCGGCGATTATCCTGAATGTCGATATCAACATCGGGCATGCTAATACGGTCAGGGTTTAGGAATCTCTCGAACAGCAGATCGTACTCCAAGGGATCAAGCTCGGTAATCTTAAGAGCATAGGAAATTATTGAACCGGCCGCGCTACCCCGCCCCGGGCCAAAGACGATGCCCTGATCCTTACCCCAGCCGACGAAGTCGGCAATAATCAAGAAGTAGCCGTTGAAGCCCATTTGTTCGATTACACCTAGCTCGTATCTAGCACGATCCAGAACCTCTTTTGACAGAGTTTTTTTGGCATCGGCGATTGTCATGACCTTGGCTTCTTTGCTGGCAATACGCTTGCCGCTCAAGGTACGGCCATAGCGACGGCTCAGACCACGATAAACCAGCTTCTCAAGATAGGATTTTTCGGTTTCACCTTTGGGAACCGGAAACTTTGGAATCAGAATTTTGCCGAGATCAAGCGTCAGATCGCAGCGTGCCGCGACAGCGCGCGTATTAGTTATGAAGTCAGGGTACTCAGCGCCCCAACGCTCAATTACTTCCTCGGGCTTGTTAACATGTAGGTCGAACTCCTTGAGGCTCATGCGTCTTTCGTCACTTAGGAAGGAACCAGTCTGGACGCATAGCAATATTTCGTGGGCAGCTTGGTCTTCATGCTTGAGATAGTGGGCGTCACAAGTCACTACGCAAGGAATATCAAGCTCTTTGCTAAGCTGAATTAACTGATCATTAATGCCCTTCTGAACTGTCCAATGCGCCGGATGATCGGGGTGGCCGTGATCTTGGATTTCGAGATAATAACGATCACCAAAGGTCTTCTTATACCACTGCGCTAGTGACTTGGCTTGATCATATTGACCTTGACGCAGAGCATCGCCAACTTCACCGCTGGCACAGCCGCTTAGACAGATTAGACCTTCGTTATACTGCTCCATCAGAGCATGGTCGATACGCGGCTTGTAATATAGACCCTCGAGGTTGGCAATGGTCGAAAGCTTCATCAAGTTTTGGTAGCCCTGTGCGTTCATGGCCAGCAAGATCACGTGATAATACTGCTTGTCCTTGGCCGGATCACGATCATCAATACTGCGAGACGCGACGTAAGCTTCCATGCCAATAATTGGCTTGATGTCGGCGGCCTTGGCCTTCTTGTAAAACTCAATGGCGCCACTAAGAGTGCCATGGTCAGTCATAGCCACCGCCGTCATGCCGCTGTCTTTGACGTGTTCGATCAGCGGCGGTATCTTAGTCAAACCGTCGAGCAAGCTATACTGCGTGTGATTGTGCAGGTGCACATAGTCGCTAGCGACAAGCGCCGTCTTTTTTTTGGCCAAAATATCCCTCAAGAAACCTTATATCCGTTACTAATTATAACACTTGTCTAGAGGACTAGAGCCTACTTCTTGAGGTAGTCGCGCAGGTGTTCTAGGGCTTTGTTAGCATCCTTGATGGCCTTGGCCAGATCTTTGTCATTGGCGTCGCCTTCGTGAAGCGCACTGAGCATTTCACGGGCTTTTTGCTTAGTATCTTTGGCTCCAGCGACCAGCTTGTCGAGCTCTTTTTGAGCTCTAGAGCTTAGCTTGCCGCCCCTGGTCTTGGCTTCTTTGATAATGTTATCCAGATCGGTATGCAAGCGCTTGAGATCCTTCTCAGCTTCGGTCATGGTTCGCTCGGCAGTGTCCTTGATGTCAGCCCGCGTCTCTTTGCCGCTCTTGGGCGCAGTTAGGACACCAGCTACATATCCAGCCACAGCTGCGACTGCACCACCAATGGCTATATTCTTTGCGTTACTGTGCTTCTTGCCCATTATTTTTTGCGCCCTTTCTGAGTTAACTTAATGATATTGCTGATAAGCTTGAAGAAAGCCAGCCGGCCTTGGGTGTCCTTGAGGACTTCTGCGGCTGATTCGACAGAATCAACTACGTCTTCGGCCTTGGCAGCAACCCGCCTAATACTGGCAAGTAGTTGCAGCAACCCGATGACTAGAGCAATGCAGAGTATAAAAAAGATGCTTAGCAAACTGGTCAGAACGATCAATAGAACTTCTTCAGTTGTAGTCATATACTTATTATATAACTAGTTGTGCGCTTAGCCCAATTTTTTACGCAAATGCTCTTTGAGCTCGGCGCCAATGTCGTCACGCTCCAGGGCAAAATCGAAGACTGTCTTGAGGTATTCTAGCTGGTTGCCAGTGTCGTAATACGTGCCTTCTTTGATTTCGCAGCCATATATGTGATGACCGTCTTCGACCATGCGCTGCATGGCTTCTTGAATCATGAATTCTCCGGATTTGTCATAAGTATCGAGTTCTTCCTCGAGGTATTTGAGAATGACAGGGTCGAACACGTAGCCGCTGACTGAGGCTAGATCTGATGGGGCTTTGTCACGACTGCCTGGCTTCTCGACTATGGTCTCCATATCAATCAGGCCAGGGCTGATTTCTTTGCCAGCAATATAACCATAACGAGAGTAATCGGCATCGGAATCTCTTCGCACACAGGTTAGAACTGAACCACCCTTATCAGCGTGGACTTGCAGCAATTGCTCAAAACGACTAGGATTTGAGGCCACGAAGTCATCGGCAAAAGTATAGATAAACGGCTCGTCGCCCATCAGGTGAGCGGCGTTGAGTAGCGGTGTGCCGGTTCCGTATGGGCCCTTCTGCCTTATGTAGGCGAAATTGGCCAGGCTGGAAATCTTAGCTGTGTCTTCTAGCAGTTTGTCCTTGCCAGCTTGTTGTAGGTTGGCCTTGAGATCGGCGCTAAGGTGATCGAAGTGGTCCTCTATGGTGCGCTTATGATAACCAGTCACGATCACTATGTCAGTAATGCCGGCCTGGCAAAGTTCCTCGACAATGTGCTGGATAATCGGCTTGTTGACCAGAGGGAGCATCTCCTTGGGCATGGCCTTGGTCTGTGGCAAAAACCGCGTTCCAAAACCAGCCGCGGCGATAACTGCTTTGCGCACACGTGGCTGATCAGATTTCTGAGGTTGGCTCATTGCTACGATTGTACCACGATAATTAGTCGGCAAGTTACTCTGATTTGGTCAATGAGTTCAGGTGCTTGTCTGCCATTAACACGGCGACTGCATCGGTCATATTTCCGTTGCGAGCATTGTCACGTAATCGCTTAACAGTAATAGTAATTACCTCCACGAACTCGCCCTGCTCAAGCTTCTGATCACTAGTTTTGACGCAGTCATAGGCGATAAAGTAGTTAGAAGTACTGTTTTTATAGGCATCACGATAAGCAAAGCCGAGATACTCAACATTGCTCGAACGATAACCGGTTTCTTCGGCTAGTTCCCGCAAGGCAGCCTCTTGTAGCTCTTCACCGTCATCGGCTCTGCCACCCGGCAATTCATCCATTACGCGTTCTGGACCAGCTCTGAACTGACGAGCAATAATCACCTTGTTATCCCTTGTTATGGCGATTACGGCGACATCTTGTGAATCGTTTTTACCGTATGTCGTGAACTCGTGTTCGCTGCCGTCAGGCATTAAAAACCGTTTAATAGTTAGTACTCTGTAGCCGACATTTTCGACTTTTTGACTGAGCTTTTTCCAAGCTGGCATCTATAGACCAAGCTGTTTTTTGATCAAATCTTGGGCTAGGCTAGGGTTAGCCTTACCCTTGGACTCTTTCATGACTTGGCCAACCAAGAAGCCGATGGCTTTCATCTCACCGTTTTTGACGTCCTCGGCAGCCTTGGGGTTGTCGGCCAGGACTTGGGTGACGATCTTGGCTATTTCGCCTTCGTCAGAGACTTGTATGTAGCCTTTGTCGGTAGCAAACTCCTCAATGTTCTTGGGTGCCAAGCCTGAAGTAAAAATATCGTTTATGATATCTTTGGCACGGGAAGAGCTCAGCTTACCGCCTTGGATTAATTGATAGATGGCCGGTAGTACATCAGACCATTCAAGCCTGACAAATTTGTCTGAGCCAGATCTTAGCGGTTCAATAATATTCACAAAAGTATTGGTAATCCACTTGGCAAAATCTTTGTCCGATAGATTCTGCTCAATGAATTCCAAATATTGATATTCGGGCAAATCGGCTTGGTAATCGATAATTAGCTCAACGGTCTTTTGGTCGACGCCTAGACCACTTAAGCGCTGACGCCACTCGGAGGGCATAATCGGCATTTCCTTGCCAATCTTGGCTACATATTCATCCGTTAGGACGATTGGAGGAATGTCAGGGTCAGGCATGTAGCGGTAGTCATCGGCGTTTTCTTTGCTGCGCTGGGAGAAAGTCTTCTGCTTAGCGTCGTCCCAACCGCGAGTTTCCTGGATGATCCGTTCGCCCTTTTCTAGCGATTCGATCTGTCTGGTGACTTCGTAGTCGACAGCCTTCTCTACACTGCGGAAGCTGTTGAGGTTCTTGGTTTCGGAACGAGTACCAAGGTCATCGGTTTTGCTAACGCTGACGTTGACGTCAAAGCGCATGTTGCCGTAATAGAGATTGGCGTCCGAAACATCGGCATAGCGCATTCGCAGATAAAGCTCGCGGGCGTAGGCCTTGGCCTCGGCGCTGCTGTGCATGTCTGGTTCGCTAACAATCTCAAGCAAAGGTGTGCCGGCACGGTTGAGATCAACAAGGCTGTAGTCACTGCCGGCTTTATGCGTGCTTTTGCCAGCGTCTTCTTCTAGGTGAGCACGAGTGATGCCGACAGCCATGAGCTTACCGTCAACTTCGATGGTGATTTCGCCCTTGCCGATAATTGGCTCATCATACTGGCTGATCTGATAACCCTTGGGCAAGTCTGGGTAGAAATAATGCTTACGGTCGAACTTGCTGAAGCGCTCAGGCTCTGTGCCCAGTGCGAAAGCTGCTCGGGTCGCCAGATGCAAAGCCTCTTCATTAAGAACCGGCAGAGCGCCAGGTAAGCCAAAGCAAATATGGCTAACTAGTGTGTTCGGGGCAGCCTCGCGAGCGTCGTTGCCAACCGCGGCAAACAGCTTGGTCTTGGTCTTGAGCTGGACATGGCACTCAATGCCGATGGTTACCCTGTACTGCTGGCGGGTTTCTTGACTAATCATGACGGCAATGCCCCCAGATCACGCAGGGCTTGACGGAAGCCCGCCAAGGCATCGATTACGTCTTTTTTCTTCAACTTGCGGACATCTTCGCTAGTAATAGTCTTGCAAAGCTTATGCCCATACCAGACAGTGTCGTTACTTGTTAGGGTGTGCTGAGCAGCAACAAGGCGCTCTCCGGTTGTCTTGCCCTTGAAGCGACACTTCTTGAGCGCTTCATCTAACAGATCGTCGGCTTCGATGATGGCGTCGGGCCAGGTTTTGCGACTGGCGCAATGCAGCTGTAAGGCCTTCCAGCGCTCAGTGAAATGTTCCATGTTAAGAGATTTTTTGCGGCGACGGAATAATCTCATACCAGTAGCTCCTCGGCGTGCTTAGCCATAGCCAGAAGCTGCCTATCGGCGCGCTGCGGAGCCATCAGCTGTAGTCCCACGGGTAAGCCTTGGCTGAGACCAGCTGGCAAGCTGATAGCTGGCACACCCGCCAGGTTAGCCGCTACGGTCATCACGTCACTTAAGTACATATGTAATGGATTGTCTGAATTCTCACCAATCTTGAAAGCTGTCGTTGGCGCCACTGGTCCAAACAAGAAGTCAACTTGCTTAAACGCATCACCGAATTCATTGATAAGCTTGGTGCGTACCGTTTGCGCCTGTTTGTAATAAGCATCGTAGTAGCCGCTGCTTAGCACGTAAGTACCGATCATGATGCGTCGCTTGGCTTCTTTGCCGAAGCCGCGACCACGCGAGCCACTGTAGCTTGCGTCGAGATCCTTGGCCTTGTCGTAACTATAGCCGTAGCGCTGACCGTCGTAACGACCCAGGTTACTGCTAACTTCGGCTGGACAGAGCACATAGTAAACGGCTAAGGCTGCTGGCAGTGACGGTAGGCTAAGCTCGGTAATCGTGGCACCAGCTTCTTTTAGCTTCTCGACTGCTGTCTCAATAAGCTGTTTGACGTCGGGAGCGATGCCCTCGCTCAAATACTCCTTGATAACTCCAATTTTTTGACCCTTTAGGCTGCCTTGGAGCGTTGCGTAACCGACTTCATCGCGTTCGATAGTCGTTCCATCTAAGGAGTCGCGACCCGCCATAGCATCCAGCACCAAAGCCGCGTCCTCAACCGTACGCGTTAATGGCCCAATAACGTCGAGACTGCTGCCCATGGCCACTACACCCGATCGACTAACTAGTCCGTAGGTCGGCTTGTAGCCAACCACACCACAAAAGCTTGATGGTTGTCGAATCGATCCGCCAGTATCAGTACCCAGGGCAAAGGGCGCCAGCTCCAAGGCTACAGCCGCGGCTGAACCACCAGAACTGCCGCCGGGAACTCGTGTTTTATCATGAGGGTTCTTGGTGGTGAAAAAATCACTGTTCTCAGTACTAGCACCGTGGGCAAAAGCGTCTAGATTGGCCTTGGCAACGCAGATTGCGCCTTCGGCCTCAAGCTTCTCAATAGCTGTCGCTTGATAGGGCGCTTCGAAGCCTTTGAGAATGTTGCTAGCCGCGGTCGTGTCAGCACCGAATACCAAGAAATTGTCTTTGGCAATGAATGGCACACCGGCCAATCGGCCAACTTTGCCACCTTTGGCAATGCGGCCATCTATTTCTGAGGCTCGCTGGCGCGCTCGCTTTTCTGTTGTGGCAATGATAGATTGGTAATCCTGATTACCTGCTATGGCCTTCAGAGACTGCTCAACGAGATCAACTGCCTTAAGATCGCCCGACTGCACTTTGGCAGCCAATTCAGCAATTGGCGACCACTTACTGGCTGCCATTATCCGATCATCCGCTTAACTTTGATCTGTCCGTTTTGTTTGGCCGGCAAATTATCAAGCAACTTCTCCGGCGCGTAGCCGTAGTCAGCGACTTCGTCACGACGTGTAACATTGGTTAATCCAGTAACTTGGTTGGTTGGTTTGAGGCCTTTGACATCAACGCTACCCAGCTGTTCGACGTATTGCAATATCTCAGTCAGCTCAATGCTGTACTCTTCAATTTCATCGTCAGTCAGCTCAAGCCTAGCCAATCGAGCTAATTTCAACACATCTTCTCGGGTAAGTTTCGCCATGTTATCTACAATTGTAACAGAGGGGTTGCCATTAGTTGAAGAATATAGTTTGTTAATTTGACGACAAACATACTTTACAAAGTGCCTCGTCAAGCATAGCATTAAGCTTGAAGTCCTAACGACAACTAAATGCATAGGTCGACATTGCCGAAAGTGGCTCACGGAAGCCAGCCAAACCTAAACGTAGGCCCTGACACGAACTCTCCCCGTCCCAGCGACGGGGATTTTGTTGATGAGGCATTGCTTGCGCAACAAGAAGCATTGGCAACCCTGACGATGCCGCAAGTCGCCGTAATTAGTCGAAAGTCTAGGAACGATCCAGAACGATTTGCGGGCAGCACAATTTATAGAGAAAGCGTCCGTTTTAGCGATGGCTCTGTTAGGTTGGCTACAATTGTGGAACCAGATGTTCCGGTAACCGACGTATTAACAGTATCAGCAGACCCATGGGTAACTGGCGAGAAAGGCTTCAACAAGGGCGAAATAGAGCAAATGGCTGAGCTGAGCCTACCGCTGGTCTGGCTGCACCATCAGAGCCGCCATCGGATTTTCCCCCCGACACGTAGCCGATTACTTACCTTAACCAATCTTGCAACGTCTAAGGGCATAGCCCAAGCCGCAGGGCAAGAACTGGCATTAGTCAATGACCTGTCGACCAACTCAGATCGCGATCATAAAAAGCTTATGAGGCGAGGTTACTCCAGAAGCGGCATGTCAGGCAACGCCTTTATAGTTCAGGCTGAGGAGCAAGGTGCAGAAGTCGTATTCAGCCATCACGAAGCTGAGTGCTTCCCTCATGCCATAGGTATGGTCGCCTTGGCTAAAACCTTTGTTAAGCAGAGTGTGCGCGAAGGCATTACCATATCCGGCGGCGCAACTGAATTAATTAATCTCCGAGATGTTGGCGGCACCGTCTGCAGAGTAGTTGAATATCTTCAAACACTTGACATCCATCCAATGAATATTGCAAACGAAATGTTATGGATAAAAGAGTTTATGAGTGGCGAAGCCGGTGACTATGCCCAAGCCGTTCGCCTTGACGCTAAGGGGATAAGATTACACTATGAGGCCGATGAATGGGCACAGATTTCTAAGTGGCTACCTATTAACAACTCAAGGCCTGGCATTGTCACAGTCGAAATGCCCGGCGCACATACAGCAGGCGCGAGACGTAAGATGCGCACCATCAAAGGTAAAATTTTTAGCAATATTGCTGAGTATGCGTTGGGTCACTACAGACAACTTGATGGCATCAGGGTAAATGACGTATTGCCGGATGAATGTAAGCAGTATATTGTTTCGACTGCTTAAAGTCTTTGGACGTTTTGTGTTTGCAGCATCAAGAACCGAACACCGTAGCCAGAGAGTCCGGAGTCGTTTGACCAGCCAGAGTACAATGTATCGCCACACATTCCTATACGTGGGCCAAACGCAGGATGAGTGCCAACCTTGCCACAAGCATGCTGGACAAGTCTAGAAACAGTCTTGGCATCCAGCACAACACCATCTCGTGTTTCTGCCTCAGCCGCATGAGCAAAAACGAAGTCACCATAGGACGGCAGGAATAAGCCGGTAGCCGTCCTGTCTCGAGCGTATTCGTCAATCTTGGCTTGGGCGGCCTTCTGCTGCTCTGACCATGTTTTAGTGCCAAAGTATAGGCCTGCTTCGCCTGGATGATCACCGCCTTGCAGCCAGCCAACGACCCTACCTTGGAATGGCTGAGCTGGCGCTGTGACTCGTTCAACAATACTGCGCTTGTTGAGCTCGACGTCTGAAAATTGCGACCACAGTTCAGCCCAGGGCTTGAAGGCTTTGTGTCCGGCGGCTCGATATCTGCCAAGCAAGCCATCACGAGTAAGGACGTCTGGATCCAAATCTAAGCTATAGCCTGTCAACACCTCCGGACCACCATTCTCAGCATCAGTTTGTTGAACCTCATCGAACAGCTTTACCTGCTCAGTGATCGTGTCAACCAATTCTCTGCTGTACGAATGAATCCTAAGTGACGCTAGAGTCGCAACTATGACACCAGCCCTATCGCCGCGACTAGGCTTTTGGCGCTGCTCTGCGGCAACAGTGTCGCCAACGTCACCAGCAATATCAGACCCATATACTTGTTCGGCTAGGTTTGCTCCAAGCTCAGTCATATCTTTGTTTGCACAGCCTCATAAATTACATATAAATAACCACATCATGTTGCTCGTGTCAAAGTTTGGATTTTATTGCTTTAATGATGTCGCGCAACTCGGCGGCGGTTTCAAACTGGAGATTAGCAGCAGCCAGATCCATCTGCGCCGAAAGATCCTTGATCAAGGCGCCATACTCTTCCTTAGGAATCTTCTTGAGGTTAAGCTTGGCGGTCTTGGCTTCTTGGTCTAGCTCGGGTCGCATCCCAGCTTCAACTGCGCGCTTGATTCCGGTCGGGGTAATGCCATGCTCCTGGTTGTAAGCTTCTTGGATTTTGCGGCGACGCGTGGTTTCGTCGATGGTTGCCTGCATACTCTTGGTTACCGTGTCGGCATACATGATGACATGCCCCTTCTCATGCCGAGCAGCGCGGCCAACTGTTTGAATCAGAGCCTGTTCACTTCTCAGGAAACCTTCCTTGTCGGCGTCAAGAATGGCCACTAGGGAAACTTCTGGCAAATCCAGCCCCTCGCGAAGCAGGTTTATCCCAACTAGCACGTCATAAACACCCAGCCGCAGATCGCGCAAAATATCGGTTCGATCGAGCGTATCGACGTCACTGTGCAGATAGGCTACCTTAATATTTAACTCCTTGAGGTATTCGGCGAGGTCTTCGCTCATGCGCTTGGTCAGCGTGGTCACCAGCACACGCTGATGCTTGGCCGTGGTGTCACGAATCTCGGCAATCAGATCGTCTATCTGGCCTTCGATAGGCCTTACCTCGATCGGGGGATCGAGCAAGCCAGTCGGCCTGATCACCTGCTGGGCAGGTTCGGGACTCCTTGACAGTTCATATTCGGCTGGCGTAGCTGAGACATAGACGACCTGATTAACATGCCTTTCGAACTCTGTGAAAGTCAGCGGCCGGTTGTCTAAGGCGCTGGGCAGGCGGAAGCCGTGCTCCACCAGCACTTCCTTGCGCGCCCGATCACCGTTATACATGCCGCGGACTTGCGGAATCGTCATATGTGACTCATCGATCATGAACAGATAGTCATCCGGGAAATAATCCATCAAGGTTGCCGGTTGCTCGCCCTCTTCGCGGTTGGTCAGGTAGCGTGAGTAGTTCTCAATGCCCTTCACGAAGCCGGTTTCCTGCATCATCTCCAGATCAAAACGCGTGCGCTGCTCGATGCGTTGCGCCTCGATAAGCTTGCCCTGCTTCTTGAAGTCTTTGACGCGCTGTTGCAGCTCTGATTCTATCTGTCCAAGAGCCAACTTGAGTTTCTCCTGTGGCGTTACATAGTGCGAACTTGGGAAAATCTTATAACTATCGGGCTTGGCCAGAATCTCACCGGTCAAAGGATCGATCTGGGTAATCCGCTCTACATCGTCACCGAAAAATTCCATTCGATAAGCCAGTTCTTCGCCAGCCGGGAAGACATCAACCACATCGCCCCGAACTCGAAAAGTACCACGGCGAAAGTCTATGTCGTTGCGCTGGTACTGGATGTCCGTTAGCTGCCGCAGGAACTTGTCACGCACCTTGCGTTCACCGACTTTGACGTTCACGGACAGGCCGTCATAGTCATCGACCGAGCCAATTCCATAGATACAACTGACGCTGGCTACGATAATCACATCCTTGCGACTCAAGAGAGAATCAGTAGCGGCGTGGCGTAGACGATCGATCTCCTCGTTAATCTGGCTGTCTTTCTCGATGAAAGTATCCGAACGGGCAATATAGGCTTCAGGCTGGTAATAATCGAAGTAGCTAACGAAGTAATGAACGGCGTTATCGGGGAAGAAATGTTTGAATTCGCTATATAGCTGGGCGGCCAACGTCTTGTTGTGGCTAAGAATCAGTGTTGGCTTCTGGACGTTCTGAATGAGGTTGGCCATGCTAAAGGTCTTGCCCGAACCCGTCACACCCTTCAACACCTGATGTTTCAAGCCGCCCTGAAGACCCTTGGTCAACTGGTCAATCGCCGTCGGCTGATCGCCGGTAGGCTTAAAGTCGGCCTTTAGCTGAAACTTAGACATCTACTAATTGTATAACTTCACGCCACGCTAGCCATGAAGACTGGCTTGAATTCGGCATATAATTCTCCTTAATCAGTCGAATTATAGCAAGCCTAGTCCGTACTTAGTGTTTTGAAGGCTGATTTGAAATCGTTCAACAGATTAGCGCTCTGAGCCTCACATGGCGACCCGTTGCCGTGGCTAAACTCATATACATAGTTACCAACCTTGGTAAATGCTTCAACATAGGTTTTGGCAGCCTCTTGAGCTGTAATCGAGGCTTCACCAGGCCCAAGCTCTACACTGTCGTTCAGAGAATGTCGAACAATTGCCTGGAAGCTTGGTGAGGTGCTGCTGTAGTATTGTGAGCAAGTCATATTGCTGTCGAGATCTTTAGTAGATAGCCAAGCGGTGTCACCTTCTATTTTGTAAGTGGTGCCTATAAGACCGGGTGATAGTTCAATTTTGACATCCCACTCCTTGATGTCCAGAACTGGCTGTGTACTCTTGGCCACAGACTTGGTTTTGGTATTGCTATCTGGGGAGCTCTGGGCAACTTTGGCGGCACTATTAAGAGTGTCGTTCGTCTTTTTGTTGGAGCTGTAGACGAAGTAGCCAGCACCGCCAATGATAGCTACGATAACTATTATCAGAATGGTCTCGACGGCTGCGAAGCCTCTCTGGTTAAACTTTGGGCTAGTCATATTGTAATCCTGCTTATGGTTAGTAGAGATTATGGTACTTGCCGTATTCGGCGTCAAGGTGCTTAGTCAGCGCTTTGACCAGAGCTTCC
Organism: uncultured Candidatus Saccharibacteria bacterium; assembly: GCA_964357905.1. Classification (GTDB taxonomy): domain Bacteria; phylum Patescibacteriota; class Saccharimonadia; order Saccharimonadales; family UBA4665; genus JBBTTE01. The sequence continues at coordinate 91,594 of CAYHMQ010000003.1, forward strand.
GGCGACTCGTTGAAGGTGACCATGGCGCCTTTGCGCAATGGGTGCGCCAGAGCCATCAGGGTCTCAATCTGTTCACTGATGCCACCAGCACCCTGCAGAAAGCCGATTGGCGTATCCGTCTCAAGAGCAATGGTGAACTCGTGCAGAGTACCCAAGCGGCCCCCAACACTAACCACGGCATCACTGGATGTTATCAGCAAGGTGTCACGGCCGACATAATGGAGACCGCTGTAGAGAATGGTGTCATAAGCTTTGGTAGGCAGGCGATATTTCATGACATGCTCGATCTTGCTGGAGGCCGGACTGATACCAACACTCATTTTGCCACCGGCTTGCTTGTAGGCCTCAGCCGCGTAGTTGGGTAAGCCGATTGTGGCACCGCTCATCATCGCGTGACCAGCTTTGGCGATGGCCACACCAAGTTGAGCAGCTAATTCCTTACCCTCTTCTACGCTTTCACCCTTGGCCGCACCGGAAACGCAAATTTGATACATATTTATCCCACCTCTTAAGCTAGTACTGATTCTGTCGCCAAGCGAGGCCTTAATGCATTGAGAACAGATTGCTCAACTGGTTCGTGACCCATGTAGCGCAGCAGTAGCTCATGCCACAGCGAGGTTTGAAAGTAGTGAACAATCCGTTGTTCAAATGGCAGAGAATTACAGAGGTTAAGTGCAGCATCAACTATATTAAGCGAGACTGGCTTGCCACCGTGGATCAGGCCAAGGTGTGCGCTATGGTGCCAGAACTCAAGGCTTGGCTCAATGGCACTTAGAGTCTGCTCGACTTCGTGCCAAGATATGTCATCACGTCCTATATGCGGCTCGAAGATATCTTCACTCAGACGATGCTTGAAGCGCGAATAATAGTCTTGCACCAAATGCCATGACACGGGTTGATCTAGCAGCTCGGAGTGGAGATATAGCTCGTCTTGAGCCACAGATTGAACAATCTTGCCGAAGTCACGCTGCACTTGGTTAAGCTGAAGGTAGGTGCTGCTAGCTCTGGTCTTATTAAGCTCGTGCAGAGCCAGGCTCAGGCTTACAGTCACGGTTCCGTTAGGAATTGCCTTGGGAAGCGGCAAGAAGATTAGAGCTCCCAGCTCTTTGAAACTCAATAGATTGTGCTTGTTGTGTTCGACCACTTCGGTGGCCAACTTTTGCCAACGCATAGACGATGGCTGGATAAGCATGATGTTACGATCCTCGAAATCGCTGGGCTTCAGTTTCTTGTACTGATCCATGAAGCGCTGCTGCCAGGTCGTTCCCTCAACCAGCCAGGCGGCCGACAGAGCCAAGACTGGAACTTCGTGCTTCAGGAAGGAATCAAGCGACCGATAGCCCAGCTGCTTGAGAGCCTTCTTGGGCGGCTGACGCTTGATTAGCGCCTTAAGGCTGCTCGACTTGAGCGCAAAACAGCGCTTGGAGTCTGGCAATTGCTTGAGGACATGAATCATTCCGGACACGACATCACCGTCGGCCGACACATGAGTTGCAGCGTGAGTTCTTAGCGTCTTAGCCAACCTGACATCGTCGTCTTTGATTCTTGCCTGCAGAGCGTGATAGAGCTCCTCGGCCGTTGTATCAGCCGGGTCTAGGCCTAGACTGCGCAACTTAGCCTGTGTTTCGCGCTTTACCTCTGTGCTAAATCTGATGTCAGTATTAGGATTACCGTTAGCTGACTCTAGCCGTCTTAAACCCAAACGAAAGAAAGGCTCCGGCGCCTGCAAAGACTCGGACAAAAAGCGTGTCATTGCCTTGTCCTGACCCTAGTTATTTTTATGTTGAAAACCATGGTTATTCCTTAATTACAGGTTACCATAAGCATCTCTCTGGCGGAAGGGGTTATCCCCCTATTGCATACGGGTTGGTTTGTACCAGTCCGGTGCGTGACGCAGATAGTGTTCCAGCTCTTTTTCTTTTAGTAGGCCGGCTTGAGCACCAACCTTCTGGACAACATTCATGGAGTTGATGGGCGCCCATTGCAATGCACCTTCGATAGTGTTGCCCTTCATCAGAGCCGCGACGAAGGTCGAGGCAAACGAATCGCCGGCACCAGTACGATCGACTGGCGGTGCTGGATCGGGATACAGCGGCATCTGGAACCTATTTTCGCCGTCAGAGGCATAGGCACCGTTGGGGCCGTCGGTGATAACAACAATTTTTGCGCCCAAGCCGTGCAGTTTGTTGAAAAGGTCGTGCATATCTTCGTGATTGCCGCCGCCGACGTTAGCGGCCTCTTCGCGGTTCAGAATCAATACTTCGCTACGAGCATAGATTCGCTTAAGACGTTCGGTGCCCGCACTCATCTGGAATGTTCCTGGCTGAAAGGCCAACTTAACATCTGGGTTGTCATCCAGCCAATCAGCTACTTGATCGTGGTACTGTATGGCGTGCTCACTAATGGAGCTAAAATAAACCCACTTAGGGGTTTCGCTTGGTCGTAGATGGGGCCAGTGGTAGTCATATTCTTCGTGTTTGATCAGAATAGTCCGTTCTTCCTTGTACCAAAGCACATAGTGATAATTGCTCTTCTTGCCAGGGTTAATGCGCACAAAACGGCTATCAACTTTGCTCTTGTCTAGCGCCTTGATCATATCGCGGCCATGAGCATCGTTACCAACATTAGTAACAAAGGCACTGCTAAGCCCCAGGCGAGAAAAAGCTACGGCTGCATTGGCAGCATTACCGACAGCTTCTATGACCTCAGCGTGGTCAAAAGGTATCTTGGTAGCAAAAGGCACAGTCAACCACTTGCCTTCCTCGTTCTCATAAGCCACAGCCTGATCGTCGAGCAGTTTGATAAAAGCATCGGTTACTATGTCACCAATACTGATTACGTCCGGTTGTTCTGCCACTTTCGCCACCCCTGTATATTTAGACTTATTTTGCTTATGCTATTAGTTTAGCACGCTACGTGCCGAAACAGTCCTAGACAGCATGCAACGACTTGCGCATCTTGAGAATTGCCTTGTCTCGTTGATTGTTGCGATCAACTTCATCAAGCAGCACTCGTTCGGTACGTTGAACTACTTGCTTGACGTCCCCGACTTCGCTTCGGAGCTCTCCTACTTCGCTTCGGAGCCCGTCGACTTCGCTTCGGAGCCCACCCATTTCGCTTCGGAGCCCGTTTACTTGATCCCTGACTTCTTGCAAGCCATGCTCCATCTGCATCGATAGCGTGTCATCAAGCTCATCAATACGTTTGATCAGACTAGTCTCAAGGCGATTGCAAGAGTTGTCGATTAGCCGCTGGATGGCATTCAGGTCTTGTCTGGTTAAGCTCATGGTCATATCATAACGCCCTGGTTAGATGTGGCAAGATTTCGGGCAGACTTTTTGGCAAAAGTTCATGATTATTTAATATGCCCCTGTGCCTTACTGTCATAAATTTAGTATAAATCGGTGAAGTGCTGCTGTCTGTTGTAACTTAAAAATTACACCGCTATGCTGCTAGACAACCGCTTTACCGGCAGAGTTAAAATCCTCAAGCTTGCTCTCGACAATGGCCTGGACGGCTGGCACAACTTCTTTGCCAATCAGCTTGGCGACAGAATACTCGTCAGGCTTATCAGTCAGAATCTTCTCCAGAGCAGTGCGATAGGCATAACGCATGTCGCTATTGATGTTGATCTTGGTGACACCGATCTTAACCGCATCCTGGAAGTAATGGCCAGGCGTGCCACTACCGCCGTGCAGGGATATATTGCAATCTATGGCCTCACGAATCCGCTGGAGCAACTCCAGGTCTAGTACTTTTGGCACCGGGTATTTGCCATGCAGATTGCCGATCGCAACAGCCAAGGTATCAATACCGGTGGCCTGCACGAAGCTCTGCGCTCCTTCGGGTGTACTGAAGGTCTTCTTGATCTCATCATAATCAATATCCTCTGTGTGTACATTGGACGATCCACCGAAGTAATGCGGTTCACTCTCAACTATCGCGCCAGTTAGTTGGGCATAGGCTACGACTTCTTTGGTAGCAGCTACAATCTCTTCGTCGCTAGCATTATGATTGGCCTGCGAGACGTCAATATGGATGAATTCAAAACCAGCTTCAATCCCATCTTTGGCAGCATCGACACTGGGGCTATGATCAAGGTTTACATAGATTTCGACACCATACTCAGCCTTAAAGTTGTCTACCATATCGCGGACATTATTTATCCCAATATCGTCGACTTCGCCTTGACTAACTTCTACAAGTACTGGCGCGTTCTTGGCGGCAGCGGCTTGCACGACAGCCTTAAGCGTCGCTTCGTCATCAAGGTTAAAGGCTCCAAAAGCCCAATGCTCAGCTCGAGCCTGCGCCATGCGCTCGCGCGCCCTTGCACAATTAGCTCTGATTTGTCTCAGTGTCAGGGGCATTTATGTCCTTAGTTAACTTGATATTATCTTAAACGCTTAAGCTTCTATATGCAATTTTATTTAGAGGTCTGGATTTTTTAGGTTTTTATGTTAAAGCTTTATTTATGACAAAATCGTTTGACGTATTTAGAGATAGAAGGGCTGCTACAGCAGTGGCTATTTTAGCAGGAGCTGTTACCGTAAACTTTCCTGGCTGGAAAAGTCTTAGCCAACATCTAGATAATGAATCTTACTCGCATGGCCGCTACATTTCGGGTGTCTGTCATGTTGCCGGTAATGATTATCCTCCTGATGCTGAGTTCAAATGCGTAGGCGAGAACCACCGGCACTTGATCGAACCCTACCCGAAACACTTATCTTAGTCATAGTGAGTTCTTTGATCGCCACACTGAGCCGAAGTATGAATTAAACTACGGCGAAACCGGTGCCTGTTACAATGAAATGCCTGAGCAATCACTTGTATATGAACTATGATGCTTGTGCTTGCTTTTACAAATAGCTTCTGTATAATTTCATGAAAATGTCAAAGAGCTTCATATGTTAGAAAGAATTCCAACGCGTGTCATCGCAACCGGTTTAGTCTTAGCGGCTGGCGGTCTTGGTGTAACAGGCTGTGGCAAAGCTTCCCCAGAGGAAGTTGCGCAAAAGAAAGCTAGAAGTCACGCTAAAGCCGTTGAAAGACGAAATGCTTTAATTCATGAAAAAGCAATGGGTCGCCAACGCTATCAAGCACACCGACTTGAGAGAAAGCGAGACATACAAGAATGTAGAGACATGTCAAAGCCTGTTATAAGGGAACTTGGGAAAAACGTTGTAGCGATTAACTATCCCCCAGAACATGTATATCTCGGTTCTTGGGATGGCTGTGGAGTTAAAGACCCCAGCGAAGAAGGTATAGACTATATTCGCAAGTTAAGATTGACATGCATAGGAAGCGCTCTATCAGCTCGAACCATAGATTACCTGCCTGAGAGCCACACAAAAACTCGTCCTGCCAAAGATACATTTGAAGAAGGTTACGGAGACGGGGATGATCTTCAAGGTAACGTAACCGTATACGATCGACATGACGTAACTACCAGCGTTAATTCTGTAATGATAGTGAAACACTCTTTTTGTAGAAATGGTCAGGTGACTAAAATAGAGGCTGGCAACTACTAGTTCTTGTCTAGGACGGCGTGCGCAGCCAAGCGAATATGCTTGGCATCTAGGCCAAAGTGCTCAAGCAGCTGATCTGGTGAGCCGGATTCGCCGAAACGGTCTTGCATGCCGACACGCTTCAGGCGCGTTGGGTGATTTTCGGCCAGTAGTTCGGCTATCGCGCCACCAAGTCCGCCATTGATCTGGCCTTCTTCGGCCGTGACGACGGCACCGGTCTTGCGCACAGACTTGAGGATTGTCTCCTGGTCTAATGGCTTGATGGTCGGCACATGGACTACCTCGGCTTCAATGCCGTCCTTGAACAGCTTCTCGGCAGCCAGCAAAGCCTGATAAGTCATCGTGCCAGTAGCAATCAATGTGACATCAGCACCCTTGGCCAACACATAGGCCTTGCCGATCTCGAAAGGTGTTTTGTCGGTAGTAATTATCGGTGTAGCTTCGCGAGCTAGACGTAAATAGCATGGTCGCTTATCGGTGGCTGTAGCCAGTGTAGCCTTCTCAGCCTCAACGCTGTCACAGGGAGCTATGACCACCATGTTGGGCAGGACGCGCATCAGAGCAATATCTTCTAGCATTTGGTGCGTGGCGCCATCAGGGCCAACACTAACGCCGGCGTGACTGCCGACGACTTTTACCGGTCTATCATTGAGACAAATTGTCGTACGAATCTGTTCCCAATTGCGTCCTGGACTAAAAGCAGCGTAAGAACTGACGAAAGGAATTTTGCCCATGGCGCTCATGCCCGAACCGACAGTGACCAGGTTCTGCTCGGCCACGCCGATTTCGATGAAACGATCTGGAAACTCAGCCTTGAACAAGCTCATCTGGGTTGAATCCGTCAGATCGGCACAAGCCGCCACGACGTTGACATCGCGCTTGCCGGCCTCGAGTAGGCCTTTGCCGAAGCCTTTGCGGATTGGCTCGTTTGCGAGTTCACTGTCTAGATCGGCTAAATGCATATCACTCATGCTCGCCCTTGATCTTTCCGCCCAGGGTGCGCAGTTCGTGGAGAGCTTTCTTAGCCTGTTCGTGATCGGGCGGTTTGCCGTGCCAGGTGAAGTCATATTCCATGAAGTCCACGCCCTTGCCAGGAATGGTGTGCGCCACGATCATAATCGGCTTCTCAACAATGGCTTTGGCCATGGCACAGGCGTCAATCACCGCCTCAATGTCATTGCCGTTGACTTCGATAGTGTGCCAACCGAAGGCCTCCCACTTGGCCTTAAAGTCTTCCAGCGGCATGACTGATTCGGTCGGCCCGTCGATCTGAATGTTGTTTCGATCTGTAATAGCGATAATATTGCTGAGCTTATACTTGTTAGCCAGCATAGCCGCCTCCCAGACATTGCCCTCGTCCTGCTCACCGTCACCCATCACTACATAGATCCAGCGGTGCGATTGCTTATCCATGCGCATGGCCAGCGCCATGCCGCAAGCCTGACTGAGGCCACAACCGAGAGGGCCACTGGTGTTTTCTAGTCCGGGTAACTTGGTGCGCTCTGGGTGCCCTTGCAAGCGCGTACCCAGCTGACGCAATGTCATCAGTTCCTTCTTATCGAAGAAGCCAGCATGAGCCATTGAGGCGTACTGTACCGGCACACAGTGGCCATTGCTCAACAAGAGTATGTCCCTTTCGTCCCAATCAGGCTGCTTGGGATCATATTTCATTACGTCGAAGTACAGCGCCGTGAAGATATCAGCTAAACCTAGTGGTCCAGCGCTGTGACCGCTGCCGGCATGCTCCAGCATCTTAATAATATCCTCACGGATATCATTGGCGATTGTTTCCAGCCGTTCTAGGGATAATTTCTGCATTACTTAGCTTCAATAACTGATATAAGTTTAGCATAAGCGGCGGCCGGATCGTCGGATTGCTGGATGAAGCCGCCAACATTTAGGACATCTACGCCGGCTTCTACGAGCTGCTTGGCATTGTGGTCGTTGATGCCGCCGTCCCAGCCGATTTCGGCTTCGGGGTGATGCTCGCGAATCTTGCGCACTTTATCTAATAGTCCTAGATTGACCTCGCCACCGTGACGGCCAAGATCACCGCTGAAGACCAGGACATGATCGAAGCTATGCATTATCTGGTAGGCGTAGTCGATTGGCGTATCTTGCAAGACAGCTAGACCAACTTTTATGCCCTCTTTGTGCAATTGGGCGGCAAAATGCATGTGGTGAACTTCGGCCTCATTGTGAATCACAACCATGTTGGGCTTGAGCTTGATCAGCTGGTCAATATAATCCATCGGCCGTCGATACATAAGATGAATATCGGCTGTGAGCTCGTGCGGCCACCAGATCTGCTGCAAGCTTGGTGATTTGGTCGGGGCAAATTCGCCATCCATTAGGTCAATGTGCACTCTTTTGGCGAAAGGCGTGATGCGCTCCATTTGAGCACGATACTCGTGTGCATCATAGGCCGTGACCGTCGGACAAATTGAAACTTTAGCCATTATATGTATAATACAGCTACTTTGAGGAGAACGGTATAGCGCTTATACTAATGTTGGTCAAGCTTGCTGACTCGGCGGGCGTGACGTTCAGCTGCGCTATACGGGGTGTCCAGCCATACCACAATGGCTTTTTTCATCTCCTCAACGGTCAAGAAACGCGCCGATAGACTCAGAACATTGGCGTGGTTGTGTTGGCGCGATAATCTTAGGATTTCGTAGGGGTCATCGCTAGTATTGCCTTCGGCGTCAATGGCAGTCTTGGCCGTCACGGGACCGTAGAATAGGGCACAACGAGCGCCTTTAATTCTATTGGCAGCCATAGCTTCGCCCTGTCCGCTGCCGCCGAGAATAATGCCGGCCTCGCAGTCACCAGCGGCCACGGCCTTCGCGGCCGGGAACATGAAGTCTGGATAATCATCAGCTTCGTCGTAAGTCTGCGGACAAAAGTCGACGACTTCGTGTCCCAATGATTCTAAGAATTCCTTGAGCTGCTTAGCAGCTTCAAAGCCGGTGTGATCAGTAGTCAGGGCAAGCTTCATCTAATCCTTCTTGCTGCGAAGTAGGCGGCCAGTGTCGGCTACGACTTCGACTAGGCGATTGCTATAGCCCCACTCGTTGTCATACCAAGCCACGACCTTCAGCATATTATCGCCAACGACCGCAGTCAGCAGTAAGTCAACAATTGCACTGTGACTATTGCCGATGTAGTCGCTGCTGACCAAAGGTTCCTCGCTTACGTCGAGAATGCCTTGGTAGTAAGGCTCCTTGGCAGCCTTCTTAAAGGCTGCGTTGACTTCCTCGACAGTGACCTTCTTCTTGGTAATAATTACGAAGTCGCTGAGCGACACAACGGGGGTTGGAACACGCACTGACATGCCGCCGAAGATACCTACTAAGGCCGGCAAAGCTTGGCCAGCGGCAATGCTGGCACCTGTCGTGGTCGGTACGATGTTCTCGGCGGCATTGCGGGCTTCGCGCAAGTCTTTGGCCGGGGCGTCCTGGAGCTTCTGGCTGGCGGTATAACTGTGAACTGTAGTCATCATGGCCTTGTCGATACCAAAGTTGCTCTCAATTACAGCAGCCACGGGCGTAATACAGTTAGTCGTACATGAAGCGTTGCTGATAATGTTCTCGGCGGTCTCGAGCTCATCCTCGTTCACGCCAAGCACAACTGTCGTGGCGCCCTCGCCCTTGGCTGGCGCACTTAATACAACCTTCTTGGCGCCAGCGTCAATATGAGCCTTGGCCTTGGCCGGATCTACGAAAAAACCAGTGGATTCAATAACTACATCGACTTTGTGCTCCCCCCAAGGCAGAGCGGCAGGATCTTTTTCGGCTAGCACCATGATGTGTTTGCCATCGACAATAATTCCTTTGTCATCGTGCCCAACCTTCTGGGCATAGGTGCCGTAGTTGCTGTCGTGCTTCAATAGATGCGCCAAAGTCTTAGTGTCGGTCAGGTCGTTAATAGCCACGATCTCCAGATCACTGCGCTCGAAGGCTACCTTGAAGGCATTGCGCCCAATCCGCCCAAAACCATTGATTGCTACACGTGTTTTCATTCAGATCCCCTGTTTATATTTAGTTTAACGCTTATGATTACATTCTAAAAGCTTACTTGCACTTATGCAACTTAAGCTGCCGGCCTGGATTGTTCTTCGGCTCTTATCATTTGGCCAATGGTAGCGCCAGTATAGAAGGCCAGTTGCGATGTTACTCCGCCGGCTTCGGCCATTCTTCTGATGACATACTTGGCTCGAACACTTTCCGGGTTAGCTTGAGAGGGATCAGTAGCTTGCGCCGACTCGTCAGCTTCTCCGCAGGCTGCTTTGAAATCATCGAACGAGCCTGCCCCAATCACTATCGGTGTTACGCTGCCATCGGCGTGAGGTAACGCAGCTATGATTTCGATATCACAATCTTGCGTTGGCCTGTCCTTGAATTCTCCGCTGCTCATACACTGATTATACAACAATTCTCAAAGACTCCAGCACGTTACAACCGAACTAAATGATGCAAAAGAGCGATAAAGGCTAGCGGTCGACGGTTTGACCGGTGAGCCTAGGTAACACGAGTCCCGATAACACGCCGACGGTTCTCCATTCTTGCATGTCACCATCAGCTATGGCTTGCTCGATCTCTGCTGGAGTCATCCAAGTAACCTCGATATCTTCACCGAGTTCGAGCTCTTGGCCGCTGGGGTTTTCTTTGTACTTATCTACCAGGAAGTAGTAGAGATCCCATTCGACGGTCGCACCAGCGTTGGCCATAGTTAGTAGTTTGATGTTTTCGACTATTAAGCCAGTTTCTTCAAGGGCCTCCTTGATAGCCGCTTGCTTGGCGGCTTCAACGATATCCTCACCACTTTGCAGCAATTCATTGTATGAAGCTAAGGTATCGCGAACTTTGCCACCGGGCAGCCTAAGGTCGACGTTGCCAGTCTCCAGGCGATGCTCTTTGGTGATTAGAATCTTTTTGTCAGAGGAAACAATCACTATTCTAGTCCCTGGCGGCCTTACAAAATGCTCGAAGACTCGACCGTCCGGCTGTTCAGTATGCACGACTTGACCGATCTTGCCGTTGAAGACTACTGTTGCCGGTTTCTTAGAATCATCTTTACCCATTGGTTTGCCCAGTGAACTCGGGCAACGCCAAGAGTTGCTCCATGTCCTCAATGTTCTCGAATATGGCCGTGCTATCGCCTAGGTAGCTCGATTTGTTAATGACTAGCTCTTTGAGTTCGTCAAACGATAAGTTCTGAACGGTGATTTTCTCACCAGCGTCAAGGTTGGGCTCAGTCTTACTCTCGACATCCCAAGCCAAAAGCAGATAGATGAACCATTCCATTTTGTTGTGCGGCTGCCAGACCTTGACCAGTCGCCAATTCTTGAAACTATAACCGGTCTCTTCTAGAACTTCGCGCTTGGCGGCAGCTTCGACGCTAGCGTCGGTGTCATCAACCCGGCCGCCAGGGAAGCTCCGGCGCGTGCCAACGTGCGGCTGTTCCTCGTCAATTACCAAGACTTTTTCGTCGACCACACACATAACAGTGACTGTATCTGGCCGCTTGAGCATTTCGAAGGTGTGACTGGAGCCGTCGAACATCGTCTGCGACCACTGATAAGTATCAAAGATTTGACCCTCGAAGACCCGGCTGGCTTCTGGCGGAATCAGTACGCTATCGTCTGGAACTATCTTTTGCATAATTTACTGGTTTTTGTAGCGCTCGATAGATTCGGCAATGACGGCCTTGGCAGCTTCGACGTCACCCCAGCCTTGGACTTTCGTGACACCTGGCTTCTTGAGATCTTTGTAGTGGTTGAAGTGTTCGGCAACCTTTTGCTGCCAGCGTTCACCAAGATCAGCCAGGCTGTTGATGCTATCACCTGTATTGCGATCATCGGACGGCACCACAACAATCTTGTGATCGATGTCGCCGTCATCTTCGAAATTCATGACACCTATAATCTTGGTCTCCAGCCAGACACCAGTCGGAATCGGCTCAGCGCAGACCACCAAAGTATCGAGTTCATCACCATCGCCATCAAGCGTCTGCGGAATGAAGCCATAATTAACTGGCTTGGCATAGATCGATGGCTCTACTCTGTCGATCATGAACGCGGCGCGCTTACGATCCCATTCAATCTTCAGGATACTGCCCTCAGGAATTTCTACTACTGTGTTGACTGTACCGCTGCTATAATCACCGGGTTCTAATACTTGGTTAAAGTCTGGCACTTGCTTACTCCTTATACTTACCAATATTGTACACTAAGACGTATGAAGATCATTGGTCATCGCGGCGCGCGCGGTCTTGCTCCCGAAAACACCCTTGCCAGTTTCCAAAAAGCCTTGGATCATCACGTTGACATGCTCGAGTTTGATCTCCGCGTAAGCCGCGACAATGTCGTTGTTGTGCATCATAATTCATACCTTTCTGACCCGAACGGCGAACGCCACATTATAGAGAGTCACAATTACGAACAGCTACTGAAGCACAAAAAAGATCTGGCAACGTTCGCGCAAGTCCTAGAGACAATTGGCCATTCGGTGCCACTGTACGTTGAGGTCAAAGCCGGCGAGCCAGTGGCGCCAATCGTTAAAATTATTAAATCGTATCTGGCCAAAGACTGGAAACCCGAATATTTATTACTAGGCTCCAAAAGCCAAAAAACTCTGCTGGAATTACATGCTGCCTTGCCCAGCATCCAAACCATCGTTATTGAACCCTGGAGCGGTATACGCGCCTCGCGCCGCGCCCGTCAACTGAGCACCAAGTTTATTGCCATGAACCAGCTATGGCTGTGGAGCGGATTTATTAGAATGGTATCGCGAAGTGGCTATCGCCTCATGGCTTACCCCCTGAACGATCCGGTTAAAGCCAGGCGCTGGGCCAAGTACGGCCTCTACGGGGTAGTCACTGATTATCCTGACCTGTTCGAAAAGTAGCCCTCTTAATCTGTTAGACTGATAGTATGAAGGTTGTTTTGGATCACAAACAAGCAGAAGCGTCGAATATTACGACCTTCTTCTTCAAGCCGGAAAAGCCTGTCCACTACACCGCTGGTCAGTTCGTTGAGCTGACGGTCAAGCATAAGAATCCTGACAAACGCGGCATCAAGCACTGGTTCACTCTGTCTTCTTCGCCGACCGATGAGCTGCTGACTATCACAACTAAATACGCCGGCGACGACAAGAGCAGTAGCTTCAAGAAGATTCTTTTTGGCCTTGAGACAGGTGCAGAACTTATTATGAGTGACCCCATGGGTGACTTCGTGCTACCCAAGCTGATTCAGACTCCGCTAGTGTTTGTGGCCGGCGGCATCGGCATAACGCCTTTTCACAGCATTCTGAGCTGGCTAGCCGCAACAGGCGAAACTCGTCCTATCAAGCTGCTTTACGGCGTGAGCACCGAGGATGAAATTATCTTCCAGCCTTCCTTCGACGCTACCAACATAAAACCAACAATTATTGTTGGCCAGCCGTCCGCAGAATGGGGCGGCGAAAGAGGCCGCATAACCACCGAGATGATTCTTGGCCTTAGTAAGCCTTCCGAAGACACACTAATTTATGTCTCTGGACCCGAGCCAATGGTCGAAAACCTCGAAAAGGATCTTAAAAAGGCAGGTATTGAGCAGCGTCAACTGGTGTTGGATTTCTTCCCTAACTACGAGGCGAACTACTAGTTCTGGAGGGGACTAATTCTGGACGGGGTGAAGGCGACCTTCGAGATATTCGCGAATTTTGAGTGCCGCCGTGGCGCCTTCGCCGGCGGCACTGGCTATCTGCATGGTGGCGCCTGATCGAATGTCACCAGCCGCGAAGACGCCGCGCATAGTCGTGTGCAGGTGCTGATCGGTGATAACAAAGCCGATTTCGTCCAGCTTGACCGGAGTTGGCTTGAGGAACTGAGAATTGGGCATCAGGCCGACGAAGACGAAGACGCCATCGGTCTTGAAGTCGACCTTCTTGCCATCCTTGGTGCCGATAACTTTTGTCACAAACTTATCTTTGCCAATAATCTCATCAGTGGTTGTGCCGAGGTGAACGGTCACCTTGCCCTGCTTAACGTACTCGTCGAGCTCGTGCTCCAGCACATCGCTAGCTTTGATGGTTGAACGCACTAACAGATCGATGTGAGTTGCGAAACGGGTCAGGAAGATTGCCTCTTGGACAGCCGAGTTGCCGCCGCCAACCACCACCAGCCGCTTGTCACGATAAAAAGCCCCGTCGCAGGTCGCACAATAGTGTACGCCGCGGGCATAATATTCTTGCTCGCCTGGCACGCCAATCTTCTTATAATCAGAGCCAGTAGCAATCAGAACCGCACGAGCGTGCATGTCGCCGCTGGTCGTTTCTAGGCGCTTGAGTTTGCCTTCGTCATGAATGGCTGTAACTTCGCCCAGTTCGATGACTGCTCCGAAGCGTTCGGCCTGCTTGCGCAGTTCATCAGCCAGCTTGATGCCGTCAACACCGTCAGGAAAGCCGGGGTAATTGTCTATCATATCTGTTACAGCCGCCAAACCACCCACGACGCCACGCTCGAATAGCAGAGTATCGATATCTTCGCGCGTGGTATAGATAGCTGCCGCCAAGGCAGCCGGGCCAGCACCAATGATTATCACATCGTGCTTGGGTATGTCTTTTGCTTCATCACTCATGGATATTCATTGTACATTAATTCCACCAGGTCAGTGACCCTAGTGTACGACATGGATTGCTACTAGGCTACAGCAGGGGCTAGGCGGGCTAGGTTGTAGCCGACAATTACTTCCTGTGAGTCATCTGTCTTGGTAACAACAGTGACAGGTACCGTCATAGCGCCGGACATCTCCAGGGCTTCGGCCTGACGGTGAGGATGATCGTCGAGGTTGACTTCTTCGTAGCTCATGCCCTTGGCGCCAAGATACTTTTTGACCATCTGGCAGTAGGCACAAGTATTGGTGGTGAAGATAGTGATGTTTTTGACCATTTTGGTCTCCCTCGTTTAGAGCGTCAGAACCACCGCCGTGTCTCTCAGGTACGGCTACAGTCGTTTTTCTGGACGCTTTTTTATTTTGTTTAATGCTCTAGTTCAGAACAATATCTGACTGTACTGCTGATTATATATAGCGCCCGCGTATAATTCAAGACACTATATATTGTGTTTTTTAATACGTTTGCCTCTATAAGCTTATTGTTTCGAAATAGAGTGCAAAGTTACATCGAATACCAGATCAGCGTTGGCTGGAATGCCTGATCCAGATGGTGGATTAGCGCCATAGGCTAGAGCGGCGGGGATGAGCAAACGGCGGGTGCCGCCCTCTTTCATGCCGGGAATTCCCTGTGACCAACCGGCTATGACCCCGCTCAATGGGAAAGATACGGGTTGTCCGGTGTCCTTGGAACTCTGGAAGACTACACCAGTCGCAGCCACAGCGCCAGTATAGTCAACCGTGACTGTAGCTCCGGGCTTAACTGCATCGCCATTACCTGGGGTGCTGTCAATGGCTTCTAGCTTAGAAATTGTTGGTGTTGGCGTAAAGCCGGATAGTTGGGTGCCTTGTAGTTTGTTCTCCACTTTTGTCTCCTTAGGGTTAGTTGTCGATGCTGGTATGCTAGCAGCACCATTGTCTGGCTTCTTCTTACCGTCTTGAACCATTTGATAAATCACGCCGATTGTCAGTGCAGACGATGTAAACAGGAATAATCCTGCAAAGAACCCAGCTATAATGCGTTGACGCTTTTGTGCCATCTTACCCTCCGTTATTTCATACTAGTATACATGACTAGCTGGGGTAGCTATTGCCAGCGCTAGTGACGAAGAGGTCGTGGGGGTGACTTTCGCTGAGAGACGCCGTCGTGATGCGATGCAGAACTGCTATCTTCCAAAGCTTGTCGATATTATCAGCGCCAACGTAGTAGAAGCCAGAGCGAATACCTTCTAGCATGGTTCCGGCAACGGTTGCCAGGTCACCGGTGCAAGGCACTAGTCCCTCAACACCTTCGGCGATCAGAATACTTTTATTGGTGTAGCTTTTGCCGTGGAATTCGTCTTCGGAGCTGATCTGTTTGCCTCGTTCCATGGCACCGATAGAGCCCATGCCGCGGTAAGCCTTGAACTTGTACTTTTCGGAGCCGTTGACGATGCTCTGGAAGCGCCTTGGTACTTCCTCCTTCGTGAACTCAACGATCTCACCCGGCGATTCCTCGGTAGCGGCAAACAAGCGACCCATCATGACTGACGAAGCACCAGCCGCCAAGGCCTTAGTAATATCACCAAAGTAGTTAATGCCGCCATCGGCAATCACGGGTACACCGTGCTTCTTGGCAACTTCGGCCGAGTCCATAATGGCCGTCAATTGCGGCACGCCCATGCCCGAGACAATGCGAGTCGTACAGATGGCACCTGGCCCCATACCAACACGCAAGCCGTCAGCGCCGGCCTTGATCAGAGCTTCGGCACCTTCGGCGGTGGCAATGTTGCCAGCAATGACATCAACTTTGTGATGCTTCTTGATATGCTCCAGGGCTTCAATGACATACTTGGCGTAGCCATGAGCTGAGTCGACGACAATAACGTCTACACCAGCAGCGACTAGAGCTTCGACGCGCTTCTCGTAGCCGGGGCTAGAGCCGACGGCTGCACCGACTAGCTGGCCAGCCTTCTTAACTTTCGCTACTTCGGCCGCTTGATCTTCGATAGTCAGGTTGCGGTGAATAATACCAATGCCGCCGAATTTGCCCAAAGCGATAGCTAGTTCACTCTCGGTAACTGTATCCATGGGAGCCGATACCAGAGGAGCCTTGAGCTTAATATTACGGGTTAATTGGGTACTGGTGTCGATGCCTGAACGAGAAAACCCGGCATAACCGGGCTTAAGGAGAACATCATCGAATGTAAGTGAGGTTTTATTACTGATCTGCATAATCCATTCTAACCCGAAACCACTAGCTTTGTCTAGTCCTGCTAGCTACAGTTTCATCTCCTTAAAAGCGTCCTTTAGGATGCTATACATCAGCTCATAATCGGCTTTTTTGTCCTTGGTATAAAGATAGACTACGTTGTCGACTACTTCGATGCTCACCTTAAATGGCAGGGCAAACAATTTCTCCATATAGACCGGATGAAGTAGTTCAAAAGCTGTTACTTGTTCGACATTGGTGGCATACACGCTGTAGCGCTTGTTAAAGTCTGGCCACTCCAGCTTCAAGTGGTTATAGCCCTTGGGGGCACGGCCAAACAGAGAACCAAAGCTATTGCCCAGAAGCCCGCCCGACTTGGCCTCGACGATGATCGAGTCGTAGCGTTTGGGCAGAGCGACTTGGGCGATGACATACTGAGCTTTGTTGGTGTCATCGGCTTTTGTAGTCGGCAAATAAGTATAGAGCTCGATAAGCAGTTTGTTATAAACGCCAATGACATGGTTGTTGATATCCGAAGTACCGAACTTGCCCTTGCCGAATAGCTGACCTCGCCGCGGCAGCAACAGCCAGCCCCAGTCTAAGCTGTAATATAAGTTGTTAGTCTGAGCAAAAGCCCGCACATCAGCCCGCTCCATACCTTTTTGCTCGGTCAGCTGAGTTATGTTGTCCAGCAGCCAACCGTTGTCAGACCGTGCAAAGTGCCAATACTCATAGAGCTCGTTGTTGTTCGCGAATAATTCTTGCTCTTGACCATCAACGTTCTCGATTAGCACATCATGAGCCTTAGCATGAACTAGGAACGTCACTCTGTCCTGAGCGTTGGTCGCCGCATCATCCACATCAGTCGGATAAGTCTCTATAAGCTCAGGCGACTCCACATTATTACGGCGTCGACGTTGACGAAGCGCCAATAGCATAAGCTCTATGTGGTAAGCATAGTTTGGGGTTAAATAACTTTTCATGTTTTCGGTGTTAAAGGCCGACCAATCGCTCTGAAACTTAGCGAAGGTATCTTGAACATGTTGCTTGAGTGCGTCTTCGTTCCAGGCCGGATCTTGGCTAGCGGCCGCTGTGATTTCTTGCTTGGCCTTCTTGCGAACACGTGCCGATATTTTGCCAAACCAGCCGTAATATCCGGCCGGACCACCCACAAAAGCCCCAAGACTGACGAAGAAGCCAAAAGCCCCGAAGAACCACCAGCCGAAGCCATAGACCAAAGTACCAATAATCATGAGTGTCAGACCTACCGGATTCTTGGCTTTGCGCCTCAGGAACGAACCCCAGAGATGGGTCGGAACATAGCCGAGCAGCGCGATAACACCGCCGCCATCGCCAGAACCGCCACCCGAACCGCCGCCGCCAGCACTAGCAAAAACATCTGTGGCGCTACTTAGCGAGTTTATGAGCTGAAGCATTTCTTATCTATACCCTTTTGGCGTGGAGCTTGGTTTTGGCAGCCGCCGCTACTTCGTCTAACAGTTTGTTGACTTCGGTATCGGTAAGTGTGCGGTCATAACTAGCAATACTCAGTCTAAAAGTGATGTTTTTGTGCTTATTATCGTTGGCGCTCTGATAAATATCGCCCGGCTGAAGCGTTGGCAGCGTGTTATGGGGCTGAACCTTGCCTAATTCTGCGCGAACAAAATTAAACAAATCTTGATGACTTAAATCAGCCGCCACACGCAATGTTATGTCCTGGGTCACCTTAGGAAAACGCGGTAGGGCTACATAACTAGCGGGGTTAGCCAGTAGAGGCTGAAGTACGGCCGTATCGACCTCAAAGCCGGCTGTTCGTTTGGGCAGCTTCAGCGCCTTAGTAACGCTGGGCTTAAATTCGCCAATAATACCCAAGAAAGCCCCGCCCTTGATATTGACTAGAGCTGAACGATTGAGGTCATAGGGTTGAACTACCGGATATTTTTGCATCTCTGGACTAACTGGCTTGAACTCTAGGCTTCCGCTAAGAGCAAGCGTCTCTAGATACTTGCGCGCTTCGTAGTAGGCTGCGCCGGGCTTTTTGAGCTTGTCGTTGACCGTGATTACCAGTGCCGTGAACTCAAACTCGACCGGCAGTCCTTGCTTGTCTACATGATCTAGGCCATGAGTCTTACCAAGCTCAAAAAGGGCGAATTCATCATAACCGGCCTTGATATTGGCGTGAATCTTGTCCAGCAGGCTGGGCACCAAGCTAATACGATAATATTGCAGGTCGGGGCTCAGAGCATTGCCAATCCGAAAAGCCTTGCCGCTGTCCTGGCCAACCTTCTTCATAAGGTCTTCGTGAACAAAGCTATAGGTCAACACCTCGTTAGCGCCAGCCTTGCTTAGGCGAGCCCGAATCTGGCTCTTCGCCTTCAGCAAGGCATCTTGGGGCGTAGGTGTCAGATCACGCTTGGGCAGCTCCGGCGACAGTTTGTCGTAACCGTGCAAACGGCCGATTTCTTCAACAACATCTTCGCGCAGCTCGACGTCGGTGCGCCAGAACGGTGCTGTAACACTTAGTTCATCGCCCTCTGTTTCGACTTGGAATTCGACGTTAGTGAGCAGTTTTTTCATTTCTTCGGCCTTGAGCGTGGTGCCAAGTCGGGCATTGATAAACTCAGTCGGCAGCTTAATCGACGGGTAGAGTGAGCCCCGCTTGTTAAGCTTCTCATCCAGATGATTGTTGTCTATAAGTCGGCTCGCGACTTTGCCCTCAGCGCGTTGGCGGATTTCATCGACAATCTTGGCTAGTACGGCCAGGTTCTGCAAGGGACTCTGGCCTTTGTTGAAGCGCGTCACGGCATCGGTGAACAAACCATGCGCCATACTGGTGCGACGAATCGAGTACATATCAAAGTTGGCGCACTCCAGAATAATGTTCTTGGTGTTAGCGTCGACACCGGTGTCCAGGCCGCCTTTGACGCCGCCGATACCAATTAGCTGCTTGTCGGTGGCAATCATAATCGCCTCTGGGCGAGGCGTGAGTTCTTGGCCATTCAGAAGGGTTAACTTCTCGTTAGCTTTGGGGTTACGAATTACAATATTGGCGCCGTTGCCGCCGCTCAGGGCCGCGACTTTATCGTAGTCAAAGGCATGCAACGGCTGGCCAGTCAGCAGCATGAAGAAGTTGGTATAGTCGACGATGTTATTGATGGAGTTCTGGCCGACTTTGGCCAGTTCTATCTGGAGCCAAACCGGACTTGAGCCAACTTTGACATCTCTTAGAGCGATGGCAGTGAAGCGCGGAACCAGCTCCGGCAATTCGTTGGTGATGGTCAGCGGCAAAATATCAGCTTCTGGCTCAGGAAAAGTCGGATTAGTAACAAACCAGTCTGGACTCTTATAGGGCATACCCTGAATGCCGGCCAACTCACGAGCTACGCCCAGATAGCCAAAGCAGTCCGGCCGGTGAGTGAACATCTTATTCTCAATATCCAGCACCACGTCGCCGCTTAGGTCAAAGGCTTCGGCAAAGTCCGTGCCAGGCTTGATGTCCCCGTCGATTTCTAACAGTCCGCTGTGATCTTCGCTCAGCGCCAACTCAGCTGGCGAAGCCAACATGCCATTACTCACCACGCCGCGCAGCTCGCGGGCTTCGAGCACAAATGGATCCTGGCCTAGCCCTATTGTTGCCGGCACGGTGGCTCCCGGCGGCAGCCAGGCCACGGTTAGTCCTACGCGCACATTTGGCGCCCCACAGACAACTTGAACATATCCGTTAGCGTCCCTCTTGACAGAAGGTGTATTACCGCCGTCGTCAATAGTGCAAACCTTGAGCTTGTCAGCGTTAGGATGTTGGTCGCAGCTCACGACTTTGGCGATGACTATACCTTGGTACTTTTTGCCAAACGAGGTGACTTCTTCGACAGCACCAAGTTGCGCACCGATCTTCTCGACAAGTGCGTCAGTGCCAATCTTGGTGACGTCGTCAGCACTGCCATAGTGCTTATTCATGCTGCGAATAGTGTTCAGGCTAATCTTCATGCGAACTGCCTCAAAAAGTCTAGCTTGGCCGCGTGGAAGTAGCGAACATCTTCGATGCCGTATTTCATCATGACCAGGCGATCAATGCCGCCACCCCAGGCAAAACCGGTGTAGACATTGGTATCAATACCGGCAGCATGCAGCACATTGGGGTGAATCAGACCGCAGCCCAGTAGCTCAATCCAGCCGGATTGGGAGCAGACTGAGCAGCCTTGCTTGTCGCAAAAAGGGCAGCTGAGGGTGAACTCAAATGACGGCTCGGTAAAAGGGAAGTAGAAGGGCTGGGTTTTAACTTCTAGTTCCTTGCCATAATATTCCTGCAAAAAAGTCTTAAGCGTCGAGATCAGATGGCCGACATTAACGCCCTTGTCGACATAAATCCCCTCTAACTGAT
>CAYHMQ010000004.1:0-56166 GCA_964357905.1 uncultured Candidatus Saccharibacteria bacterium
AGCGCCCAATAGTTCACATAGACGGCGCTGTTTGGCACCTCGATGTCGGCTCATCACATCCTGGAGGGGGAGCACCTTCCAAGGGTTCGGCTGTTCGCCGATTAAAGTGGTACGTGAGCTGGGTTCAGAACGTCGTGAGACAGTTCGGTTTATATCCGCTGTGGACGATAGGAAATTTGAGGAGACTTAACCCTAGTAAATTTTGCTACTTTTCATCGAAAGGTGAATTGAAAACGTGGCTTATAACGGTGAAACCTTCATATGTATCTGGTTCGAGAACTATGCAATACGTGGTCCAACTATTGTATAATTCGCTTGAGGACCAGAAACCCCTGAAAGGCAATACCGTGGGAAGTCGATCAAGTGTGGAGAAGGCATATATTGCGGGTTTTCTTGATGGTGATGGCAGTATAATGTTGCAGCTGAAGAAGCGTGGCGATACCACTCGTGGTTATCGCTTCATGGCAACTATCTGTCTATATCAAGATTCCCGTCACGGCACCCCCCTATATTGGATGCAAAGCATTCTCAGTGTGGGGTATATATCTCATCGCAATGACAACATTACTGAACTGCGAATCCAAGGATTCGCTAGTGTTCAGCAAGTGCTTGTCGAACTGCAACCATATATTCGCTTCAAGGTTTTACAGACCGAGGCGGCTATAGCGGCCTGCAGGATATTGCGACGAGGTATAGCGAGCCTTTCTCAAGAAGATTTGTTACGTCTAGTGCAGCTAATACTTGCAGTTCAAAATGAGAACTACAAGTCAGCTCGCAAAAAGACCGAAACAGACCTTCTAAAAATACTTGGTTTGACCCCGTAACGACTTGAGTGCAAAGGCATTTGCCGCCTTGCATCAGACTTGGTAGATGTGCGAATCATTTCTAGAGAATGACGCCCCTACCGGGTAACACGCCACTACCCTCACTCGTATCGTGCGAGCAGGGTAAAGATATAGTCTGTGCTCTTAGAAATAAGGGAATAAACGACGAGAGGACCGGGTTGAACGCACCGCTGGTGTATGGATTGTTCTACCAAGGGCATTGTCCAGTAGCTATCGTGCGGCAAAGAGAAGCGCTGAAAGCATATTAAGCGCGAAACTGACTTCAAGATTAGATTTCCCTATGGAGCCCCCTGAAAGACTATCAGGTTGATAGGCGCAAGGTGTAAGCATGGCAACATGTGTAGCCGAAGCGTACTAATAGGGCCATTGACTTTTTACGACCTTTGATTCGCTTCGTTTACGGAGTTGGATCAAAGGTTCGCAATTGACTGGTTATTGGTGTGTATCACGCACTGAATAGCGTTTGTCGATATAAATGCTTACACTTTACATTGCTAAACAAGCACCGCAGCTAGCCAGCCATGGACATCAATAGACTTTCTCAAGAGGGAGTCAATTTGGTGCCCATAGCCCGAGGGCAACACCTGTTCCCATGCCGAACACAGCAGTTAAGCCTCGGAGCGGTTACAATACTTGGGGTTCACCCCTGGGAAAATAGCACGGTGCCAAATTATAGAGATAGCCTCCGAAAGGAGGCTTTTTCTTTAGGCGTGGCGACGACGATGTTTCGTGGCTATAAGACGGCGCGCACTTCGCTGCTGCTTGGCACGGAGCATAAGCAGAGTTTCTTGGCGTTCGCCAAGCCAGAAGCTAATCAACATTAATATCACTATGACGTAGCCCGGCCACAACACCCACAGCCAAGAGTGCAGAAGGGTCAAAAAGCCTAATATACCGCTGTTATGAGCGACGCTGGAGACGACATTGTGATAGGCTGGATTGCGCAGCACGGCAACCAGCTGCGTGGCGCTAATGGCTCCGATTGAGTCAGTACCCTGAATCTTGATAGTGTATGATCCCAGGCTGGAGTTAATCCACTTATAGGTGTGAGTGATATCAGAATTGCTGGTGCTGGCTCGCAAGACAGTTTCGATGCTACCGTCACCCCAGTCGATGGTGAGGGCGTAGGGTGAAACACCGCCGCTGATTGTCAGGTTGACCGCGACTTGTTCGCCGATTAAGCGAGTATTGTAATTATAAACTGTGCTGATAGTGAATTGGCCGCCCTGGGCAGCGCCTGTTTGGTCTCTTGCGGGTATCTGAGCAATTGAACGAACATAAAACTTGGGCGACTTAAGGGTCTTGCCCTGGGTGGTAAGAGCTTTGACCTCGACACTATGCCTGCCAACTGACACGATTGAGGGCAGCACACAGCGCCAAAAACCCACGGCATTGGCCTTAGTGCGACAAATAACCGGGTCGGAATGAACACTAACAGTTATGTCAGAGTAGGGCGGCGCTATGCCGCTGAAAACCGGTCGTTGGGTAACTAGAGGTTCTGCTGCGGAGCCGCCGTAGGGTACATTGTTATCGACTTGCATGATTTGTAGACCAACTGGCGATACAACAGAGGCTGCCTTTGCCGACGGGTTAGCCGAGCTTCCGCCGCTGCTGACGACGGGCGGCGGATCATAATAAACAGTAATACCGGCCGGTGACAACGGTCCGGCGTCATCGGTTATATTATAGTCTTGGACGGTTAAATTGTTGGAGCCAGCGTTAAGAAGCGTAGAAATCTGGAATTCATTGCTATTACACCAGCCAACACCTACGTAGACAGTGCTCTGGAATAGCTTAACGTAGGAGTTGTTGGGACAAGTACCGGTGACTGTTTGCGCCTGCGTTACGAAGCGACCTCCATCCAAGGGCGAAGTAATCACTGCCGGCTCAGTCAGAGGATCGGCTGGAACTTTGGCAGTGACAGTATAATTATCGCCAAAAACAGCTACTGTGGAGGCAAACAACAGAACACCGACACATAATTGCACCATAACGCTGGCTGGATGCAGCGATAGGCGAACATGCAGCGAGCGTCGTTTACGCAGGAACGACTTGATAGCTTTTTTGTGAGCCTTCGACCGCTGGTGAGCGGCGCGTTTAGCGGCCAATCGGCCTGTCTTCTTGGCTTTCATTTTGAGATGTTTTTATTTTTTGCAATTTACATCCATAATTATACAAATATCCACCAGATAAAGCAAAACCCACTCATCGTTTAACAAAAAGCTTGAGTATTTTGCCCTAGTCGATATAATTAACCATAAGCAAGAAAATAGGGAGGGATTAACTGCTATGGCCAAGGTAGATGTTAAGAGTCCGTCAGAGGACGAAGATTTCGATGTTAAGGCAGACGAAAACGAGACTAGCGCTGCTGCCGAAGAAACAACAAAAGATCCATCAACAAGCGAAGACGTAACGGCTACAACCGAGTCCAGCGATGGCTCTGATGACGATGACGCAGCCAAGACTGGTGATGAAGCAACATCAGAAGAAGAAACACCTGAAGAGACAGCAGAAGAAGCGCCAGCTGATGTCAGCCTGAGCCCAGAAGAGCCAGAGACCCCTGTTGAAGATGAGGCGCCAGCCGAATCCGTAACACCGGAGTCAGAGCCTGAGCCCGAGGCAACCCCTGAGCCAGAAGCCATGCCAGCCACAGCGCCACCAGCTAGTTCTAAGAAGAAGGGTTCGACTGGTCGAGCCATCTTCGAGATAATCCTGGTGGCCATCATTGTTGGTCTTGGTGTTTGGGGCTGGGGTCTGCGTGCTGATCGCAGCAATTTGGAGGCCCAAGTGATCAAGCTTAACGCTAATCCGCAGGCCACAGTCCAGAAGCAGGCTCAAGACTTGATAACCCAAGTTGGCAAGCTGATGCAGCTGCCTACCGGTGAGCAGCCGACCATTGCTAATGTAT
Source organism: uncultured Candidatus Saccharibacteria bacterium (assembly GCA_964357905.1). Lineage (GTDB taxonomy): Bacteria > Patescibacteriota > Saccharimonadia > Saccharimonadales > UBA4665 > JBBTTE01. The sequence continues at coordinate 3,754 of CAYHMQ010000004.1, forward strand.
CCGACGTTACCCAAGCCAAGAAGCAATCAGCTTTCTTCAATAATGCCCAGAATGGCGACAAGGTGTTGATGTACGTCAAGGCCGGCGAAGCCATACTGTACCGACCAAGCACTAATAAGATAATTTTGGTCGCTCCGCTGACATTTAACAGTGCAGCCACCGGCTCGACTCCAGCTACCACAACAAAAACAACCCAATAAAGCCAACCAACACCTTATGATCGTAGTCATTGAGCACTAGCTTATTGACATCTAAACAATAGCGTGATATCATAAGCATAATTTCGTAAGAAACAAGAGGGTTTTTCGTACCGATAAGGTCGAAAAGCCCTTTTTGTTTAGCGAGAGACGCCAATTAAGTAAGGGAGAATTACAATGGCTGGAACTAAAGCTGGTGGCCAAGCGGCTGCTGCAACCAACAAAACTAAGTACGGCTCTGACTTCTATGCGAAGATCGGTGCCAAGGGCGGTAAGCTCGGCAAGACCGGTGGTTTCTACGCTAACCGCGAGCTAGCTCGCGCAGCTGGCGCCAAGGGCGGTCGCATTAGCCGTCGCACCAAGAAAGTCGCCTAAATATAGGCCACAGGTAAAAGCCCCCACTCAAGGGGGCTTTTACAATTATGATATTATTGGACGATAAATAAACGGAGTTATCAATGAGTGTCGACCCAAAAATCGAGGCTGGAATTCAGAGAGATTGGGACATGGCAATTGCCAGCGACCAATTTAGAACTGGAGCTGCAAACGAGAGATTTATTCTAGGTTTGCAAGATGAGCTATTACTATCAGAATTTGCCGTAGAGTACGCAGAAGAGAGACTTGCTGCAGCCAAAGAGGAAATGCGCGATACGCGTTCGTTTGGCAGAAAAATCTTAGACGGCCTGTTTAATGCAGGCTCCACTATGCCAACAACAGACGAAATGTGGCTCGTAACAAAAGAAGCCGTTGAGGCCAAAGAGCAGCTTGAGATTGACCGCCTCAAAGCTCAAGAGGTGCAAACTATAGCCGATAACAGTAGTAAATACCTTCTAAAGTTAGCGCACCCAGACTTTGCTAACCCAGTAGCTCTCTACGCACATAATCTAGTGATGGGAAGCAGCAGTCGCTATCAGGGCGAAGACCCCGTAGCTGGATCCCCAAGCTTTGCGCGCAGAAAATATGCCATGATTCATGCAGAGGCCTTTGATACATATGCGGAAAAGATTGAGTACTGGGCGGGCGTACTATCCGATAACCCTATTAATGATAAGTTCAAGGAGCAAAACCCAACTCTTACCACCATCACACCTGAAGTTATGGTAGGTCTTGAATTTGAGGCCGACTATGAAAAGAGCAGAGTCAATAAGCTAAGCGACACAATTGAAGATCATTTTATCGATCAGCAGTTAGCAAGAGAGGCAGCTGCTGATAGGTCAGTGCTTGCAGGACAGGCGAACGCGGATAATTTTATAGGTGGCAAGAAAGCAAAGTCCGAAGCCAAAACTATATTAGGCGAGGCTAGCCAAAAGTTTCTAGAAGCAGGTAGAGGTAAAGATGAAGCCGAGCTGGCAATACTCATTGATGGTCCAGTAGAGCTTCTTACCAATCGCCACCAAACCCTAACAAATGTGATTAATGCAGTTCGAGACGGCAAGAAAATCAAGAGTACGTGGATCCCTCTTCTCTCAGAGTACCTAGGTAAGTAATAATTTAGAGGACGGCTGAGGTATTTTGCTGCGGTAGGCGCGGCAGAAGCGACTGGCTGTCACGCGCCAAGTAGTGTGGCAATTATGACAACGATAATGGACAAAATCTCCCTGTTGGAGGCATTTAGTATTGCAGGTAGGGCAAATGCTGCGTTTGTGCAGCCAGTCGCGGTAAGTGTCTAGACAATCTTGAATATGATCCTCGTCAATTTTAAGATCATGTTTGTTGGCCAGCTCGCGAGCGCGCTCCCAAGCCGCCACTTCTAGTCTAAGTAGCTCGAAGTCAGCCTTGTAGTTCCTGTGTCCAAGCAGGGCATGGCCGGTTTCATGCAGCAAAGACCAGATAGCCTGATGTCCGCGAGCACCCGACTTGTAGAATATTTCCTTGGTTTCTGGTGACCAATAGAACTGATCGCCGGCAGTGAACTTAAGGGCAGGTAATTCGATCGTTAACCGGCCTATTAACTTATCCATCGCTTCGAAATTGTTTTGCCAGATCATAGCAGCCATAAAGAACGGCATCATCGGAGCGCTGAGCTGCCAAGACAGCCTTGGGCTGCCTGACAACCGGGTGCAGATGCTTACCGAGGAATTCAAGAATAACAGGGCTGTACTGATCAGCATGCTTACCGACACTGCCACCAAGAATTATTGCTTCCGGCTGCAAGACCGAGCAGACTGCACCTAGCCCGTAGGCAATACTTTCACCGACTTGACGCCACTCCTCAGGGTCAGTAATCTCGCAAGCCTTCTTATTGAAGCGCTTAACAACACCGCGACCACCAGCAAACTCTTCCCAATGGATATATTGACCGTCTTGTAGCAGCGGCATTTTGCCAAACTCAGTGTCCTGTAGGGCTGTGACGATCCGACCATCTTGGATTAATGCACCGCCTATACCGGTGCTGATGGTTGCGAACAGCACATTACTATAAGTATCTTTGATTAATTGTGCTTCTGATAGACCGGCTAGCCGCGAGTCGTTCTCTATGATAACGGCTGTTCCGCCCAGCAGGCTTGATATATCATCACGGATAGATTCGTTGCGCCAGGGTAGATTACCGAGTGCGAGCTCCATCCCTGTCTTGCGGTCAAGCAGCCCCGGCACGGCCACACAGCAATGGAAGCCGTTTTCGAGCTGAAGTTGCTTCAAGTTCTCATCGAGATCCTGCAGGAATTGCCTATAGTCGTGACTGGAAGGGAACTGCCGCTTATCGATGATCTGACCCTCATCAGACAGCGTAGCCACCAAAGTCTTGGTACCCCCAATATCAATCCCCAAATACATGGCCTCAGTTTATCACAACCGAGCTTCTTGGCCTTTGTATATTAGTACTCCCGGGCACCCAACAAGAACTATACAATTATTGTTGGGTGCCCAAACCCTAGATGCGAAAAACCTAGGCCAAAATCCAGTCCGCGTAACTCTTTACTAGAAGCAGTTTATCAGATACAATAGGACTAATCTTAAGTCATCAAATTAACTGGTACTAAGTGAAAAACGGAAGTTCGAAGCCAAGAACCGCTGTTTGATGCTCAAGAAATACACTCACAAGGAGGCATGGTAAGAACATGTCAAAAGCGTACACAATGGACGAGCTGCTAGCTAGCAGCGATATCAGTGGTCTGACTACCGGCGAAGTCGTCGAGGGTCAAGTCACAGCAATTAAGAAGAACGAAGTCTGGATTGATCTAGGCGCTAGAGGTGTCGGCGTCGTTATGCGCCGCGAGATCGGCTACGGCCAGAAGCTCGAAGAAGGGCAGAGCGTTACCGTCAGTGTCATTGATCCAGAAATGGACGAAGGCCACGCCTTGCTCAGCATGAAGCGAGCCGTTAAGGATCGCGGTTGGGACGAACTGCAACGCGTTCACGAAGCTAACGAAATCGTTGAAGTCGTACCTTATGATGCCAACAGAGGCGGATTATTGGTCGAACTAGAAGGTATCAGAGGCTTCTTGCCGGTTTCACAACTGGCTCCAGCCCACTATCCACGCGTCAGTGGTGCCGATAAGGACGAAATCCTCCAGAAGCTGCACGCTCTAACCAACAAGCCACTAAGGGTGAGGGTTCTGGACGTTAGCCGCAAGGACAACAAGCTGATCTTCTCTGAGAAAGAAGCTGTCAAGGATGACATGCAAGCCCGCTTCAGCGAGCTTAAGGTCGGTGACAAAGTCGAAGGCATGGTTACTGGTGTAATCGACTTCGGTGCTTTCGTAAATGTCGATGGTATTGAGGGTCTGGTTCACATTTCTGAGATCTCTTGGGAGCGCGTCGACAACCCACGCAATTACGTTAAGGTTGGCGAAACCGTCAAGGCCAAAATCATCGGTATCGACAAGGATCGCCTGAGTCTTAGCATCAAGCAAATGTCTGAGGATCCATGGCTAGAGCAGGTCAAGGCCTTTAAGGTCGGTGATGTCGTCGAAGGCAAGGTTACCAGAATTACGCCTTTTGGCGCTTTTGTACAGATTAGCCCAAGCGTCGAAGCCCTAGTTCACGTCAGTGAAATGAGCGATGACGAAGCGGTTGACCCGGAGAAGCTTTTCCAGCTTAACGAGAAGAAGCAGTTCAAAGTCCTCGACATTGATACCGAGAACCGCAAGATTGCCCTAAGCCTCAAAGAGGCCAAGGCCAAAAAAGCCACCAAAGCTAAGCCCGCCGACAAATAGCATGTGTACCTAAGATAAGCGGCCAATAGGCCAGAAAGGAGTCGACCATCATGGCAGAAGATCAAACCACCGAGACAACAACTACCACAATCGAAATCGAAGACATGATCACCGTCGGCACCTTGGCTGAACGCTTATCTATACCCGTTTCGCGTCTAATTGGCGAGTTGATGAAGAATGGTGTCATGGCCACCGTCAACGAGCGCATCGACTTTGATACAGCCCAGATCATTGTTGAAGAGCTGGGTCTCGAGCTCAAGCTGGCCAAGATGGCTGCTCCCGAGACTATCGTCACCAAGCGCGAGAAGCCCGCGGCCAGCGCCAACGCCGCTGCCCGCGCGCCGGTTGTGGCTGTCATGGGTCACGTCGATCACGGCAAAACCAGTCTGTTAGACGCTATCCGTGGTGCTGACGTAGTCAAGGGCGAAGCCGGCGGCATCACGCAGCATATCTCGGCCTACCAGATTGAGCACAAAGATCGCAAAATTACCTTTCTAGATACTCCTGGCCACGAAGCTTTTGCGGCTATTCGTGAGCATGGCGCCCACCTGACAGATATCGTCATCATTGTGGTGGCTGCCGATGACGGCGTCAAGCCGCAAACTATCGAAGCCATAAGATTTGCCAAGAAAGCTGGCGTCAAGATCATTGTTGCCATCAACAAGATCGACAAGGAAGGCGCTGACATCAACCGCATCAAGCAGCAATTATCCGAACAGGACCTGCTAATTGAAGAGTGGGGCGGCGACATCGTAGTCCAGCCCGTTTCGGCCAAGACCAAAGAAGGCATCCCAGAGCTGCTGGATATGATTATCCTCGTTACTGATGTTGAGGAACTTAAGGCTGATACTGATGTGCCGGCTCGCGGCCTGATCATCGAAGCTCACGTTGAACAGGGGAGAGGTCCGGTCGCACATGCTCTGATAGAGGCCGGTACGCTCAAGCCAACCGACTTTATTGTTGCCGGCGGTAGCTATGCCAAGATTCGCAACCTGGAGACAACTGAAGGCAATCCGCTCAAACAAGCCACGCCTTCGACCCCAGTTACTATTACTGGTTTTAAGACGCTGCCGGAGTTCGGTGACGAATTCATCGTGGTCAAGAATGAGAAAGAAGCCCGCGCTCAAGCTGCCCAAACAGCCAGCGACAACCAGGTAGCCGGTGGCCACTTGGACATCGGCAGCAGCGAGCTAATTCGCCTTATCAACCGCGACAACGCCATGGAAGAGCTTAACATTATCATCAAGGCCGATGTCCAAGGCTCATTAACCTCTGTTATAGACAGTCTTAAGGCTATGGACACTGAGGAAGTTTCAGTTCGTGTTGTTGGCGCTGGCATTGGTCCGATTGGCGAAAATGACCTTCATCTAGCTCACACCAGCCGCGCTATCGTTTACGGCTTTAATGTCGACCTGCCGACCAGCAGCAAGCAGCAAGCTAGCCGCGACAAGATCAGTGTCAGACTCTACAAGGTCATTTACGAGCTGATTGACGATGTTAAGCTTGAGCTGTCCAAGCTGCTTAAGCCCGAAATCGTAGAGACCGAAATAGGTCGACTAATCGTCAAAGGCATCTTCAACACCACCAAATCCGAAGTTATTTGCGGCGGTGAAGTCACCAAAGGTAAGCTAACTGCGCCGGCGCTGGCCCGTGTCACCCGTGGTGACGAAGAACTCGGCGAAGTCGAAGTTACCGGTCTCAAGCGTGGTCCAGCTGAAGCTCGTGAGATCATCGAGGGCGAAATGTGCGGTATGAGCCTCAAGACTACCAAGAAGCTAGAACTCCAAGAGGGCGATCGTATCGAGCTCTTCACCCGCAAAGCCGTCCAACGACAACTCTAAACTCATGAACAAATACCCATGCCCAGATTGACAACTGACGCATTCAGTGATAATATATCAAAATAATGCCTTCGCCTGAAAAACCAACAAAAATCACACCAGAAAAAGCCAATCCGGCTAGTAAGGAAGCTATTAAGGCCGAAAGAAGCATGCTGCGTGCTGTTCACGAAGATCATGCCAAAGTCCTCGAAGCAGCTGGCATAACCGCCAAAGCCACCCAAGATTGGGTCGATAACTACCGCAAGGAAATGGAGGAATTCGAGTCCCAAACACCTCTATATCAAGGTGTGTTTTCTGGTCGTAGGCTAGAAGGTAGAAATGGCCGATTGCCTAGTGCAGCAGCGGTAAACCGCCGGATTGCCGGCTCAGAAACGGGCGATTACTTCGACGTACCAACCGTAAGACTAACAGTTGAAGAAGAAGATCTCACGGGCGGCCCATACTCAGTAGGCAGAAAGGGTAGGCACGAATACGTAGCCATGATGGAGCTGGACGAGAAAACCGGCGCGCTAAAACCAAGAGGAAACTTCACTGAGGCGGATATCAAAATGGTGGAAACACTATTAGATGGATTAGAAGAGCTTAGAGCCCTAAGTGCCTCGCCCGCCGAACAGACCGTCCAAATTCTACCCAATTTATCGTCCGATTTAGGCAGCATTATTGACCCCAATGAGTAAGTATCAAACTAATATAGCAAATGATATAATAGTTAGCACAGGATACCCATGCTAAAGATTGACAACAACCTACTAGTCGAAATCGGTCTCGATAGCTTGCCCGACGCCGAGAAGAGCAGTTTCCTCAAGCATATTTACGAAACATTAGAGATGCGAGTTGGTGTTCGTTTGGCTGATCAGATGAGCAACGAGCAGCTTGACGAGTTCGAACGTTACTTCGAGGCCAAGGATGATGCCGGCGCTTTTAAGTGGCTGGAGACCAACTTCCCGAATTATAAGGATATCGTTCAGCAAGAGTTCGATAAGCTTAAGGCCGAAGTTGCCCAGACGGCTCCGCAGATCCTAGCTGCCAGCCAGGCTGCCCATGCCCAGCAACCAGTTGCCGCCCCCCCGCAACCAGCACAACCGCCATACACTGAGCCGCCAACTCAGCCTATTACGCCACCGGCGCAACCACAATACCCCTCAGAACAACCGCCCGCCGGTCCACCTACTCAATCTGTTGTGTAGGCTAAGCCGCGGCTGCTGACTGGTCAGGGTGTTCAAGAGCATATCTAGTAGCCTGCACGCCAGCCATGACTGCTACTACACTAGCGTCCCGGGCATTGCCAGCCGGAACTAATCGATCACCACCCTCTTCGCTCCTCGAGCGAGCCTTGGATGCGCCAATTGATGCCAAGATTTCTCCATCAGGGTCGACTAACTCCACAATACCGGTATCCGGGTTTACGCCCTTAATGCGTTCACGCACAACAACCGAATCGCCATCGTGAATTGTATGATCCCCAACGACTATTTCTTTTGCGTCACCCTTGAGGTGAAATGGTACAGTCGGGCCACCAATAATGGTTTGAGGAAAAAGCCCATCCTCAATGCTTTGCTGAGTTATACCGTTACGTCCGGCTCTTAGTAATTGATCGGCGTCATCAAAAGCGGCTAGCTCTGAAACTGCGCCTTCTTCGAACGAATCTGCCATGATTTGCCCCTTTGTTTTAGCTTAATTGTTATTTTACGAGGGCTGATGAACAGCCCTTTTACTCCTGGCTACATTATATACCCGCATGTCAATACCCCATGTGTTCGTGTTTTTGGCAAAATGATGAGAATACGCTTTTATTGCTTCTATTGCAGTTTGTAGCCGGCCAGGAAGGCGGCGGCTGACATTTCACGCTTGCCAGCCGGAACTAAGCTGTCAATTACTAAGGTGTTATCGGAGGCGTGAACGCCTAATTGTTTGCCTTGTATCCATAATTGGCCGGGCTTACCGGTGGCTTCGCCAACGTGAGCTTTGGTGACGACTACGTCGGTAGCGCCAAGACGTGTACGGCTGCGCGGCCAGCCGACGAAGGCGCGTACTTCGCACTCCAAGACCGCAGCCGACTTGTTGAAGTCCAATACACCATCTTGCTTGGTTAGCTTACGTGAGTAAGTCGACTTGTTGCTGGCAGCCATGGTGACTTGTTCTTGGGGGGCGGGATTGATAGAGCCGTCCATATACAGGGGCAAAATTTGTTTCAATGATTCGTGGCTGAGTTCGATGAGCTGTTCAGTTAATTCGGGTGTCGTCGCGTTCGGTGGGATGTCGTAAGGGGTTTGAGCTAACAGTGGGCCTTCGTCGAGGTTTTCTTCTATAAGCATCAGGCTGACGCCAGTTCGCTTTTGGCCGCTTAGGATAGAGAAGGTGATCGGATCGGCACCGCGCCACTCCGGTAACAGGCTAAAATGGCTGTTAATGATGCCCAGCGGGAAGTAGTCGATGACCTGCTGAGGAATGATAATCCCATAGTCGATAACTATGCCCAGCTGGCTGGCTGCGGGCTTGGTCTTGAAGAGCTCTAACAGCTTTTGCTTATCGGCGGTTGGCAGAACTTTGAGGCCAAGCTTGGCTGCAAGCGTCAGGACAGGGAAGTCTGCTTTGTGGTGCGGCGGCTTAGGCTTGGTAACGACGGCCTCAATCTGGAAATCTTTGGCTAGCAGAGCCAGCGACTCGGCCGCTACCGGACCGCTACCAAAGAATAGGATTGTTTTCGACATCTCTTGTATAGTCCAATTCTTTTAGCTTGCCATCTTCGTCTAGTCGGTAGAAGGCTTCGGGACTGTCCTTGATGTGGTCGATGAAGACAATGCCACTGCAGTGGTCGATTTCGTGCTGGAAGATACGGGCTAAGAAGCCTTCGGCAGTAACACGGAACTCCTTGCCGGCCAGGCTGAGAGCTTTGACGCGGACTTTGGTGTGGCGGGGAACTTTGCCATAAATATTGGGCACGCTTAGGCAGCCTTCGAAATCTTCTTTTATTTCACCTTCGAACTTGGTAACAGTCGGATTAATAAAGACCGTGAACTCGTGGTCTTCCTTGTTGTCATAATTATTACGAACTACCACAACTTTGTAGAGCCGATCAATCTGAACGGCAGCCAGGGCAACACCAACCTCGTGATCGCGGCTGGCGTCCCAGTCGATGGTTGCGTCTTTCATATCCTGAACCAACTGCTTGATTTCGTCGGTGATAATGCCGACGCGCTGGGATTTTTGGCGCAAATGCGGGTTGGGCAGAGCAATAATGTCGTCTTTGGTCATAACTTCGATTATTATAGCGGAAAACGCCCCCAAACGCCTCTTCAATTAGGCGATTTGTTTATGTTTAAATTTAGGCAACCAACAAGAATTGTATGGTTCTTGTTGGCCGACCTGATTACAAAACCCGTACCAGGTGATTTAAGGTTCTTAATATCTAGAGCAGATCCATGGGGTCAAGGTCGTATGACCAGTTGGCTGGCAGGTTGGCGATAATCTTGAGGAGCTCGGTGCGCGAACTGGCTTTGACAACTAGTTGCCACTGATATTTGTTCTGGAAACGTTCGTAGAATGATGGCGCAGGGCCTTCGACACGAACGTGGTAACCAGTAGCTTGGATTTCGTCTTTTAGTTTGTTGGCGGCGGCTGAGGCGGATTTGATGGTGGCGCGGCGAGCAGTTAGTTTTAACAAATAGCAAAAAGGTGGGAATAAGAACTGCTGACGTTCAGCCAGCTCGCGTTCATAAAAACGCTGATAGTTGCCAGCCAAGGCGTCGACCAATACAGCATGATCAGGATGGTAGGTCTGAATAATCGCGTGGCCGGCCACATGACCCCGGCCAATTCGACCTAATACCTGTGCAATCAGCTGAAAAGTTCGTTCCTGAGCTGAGAAATCAGGCAAATATAGGCTGGTATCGGCCAGTAAGACGCCAAGTGTGCTCAAGCGTGGCAGATCAAGACCTTTGGCTAGTAGCTGCGTGCCGACTAAGATGTCAACCGAGCCGCTGCGGACGGCTTCGAAGTGCTGCTCAAAACGCTCAGCCTGAGCGTTATCGGTATCGAAGCGGGCAATGCGAGCTTGCGGGAATAGGCGTTGCACATCGTCGACAATCGCCTTGGTGCCGGCTGTCTTGAAGATGACATCGGGATGGCCGCAAGTTGGGCAGACAGAGGGCGTGTCAGCGTGATAGCTGCAGCTGTGGCAGCGCAATTGATGGTGATCACCGTGATAGGTTAGCGGTACGTCGCAATTGGGGCAGCTAGCCTGCCAGCCGCAACTCTGACACATGACTAGCCGTGCAGTGCCGCGGCGATTGAGATAGAGCAAAGTTTGTTCGCCGCGGGACAAGGCGTCTTCAATCGCTTTGACCAAAGGCAGGCTTACATAAGGCGAACGCTCAAACAGGCTGTGGTCTTTGCGATCGACTACAACAACTTCTGTGTCGTCGTAAGCTTGTTCTTGGGCGAGCTTAGTCAGCTTGATGATCGGTTTGTTCTTCTGCTGAGCTAGATAATAATCGCTGACGCTTGGTGTGGCCGAACCCAGCACTAGAGTAGAACGAGTGATGCCCGCTAAGTAGGCGGCGACACGGCCGGTCTGATATTGCGGGGCTTGCTCTTGCTTGTAGGTGTTCTCATGAGCCTCGTCTAGGACTATCAATCCGAGCTTCTGGACGGGGCTGAACAGGGCAGAGCGCGGGCCAATTACTATAACCGGCTCTGTGGAGCGCAGACTATCGAGCCAGGCTTTTTGGCGTTCGGCTGGTGCCTGCTTGGAATGCATCACAATGACGCGGTCGCCAAAGACTTGCCGGAAGCTATCAGCCAACTGTGATGTCAGACTGATCTCTGGCGTCATAATAATGGCTGATTTACCGCCGGCGACCGCGTCAGCTGCCAACTCAATATATAGACGTGTCTTGCCGCTACCGGTGGTGCCGTGCAGCACGTAACTGTCGCGCTCGGTCATGTCTCCTAGAGCTGCTTGCTGCTCAGCAGTCAGTGGTGGCAGGCCGCTCAAATCCGGCTCAGGCAGCTTGACGGGCGGCGGCAATGCCAAGGATTTATCCGAAAAGCCAGCCGGCAATAATTGCTGAGTCATAAGACCCAGCGGTGCTGGATAATAGGACATTAACCAGCCAGCTAGTTTAAGCAGATGGCTCGGCACAACCGGTAGTTCCAGTACGCGTGCAACTGGCTTGATCTGAAAGCGCGGCTTGCTCGTGGGGCCGCTGACGACACCCAATACTAAGGTTTTTTGCAGTTCAATCTCGACAATCGTACCGGTTGGCAGACGCTTCGCGCACGCATAAGTCAGCGGCTCACTGCCGTGATAACGGCTGCTGCGCACCCACACAAAGTAGTAGTTCATAATTATCAGTATAAGGTATAAAAATATCAAAATTCAGTCTTGCCAAACCCTAGACCGCAGACTATACTAAGTCGTAACGTTGTTCGGATAACAATAAGAGGTTAAAAGGAAACGACAGTGCTAGACGTATTTATCACATCCAGAGTCCGTCGCAAAATCATAGTCATCTATGCTAAGTACCCTGATTTTAAGACCCATGTTCGTGGCCTAGCCAAGCTAATCAAAGAAGATGCCGGCAACATTCAACGCGAACTCAAACGGCTAGAAAAAGTTGGTTTCTTGACCAGCGAGCGCCAGGGCAACACCAAGGTCTACTCGACCAATAAGCAGTTTCCAATCTTCCGTGAGCTCCAGAGCATAGTGCTCAAATCACAACGATCTACCCAGGCCAAGCGCGTCACCGGCTAAGGACTTGTCAATTTAACCCCTGTTTGATACAATATTCACCAATGATACAAGTAACCCGCAAAGATTCTAAAGAATCAACCGAAAACTTACTGCGTCGCTTCAACCGCAAAGTCCAGCAGTCTGGCGCTATTGCTGTCGCCAAGAACAACCAGTTTTTCCAGAAGGACATCAGCAAAACCGAGCGTCGTCGCAAAGCGATTATTCGTCAAGAACGCAAGGCGATCAAGCTCAAGAAAATCAAACTCGGACTTCGCTAAGCCCTCATGCTTGAGCAGCAAATCGAGCAGGACATCAAGACTGCACAGCTAGCTGGGGAAACTCACAAGCTAACTACCTTACGTGGCATCAAAGCCGTCTTATTAAATGTCAAAGTCGCCACCGGCAAAAGAGGCAGCGGCTTAAGTGACGAAGAGGTGTTGCAGCAGTTGACCAAGCAAGTTAAGCAGCGCCAAGAAAGTGCTGACATGTATGTTCAAGGTGGTGATCAAGAGCGTGCCGACAAGGAACTGACCGAAAAGGCAATCATTGAGGCCTACTTGCCAGCTCAGCTCAGCGAAGAGGAGATTGGCAAACTTATCGATCAAGCTATCGCTGACACCGGCGCTGCCGGCCAGGCTGCTATGGGGCAGGTCATTGGCAAGGTCAAGCATCGTGCTGGCGCTACCGCTGATGGCGCAATTATAGCCCGTCTGACCAAGGAGAAGCTGTCGTGATACTGCTAATGGGCATTGCCGGTTCGGGCAAGGGCACTCAGGGCAAAATGCTGGCTGACGCCAAAGGTTTTCATCTTATATCTATGGGAGAAGTGCTGAGAATGTACGTTACTGGCCGACAGCGCGAACGCATGCTAGCCGGGGGGTTACTCGATGACAAAGAGATCATCGCCATTGTCGATCAAGTGCTGACCTCTTTGCCAGATAACGAAGAGGTTCTGCTAGACGGCTTCCCGCGGACTATTCCTCAGGCCGAGTGGCTGCTTGATCAGGTCAAAGCCGGTCGTTTTGATCTGAGTCAAGCCTTTCATCTGGTAGCCTCGCGCGAAGCCGTTAAGCGGCGTCTAATGAGCCGCGCCAGAATTGACGACAAAGAAGAAGCCATAGAAGAGCGCTTCAACGAATATGAGCGCTCAACGGCTCCGATCCTAGATTGGCTACAAAAAAACGCCGTAGAAGTTATAAATATTGACGCCGTTCGTTCAGTCGAAGACGTCAACCAAGATATCGTCAACCACCTAACTAAGTCGTAAACTATAACTATGGTGACCCAAGTCAAGACTGCCAAAGAAATCGCAGCAATGCGCGACAGTGGCCGCATGCTAGCCACGGTGCTGCAATTACTCAAGCAAGAACTAAAGGTCGGTATGTCGACCAAACAATTGGCGGATATGGCAGCTGAGGAACTCAAGAAGCTAGGCGGCGAAGCGGCTTTCCTGGGCTACCAGGGCTTTCCAGATGTTATTTGCGTATCTCTTAATGACGAGGTGGTTCATGGCATCCCGCGTGCCGATAAGCTTATTAACGAAGGCGACATAGTTGGCCTGGACTTCGGCGTTAAGCTTAGAGGTATGGTCACTGATGCCGCGATCAGCGTAATCGCCGGCCGGCCCAAGCAAAAAGGCCACATCCAGCTACTCCAGGATACCGAAAACGCTCTCCAGGTTGGTATTAATACACTGCATGATCAGGTTCGAACTGGTGATATCGGGGCAGCCATAGAGCATTCGCTCAAGCGCCGACCTTATGGCATTGTGCGCGATCTAGTTGGTCACGGCGTTGGCCACCAAGTTCACGAAGACCCCAACATTCCCAATTATGGCCGTGCCAACACCGGTCCGTGGCTAAGCAAGGGTATGACAATCGCCATTGAGCCAATGGTTACACTGGGCACGGATAAGGTCTATATTGCCAAGGATGGCTGGACTGTTCTGACAGTCGACGGATCGTGGTCGGCACATTTTGAACATTCAGTGCTTATTACCGAAGACGGTGCCGAAATCCTAACCCAAATCTAGGTCACCACAGTTAGCTCTAGGTCGTCTGGGGTCAGCTTGCTCTGTACGAAGCAATAGCGCTATACTGGTGGCCAGATGAACGGTTCTAATCCAGAATATTTCGTAGGTCTTGACGTCGGCACCAGCAAAGTCCGTTGTGTTGTCGGTACTTTTGACCCCAATGGCACTAACAAACCATCAATAATTGGTCACGGCCAAGCTCCCAACCAGGGTATGCGCCGCGGTGCCGTGGTGCATGTAGATGATGTAGCTGATGCCATCGCTCATGCCGTTACTGAGGCTGAACGCATCTCAGGCAAGAGCATTAAGCAAGCTACAGTCAATGTTAATGGCTCACACGTCGGTGGCCTGGACTCTGAGGGCGTGATCGCTATCTCGGCAGCTAATCGTGAGATTACCACCGAAGATCGCCAACGCGTCGAAGAAGCTGCGACTATCGTCAGTCTGCCGCCTAACAGAGAGATAATTCAGTTTTTCGCCAAGAATTACAGCCTGGATGGACAACGCAACATCAAGGATCCAGTTGGCATGCACGGTGTCCGCCTAGAAGTTGATGCTCACATTGTGACGGCGGCTTCACCGAATCTTCGTAATCTCGACATGGCGCTGCAGAAGGCCGAAATTAGCGTTACGCATCACACTGTTTCCGGGCTCGCCGCCGCCGAAGCCGTACTCTCAAGGCAGCAAAAAGAAGCCGGAACAGCGCTAATCGACATCGGTGCCGGCACGACCAACCTAATTGTTTTCGAAGATGGCGAAGTCCAACACGTGGCTGTTCTGCCAATTGGTGGCCAACACATCACTAACGATCTTGCGATTGGACTCAGAACCGACTTGGACGTCGCCGAAAGGGTCAAGTTAGAACACGCTGACCTAAGAGAGAGTACCAAGAAGATCAATGTCATGGTCAGAATCGGCAACAAGAATCACAACTTCCCATTCGAACAAATAGCCATGATTGTCGAGGCCCGCGCCGAAGAACTACTAGAATACGTCGACAAAGAACTGCAGAAGATCAAGCGTTCCCGCAAGCTCCCCGGCGGCATTGTTATCACCGGCGGTACCTCCAAGCTACCCGGCTTAGACGAACTAGCCCGTGAGAAGATGCAATTACCGGCTCGCATCGGCAAGCTCCATAATATTGGTGGTTTAGTAGATACGGTAGAGGATCCAGGTTTCACAACGGTCGTTGGTCTGATGCTGCTAGACATGCTGCTATTGCCATCATTACCGCCTGACACAAGCCGCGGCGCGCAGCAAGCCAAGGCGCTTCTTGGCTCGGTTTTTGCCCGTTTCAAGAGTTAAAACATCAGCACGACTAGCGGTTTGCTATAGTTAATCCATGATCAAGGGAATTATTCTTGATGTTGACGGTGTTATTGTTGGCGAAAAGATCGGCTATAATTCGCCATATCCGCATCCTGAAGTTATAGCTAGATTGAAGGACATTGAAAGCCGAGGCATCAAAGTTAGTCTTTGCACGGCCAAGCCACACTATGCAATCCGTCGCATTATAGAGGATGCCAAACTCCACAACTTACATATTACAGATGGCGGGGCGGTGATCATCGACCCTCTTGATAATGTTATATTGAAGGCTCATTTTATCAATCAGGATGTGGCTACAGAGGTCATAGAGCTCTACTTAGAACATGGAGTGTACACTGAAGTGTACACCGCGAATGAGTACTTAATCCAAAAAAACCAGACATCTGAATTAACCCAGCTGCACACCCATATATTGCAAACAAAGCCACTAGTTGTTGAATCGCTAATCGAAGAAAGCCGCAAACTAGACATTGTCAAAATCATGCCGATTGCCAAGCACGAAACCGATAAAGCTAGGCTAACAGAACTTTTTCCATCATTTAGTAACGAATTAACTCTTAGTTGGGGTGTGCACCCCGTTGCCTTACCCCATCAGTTCGGTATTATTACGGCAAAGGGTATTTCTAAGAAACAAGCAGCTCTAGAAATTGCCGAACACAGCCAGATAAGTCCTGAAGAACTTTTGGGAATCGGTGACAGCACGAGCGATTGGCAATTCATAGGACAATGTGGCTATGCAGGCACAGTATCGAACAGTAGTGAAGAACTAAAACGATTAATTTCTACCAGGAAGAATTCGTATATCGGCGATTCAGTCGACGTGAATGGCGTCCTGAATATATTTGATCACTTCTCGATTTAGGTAAAGGCAAGCCTCGAACACAAAAGTGCTAGCGTTTGCGCACAAAATGAGTTGCCAGCTCACAGCAAGTTTTTGCCCGAAATCGCTCCGAGCAAATTTGTTGAACTTAGAGGTGAGCTAGCGTATACTACGACCTATACAAAGGCAGCTTTTTGAGGTAATAAAGGGGTTATATGTCAGAAGTAGTTCAGCCAGCAATTGAAACTTTCGCGCAAATCAAAGTCATCGGTGTCGGTGGTGCCGGCGGTGCAGCTATCAACCGCATGGTCGAGGCTGGCATTGAGAATGTCCAATTTATTGCTATTAACACTGATGCTCAGGCTTTGCACCATTCCAAGGCCAACAAGAAGATTCACATTGGCAAAGAAGCCACCCGAGGCTTAGGCGCTGGTGCCGATCCAATAGTTGGCGAGCAGGCTGCCGAAGAATCACGCGAAGAAATCAAGCAGGCTATAGAGGGTGCCGACATGGTGTTTGTGACTATTGGGGCTGGCGGCGGCACAGGTAGCGGCGGCGGTCATGTGGTGGCCGAGGTTGCCACTGAGCTAGGTATTCTGGTGGTCGGTTTCGCAACCAAGCCCTTTGCTTTTGAGGGCGAGAAGCGTCGCAAGAACGCCGAGCAAGCCATTGAGAAGCTGCGCAAAGCCGTTGACACCTTGATTATTATTCCTAACGACCGTCTACTGCAGACAATTGATCGTGATACACCGCTGACCGAAGCTTTCAAGGTTGCCGACGATGTCCTGCGACAGGGCGTGCAGGGCATTTCTGACCTGATTACTGTTCACGGCCTAATCAACCTCGACTTCGCTGACGTCAAGACCGTTATGTCCAAGGCTGGCTCGGCCTTAATGGGTATCGGTCGCGCCAACGGCGAGAACCGCGCCGTCCTAGCTGCTCAACAGGCTATCGAATCACCTCTACTAGAGGTCTCTATCGATGGCGCCCGTGGCATCCTCTTCAATGTTATTGGGGGTAACGACCTAGCCATGCACGAGATTAACGCTGCTGCCGAGGCTATCACCACGGCTGCTGATCCTGATGCCAACATTATCTTTGGTGCCACGATCAACCCTGATCTCGAAGGCGAAGTCATCATTACGGTTGTGGCGACCGGCTTTGACGCCTCATATTTCTCTAAGCGTGAGGCTGATGCCAAGCGCAGTACACCGACTGAGCCAGTACTAGCTAATACCAACACCACTAAGCAAGACGAGAAGGCTCTATCTGAGATCGACATGAATCTTGGTGATGACAATGACGATGCCCACGATTTCACCAAGGATACGCCAATGCCCAACATTTGGTCGATTCATGATGACGAAGACGACTCTAAGGACGACAAATCTGACGATCACCAAGACTCAAGCGACTCCCACAAAGGCAGTGATATTAAATCAGACGAAGATTCAGACGAGGTTGTTACCAGTAGCCTAGAAGAAGAATTAGAGAAGCCTTCGTTCCTACGTCGCTTAGGTCGACGCCACAAAGCTGGCAGTTCGGACGAAGACTCCGCCGACAAAAAAGACGACTAATCCAAGTCCGAATAGTCGACCTTTATCAGTTATTGCCAAGATTTACCCCTAAAATTCGTATTAAATAATACACCAATAAATACCTTGCAAAACGCTACAGCTAGGGCTATATTGGAACTACGCAGCACTATATGTGGAAAATCAAATACCATATAGACAACAAAATGCTGAGTACATTTAATGGTAAGAGGAGGCAGCATGAAATGCACTCAATGCCAAAGCGAGGACATCAAAGTGATCGAATCGCGCGACGTGGCAGAGGGCCAAGCTATTCGCCGCCGCCGTATGTGTAATAGTTGTAGCTATCGGTTTACAACTTATGAACGCCTTGAAAGACCACAACTTATCATCATTAAGAACGATGGTAAGCGCGAATTATTTAATCGCTCCAAGTTGCTGGCAGGACTCTATCGGGCCTGCGAGAAGACCTCGGTCACCAGCTTAGAACTCGAAAAAGTAGTCGCCGCGATTGAGCAAGAGCTCTACGCTTGTGGCGATCAAGAAGTTAAATCTACGCGTATTGGTGAGCTGGTGATGGAGCAATTGGCACGGCTAAATGAGGTTGCCTATGTACGTTTTGCCAGTGTCTATCGACGCTTTAAGGATATCGCCAGCTTCGAGCAGGAGCTATCCTTAGTCAAGCAGGGCAAGCATATAGCAGCCTAGCGCCTACTGTTTTGAGAGCACGGTGAGCGATAGGACTCCAAACAAAAACCATCAAACAATAAAACCTAAGGGAGTGAGGGACAAATAATATGGGACAAACAACTAGCCTAGGGGTAGAGCGGCTTTTTACCCCCCAAAAATCCAAAGCCTACGACCAACTCAAATGGTCTAAATACGATTCAATTATTAAGAATCCGATGAGCGATACGCCGGTCTTTGAGCAGAATGACGTTGAGCTTCCAGAGGGTTGGTCACAGAACGCTGTTAACATTGTGGCTCAGAAGTACTTCAGTGGTACGCCAGGCTCCAAGGGACGAGAGAGCTCATTGAAGCATCTGATTGACCGTGTTGTCGATACGGTTACGCGTCAGGGTATGCAAGAAGGCTACTTTAGCAGTGAGACAGAGGCCGAAGACTTCCGTGAAGAGCTGAAGTATGTTGTTGCCACCCAGAGGGCTACATTTAACAGTCCGGTCTGGTTCAACATCGGTGTGCCCGAACGTGCTCAACAGGCTAGTGCTTGTTTCATACTTGGTATCGAAGACACCATGCCAGCGATTCTTAACTGGTATGTCGAAGAAGGCATGATTTTCAAGGGCGGATCTGGCTCAGGAATTAACATCAGTCCTATTAGATCTTCTGTCGAGCAACTCGGCAAAAGCGCCGGTACGGCTAGTGGTCCCTTAAGCTTCATGCGTGGTGCTGACGCTAGTGCCGGTGCTATTAAGAGTGGCGGTAAGACTCGTCGCGCTGCCAAGATGGTTATTCTCAATGTCGATCACCCTGATGTCGAAGAATTCATTTGGAGCAAGGCCATAGAGGAGCGCAAAGCCCGTGATCTGCAGAACTTAGGTTGGGACATGAGCCTAGACGGCAAAGACTCCTTCAGCGTGCAGTACCAGAATGCCAACATTTCGGTTAGAGTAACCGATGACTTCATGCAAGCCGTACAGAATGATGATGACTGGGATCTTAAGGCTGTCACTAACGGCAAGGCAGTTAAGACTGTCAAAGCCCGCGCTTTGCTGCGCCAGTTCTCTGAGGCGGCATGGGAGTGTGCTGACCCTGGCATGCAGTTCGATACCACTATTAATAAGTGGCACACCACGCCTAACGCTGGTCGCATCTATGGCTCCAACCCCTGCAGCGAGTACATGCACCTCAACAACTCGGCTTGTAATCTGGCCAGTCTGAATCTGCTCAAGTTCCTCAAGGATGACAACAGTTTTGACGTTAAGGCTTTCATACATACTGTGGAGTTAATTTTCACGGCTCAAGAGATTCTAGTTGGCTACAGCGAATACCCCACGGAGCCGATTGGCAAAACTGCCAAGGCTTACCGAGAGCTCGGTATCGGCTATGCCAACCTCGGTGCCTTGCTGATGGCCCTAGGCTTACCATATGATTCTGACGAAGGCCGAGCTATCGCCGGGGCTGTAACTGCGTTGTTAACGGGTCAGTCCTATGCCACTAGCGCTAAGATTGCCAAGCGAATTGGTCCGTTTGCTGGCTTCAGCAAGGATCGTGATGGCATGCTGAACGTACTACGTATGCACCGTGCCGAAGTCTCTAAGATCGATGCTTCACTAGTACCTGAAGAATTGCTCAGCGCTGCGGCAGCCGCTTGGGATGATGCTGTCGAACTAGGCGAGCTATACGGTGTACGCAACTCGCAGGCTAGCGTACTTGCTCCTACCGGTACCAGTGGCCTGATGATGGATTGCGACACTCTCGGCATTGAACCCGATCTTGGTCTGGTCAAGCACAAGAAGCTGGTCGGCGGCGGTACCATGAGTATCGTCAACCAGACTGTACCACGAGCCCTGAAGATCTTGGGCTATAGCAAGCCGCAGATCGCCGACATCGTGCAGTACATCGATAACGAGAAGACCATCCTTGGTGCTCCTCACCTCAAGAAGGATCACGAAGATGTCTTCGCTTGCTCAATGGGCGATAATGCCATTCACTATAGCGGTCATGTCAGAATGATGGCTGCTGTCCAGCCCTTCATTAGTGGTGCTATTAGCAAGACTGTCAACATGCCCGAAGAGGCTACTATCGAAGACATCGAACAGATCCATATTGATTCTTGGAAGTTGGGTCTCAAGGCCGTGGCTATTTACCGCGACAACTGTAAGGTCGGTCAGCCCCTCAGCATGGCTAAGAAGGGCGGAGACGCCAACAATAACGTTGCCGACACTGCCGATACTGCCGAGACTGCTAACCCAGAGGCTATCAGCGACAAGGTCATTGTCAAGGGCGCTGTCAGGCGCAAACTACCACGCGTTCGCAACAGTCGTACCTACAAGTTCCAGATTGCTGACCTAGAGGGCTACTTCACTATTGGTGAATACGAAGATGGCACGCCTGGTGAGCTATTCATCAGTGTCAGCAAGCAGGGTTCAACCCTGTCAGGCCTGATGGATTCCTTCGCTATCAGTGTTAGTCACGGACTGCAGTTTGGCGTACCGCTTAAGAGCTATGTTAAGACTTTGCGCGGCACCAGCTTCGCACCATCAGGTATGACTGATGACAGTGAAATCCGCACCGCCAGCTCAATCACCGACTACATCTTCCGTCGCTTGGCTCTAGATTACTTGAGCTTCGAAGATCGCCTAGAACTTGGTCTGGCCTCGCTAGACGACATGCCCGAGATACAGACCACTCTGTTAGAGGAAGCTCCAGCTCCTGCTGTCGAAGCCGCCGAAGAGGCACCTAAGCTAGCCAAAGCCGCCAAGAAGGCCGCAGCAGCAGTGTCTACACCCAGCATTACTTCGCCACCAGTCAACGAAGCTCCAGGCATCGCAACTGAAGAGGCTAGCCTATTGGTTGGTGACTCAACCGCGCCACTTTGCTACAACTGCGGCAACCAAACCCAACGCGCCGGCAGCTGCTACGTCTGTACTTCCTGCGGCTCTACTACCGGTTGTAGCTAGACCTAGCTACTCACTATTTCGACACCCTTTTGTAATGCTCCAAACAGCTGGCGCTTTCTAAATCTGAATTCGGCCTTAGCTCTTTGTACTGATTCATCATCAGCCCTTTCAAGAGTGCCTTCTTTGATGGCCTTCGTCTTGCTACCGCCTGCGTAATTTCCAACGGTTATGCTATCGACAGCTTCAGGGTCACCTATGGCTATGGCTTCTGTGTCAGGTCGTCCCAAGGCATTGTTAATCAGTAGTGCCCATTCGTAGTGGCTATCACCTGGATGTTTGAATGGATCAAGTATTGCTGCAGCCATAGCCTGATCGTGAGGTCCAGAGCCATTGTCGTGAGCGTAGGGGTTGCCGACAGCTGTTCGATGCCATCTATATTCGGCATGCGGACCGAATATCTCCGCAAGTTTATCACCAACCGGATACCAGTTCCGTAGATGCTTAACAATATCCGGGCTAAGGCTAACGGTTCTTCTAAGAGTTACAGCTCCAGCATGCCTGGCAATGTCCGATGTTCTTTGCTGATCTCTCTCCTGGCGCATTACTTGATGACGTGCCTGCTCAAGTATGCGCGCTGCAACATCTATGTTGGCAACATTTCCAGTACGTTCGCCGACGCCAATAAGAGTGCCTTCGACACGGTCAATTCCAGCAACGATTGCACTGATAGTGAAGCCAACAGCGTTATCAACATCATTATGGGTGTGTATGCTAGTGCTGACTTTGTCCCCAAAACCATACTTAACGGCAGCATTAAATGCAGCCATCGTAGCAGTGTTCCAATCTTCGTTGGCCGAGTAGCCATAGGTGTTAGGTAGGTTAACATTAACATTCTCTGCACCGTTCTCCAGCAGGCTCGCTGTTATTGTGCGATAGAATTGGATAGATTCTTCAGGCGTAACAGCCGTAGTAGCTTCGCCCGATATAGAAAAGTTCTTAAAGCCTGCGGCCAATGTGTGTGCTGCAGCTACACTAACTCGAAAAGCTGAATCTTGTATGCTGTAGGGCTCTGAGGCCGTATCCAATAAGTTAGGATCAACCCGGTCATAAACGTGAACAACCACGCGCTCGGCGATTTCTTGCTCCCAAGTTTCTGGGTAGTGCTCCATGAAGGCATCACGAAGGATTTGACTACCCTCCTGAATTTCTTTTTCTTGGCTGCCGAACAAGACCTGAATCTTAACCTTTTTATACAGCTCATCTGTTTTTTCTTTGTCGGCAATATGTTTGACCAAAGCTACAGCCAGTTGCTGATCACCATTTTTGTTGCCTAGGTGGCCAATTTCTATGCGATCAACACCGGTCGACACTATATTGTCAAAAACTTCAATACGTTGCTCCTGGGTTACTTCATTAGTTTGTTGTTGTTGACCGTCTCGCAATGTTACGTCGGTGAAATACAGGTTTGATACCGATGCATTAGGATTAACCAATTGATTATCAATAGCCAATAGGCCGGCTTCTTTGGCTGGATGGAAGGCATTCATATCGTTGGCATCCCAAATTGCTTCCAAATCACTTAAACCCATAGGTGCTTCGGCTGCCAAGGATCCTCTCGTTACTGTCATCTAGTTTTCCTCTCAAATTAAAAATCAGGCTCGGTTGAAGCCTGATTGGTTTGTCTAGGGTTGTGCTGGAGCCGCGTCGCCTGGGCGCGGGCTAGGCTTCAACCATGGTGAAGCACAACCCCTTAAGGGTTAGGAGGAGGAGATCCAACCGTTGCTTCATAGTTTCAGCCATATCGTGACATTTATATCATACCCAGCCAAGCCTGGCAACTACACTAACGGCAACACCGGCAATATGTACTCGGCGGTACGATTCCAAAGATAACAAAGACAGCCCCGATAGGTAAAACATCTAGGCAACGAACCAAGGCTTTATGATAAACTGGACATAGTATGAAAGTCCTTATCCTGTATCGTCCTCATTCCGAGCATGGCCGCCTGATAGAAGACTTTATTCACGAGTATCAAACGCGCCACAGTACCGACCATCTTGAGGTGCTTAGTATAGACACACGCGAGGGTAGCGCTACAGCCACTCTCTACGATGTTATGACCTATCCAGCCATTCTGGTTTTGCAGACTGACGGCTACGTCCAAAAAGTCTGGCAGGGCGAAACCTTGCCACTGATGGACGAAGTCGCCGCTTACGCCCGCGCCTGAGCTTTGCTATACTTTGGCAGATGAGGTTCAAGAAGAATACACGCCGCAAGGCTCTAGAATACGAGAAGGATCTCGTCCAGTACTGGAAGCAGCACAAGACCTTCGAGAAGTCGATTGAGCTGCGTCCGGCTGACGATGCCTATGTCTTCTATGATGGTCCGCCTTTTATAACAGGGGTGCCGCATCACGGTACCTTACTGTCCAGCATCATCAAGGACGCCGTTCCGCGCTACTGGACTATGAAAGGCAAGCGCGTTGAGCGAGTCTGGGGTTGGGATTGCCACGGACTGCCGGCCGAAGTGTTTACAGAAGAAAAGCTTGGCATCAAGGACAAGCGTGACATTGGCACCAAGGTCAGCCTCGAAGAGTACATTAACACCTGTCGCGAGAATATGACTCTGACTGGCAATGAATGGGAGGCCACAATTGATCGTATAGGCCGCTGGGTGGACTTCGCTGGCGCCTACAAGACAATGGACAAAGATTATATGGAATCAGTCTGGTGGGCCTTTAAGCAGCTTTACGACGCTGATAAGATCTACGAGGGCGAGAAGGTCTTGTTGTATTGTCCGCGCGATGCCACGCCAATCAGTAAGTCTGAGGTGGCCATGGACAATTCCTACCAAGATGTCACCGATCCATCGGTATATGTGAAGTTTAAGCTAAAAGACAGCGATGCTTCGTTGTTAGCTTGGACAACCACTCCTTGGACTCTGCTGGCTAATACCGCTGTGGCCGTTAATGCCAAGGAGGAATACGCCGAAGTCCAGGTGGGTGACGAATGCCTAATCATCGCCAAAGACTTGCTCAACAAGGTATTAACTGATGAAAAACACAACGTTGTGCCTTACACAATTATAAAAACTTACAGAGGTAAAGAACTAGTTGGCAAGAGCTATGAGCCGCTGTTTGAAGACCACGGCCAGAACGCACACAAAATCTGGCCAGCTGACTACGTAACGCTAGAAGACGGCACTGGCATAGTCCACATCGCGCCGGCTTACGGAGAAGAGGATTACCAACTAGCCAAGGCTAACAACGTTCCCGTAGTCTTCAATATTGATGATAACGGCTTCTATGACAGCGGTGAATGGCAGGGTCAACAGGTGTGGGAAGCCAACAAACCAATTGCCAAGACGCTGTATGAGCGCGGCAACGTCTGGAAGATCGACTACATTCGTCACAGCTACCCGCACTGTCACCGCTGTGGAACTAAGCTTATCTACCGCGCTCACCCCAGTTGGTTCATGAATATTGCAGACCAACGCGAGGCCATGCTGGAGCAAAACGCCGATATCAATTGGTTCCCAGAGCACATCAAGCAAGGCCGTTTTGCCAAGACGGTTCAGTCGGCACCGGACTGGAATCTCAGCCGTGACCGTTTCTGGGCTACGGCCATGCCGGTTTGGAAGGGCATGGACAAGCAGGGCAAAGAGCACGTCAAAGTTATCGGATCGTACTCAGAATTACAACAGTTATCAGGGGTAGAACTAGAAGATTATCATAGGCCTTGGATTGATGATGTCACATTTACAATAGACGATATTGAGTACAAACGAATCGACAAAGTGCTGGATTGCTGGTTCGAAAGTGGCTCTATGCCATTCGCGCAGTTCCACTATCCCTTCGAGAACGTCGACAAGTTTGAGCAGAACTTCCCAGGTGATTTCATAGCTGAGTACGTTGGTCAGGTCAGAGCCTGGTTTTACTATTTGCACAGCGTATCAATTGGTCTGTTCGGCAAAAATGCCTTCAAGAACGTGATTGTAACAGGGACGCTGGCCGGTAACGACGGCCGTAAGATGAGCAAGAGCTTCGGCAACTACACTGACCCCAACGAGCTAATGGACAAGTACAGTGCTGACTCCCTACGCTTCTTACTGCTTAGTTCACCGGTGTTAAATGCTGAAGATTTCGCGCTGCAAGACAAGGAGGTCGGTGACGTAGCTCGCAAGCTGAGCATGATCTGGAACATGTTCGACTTCTTTACTCTCTACGCCGACGTTGATGGCTGGGAATGGGACGGTAAGCTAGATGATCCGACCTCTGAACTCGATAACCCTCTTGATAAGTGGATCGTCAGTCGTGTCCATCAGCTTACAGGTGAGGTCGACAAGCATATGCAAGCTTATGACCTGCCAAACGCTCTCAAGCCCGTCCTGCCGTTTGTAGACGACGCCAGCAACTGGTACGTCCGTCGCAGCCGAAAACGCTTCTGGAAGAGCGATAACGACGCTGACAAGGCCTCTGCGTACCGCACCTTGCACTACGTATTGGTGCAACTTAGCATCGTGCTGGCGCCTTTCACGCCATTCTTGGCCGAAGAGCTCTACCGCAAGTTGACCGACGGCGAATCCGTCCATCTGTTGGATTGGCCGTCGGCTGGTCACGTTAACGAACTAACAATTGAACGAATGACGGTTCTTAGAAAATTGATTAGTGATGGTCTAGAATTCAGAGCCAGAAAAGGTATTAAAATTAGGCAGCCACTTTCAAAGGTTCGTTTAGGTTGGTCACAACCCTTCGGAGAAGATCTATTAGACATCGCAAAAGAGGAACTAAATGTTAAAAACATCAGTTTTATACTATTACCCGAAGGACAAACAGAGATATTGCTTGATGAAAAGATTACGCCTGAATTGAGAGAGGAAGGTCTTATGAGAGAAGTTGTTCGCTATGTACAGCAAGCCCGTAAGCAAGCTGGCCTCGAAGTTGACGACCGTATCGTGCTCGGCCTCAGCACCACCGATAAAGACCTCGGATCATTGCTCAAGAATCAAACTCTAACAGATACAATCAAGCAAGAAACTCTCGCCAAATCGCTCCATCACAGCACCAAAGGAGCCTTCACTACAACGGTCAAAATCGATTCCGCCGAACTCCAGGTCGGCATTACCAAGGCCTAGCACGTGCGCGGCGGCGGTATGCGTACTACTTATGGGTACCCAACAAAAACTATACAATTATTGTTGGGTGTCCAGACCTAAGATGTGAAACACTTGGACCAAAATGCAGACTAGTTCAAGCAATACGGACTCCCGTTCCCCGTTTCGCTTTACAGAGGCGGTGATTTTTGATATGATCGGTTGACGTTATGAAAAAAGCAGTGATCCAAACCGGTGGCAAGCAGTACCTAGTCCACGAAGGCGAGATCCTTAAGGTCGAGCTTCTTAAAGCTGACAAGAATAAGGTTGAATTCGAGCCCCTATTAGTCATTGATGGCGATTCTACCGAAGTTGGCACGCCAACAGTTGCCAAGGTCAAAGTTACAGCCGAAGTCTTAGAAGCTGATGTACAGGCCGAAAAAGTAACCTCTATCCGTTACAAGGCCAAGAAGCGAGTGCGCACCGTACGCGGTCATCGCCAACACCAAGCCATTATCAAGATCTCCAAAATAGCCTAGGCCAGTCATAGTCGCTGTGGAAAACTTTTTACTCAGCTTATTAGCGTTATAATTATGACAATAGTTAACATAAGCGCTAAGTTTTAGAAAAATAATTCTACAGGTGTATTTATAGGGTATTTATCAACGCTGTAGCTTTAAAAACAACAAAAAATATCACCAAAGTCGATCAAAACTCTAACAAACGTGCATATAAAGTTTGTTCAAAAAGCCCTTGCAGGCCTATGTTACAGAGAGGATACTATATCCATAGGATTGGAGTCCACGACGGCACTGATCCTAACCAACAAAAAATTGGTTAAAACCAAACAAAAAGTCAAACAGGCCTCGCTTGGCTATCTAATAGCCAGCGAGGCCTTCTAAGTTGAATCAATTTTTTACAATTTGTCTTGGGTTTACAGACCAAATCATATCTCGCGGATCAGATTGTTGTGTCTATGCTTCCCGAGAAGCCAATTGCTGATAATCTAATACACCAGCCAATCTGGCTCTCAGAAGGTGTTGGTAGGTGCTATGAGCTAGCGAGCCCATTCCCAGGAACAAGCCCAACTTCTGATAAGCGTAGTCGTTATTGTAATGATGAATAGTGTCTCCGCTCGGCTGTCGACTATCCCAAGCCGTATTAAGACCGGCGTCGCCACCGAAGTGCATGGTGCGTATAGAGCCATCACCAATGTTAAGCTCATAACTGCCAGCAGTAAACAAGTAACCGCCGCGAAGTTCATAGACTTCGAGTTCATGATCAGATAGAGCACTGTGGGGGTTGACCAAATCCATAGACTCAAGGCATAGCCCTGCCGTAGCTGTAGCCAGATCCTCTCGAGCGAATATAGAGGCCAGCTGGTCCCGAAACTCTGGTGCGGCGCCATACCTAAACCCATAACCGCCGGCACTAGCTTCAAGCAGGAGCTTCTGCCGAGCGCTAGGGTTAGGTGTATCCGGATCAGACTTATGACGCAGAATCTCGTAAACGTCCTTAATCAAATCATCCGGATCGACCGATCCTGGCTTCAAACATGTTGCCGCACCATCACCAACCTCAAACGCGGCAGAAACAAGCTCCGGCAACAATTCATCATAGCCGGCATCATAACGCATTCTAAGACCTTCGCCATTGGCATATGTAAAGCGAGGTTCGTCCAAAACAATCATGCACTTACTGTGAACGTTTATAGCGCAGCAGTCAATACCATGTCACAACAATGTACATAGAAGGCTAGTACTGAATGGCTAGCATCCAACGGCTATATATAAGATTGGCTAAGAATGCTATACTTGAGCTTAAGCGGAGTAATCTATGACACAAACAATTATCGCGATGGTAAACCAGAAGGGTGGAGTCGGCAAAACAACTACGGCGATTAATGTTGCTGCTCAGCTGGCCGGAGCCAAAACCTCGGTTTTGTTGGTTGACCTTGATCCGCAGGGCAATGCCACGAGCGGGTTGGGGTTGCCGCGCGAAAATGCTGCCAAAACAACTTATGATGTTTTGATGGGTGCGGCATCAATTGCCGATGCAGTCCAAGAAACGCATGTCGCACAATTATACGTTTTACCGTCTAATTCCAATCTTGCTGGGGCTGAGGTCGAATTGGTCGGCCAGCCCCAGCGTGAGTTTGCCCTACATAAGGCTTTGCAGTCAGCCGCCTATGATTACATCATTATTGACTGTCCGCCATCACTTGGACTGCTAACTATCAATGGCTTAACAGCGGCGACTACCGTTTTGATACCTGTACAAGCAGAATATTATGCACTCGAGGGACTGAGTCAATTATTGAATACAGTGCAGGCAGTGCGGGGCAGTACCAATCCAGGCCTTGAGCTGCTGGGTATCGCGCTCACAATGTTCGATAAGCGTAACAGTCTTAGTGAGCAGGTGCAGCAGGAGGTAGAGAATTACTTCGGTGACAAGCTGTTTGACACCGTTATACCCCGTAATGTTCGGTTGGCCGAAGCTCCCAGTTATGGCCGCACAATTTATGAACACGACAGATGGAGCAAGGGAGCGAGGGCTTACAAAGCCTTGGCCAAAGAGATCCAGTCACGGACCAGCTGACCGAGCCTAATCGAATAGTCCGATAATACGCTCTAATTCGTCGTCAGACTTGAAGCTAATCTCTAGCTTGCCGCCGCGGGCGGTGCGGCGAATTCCTACGGGTGTACCTAATTTTTTGCTCAACTTTTTGGTGGCTGGGGTCTCGGTGTGAACACGTTCGTGGGCTTGTTTGGCGCTGCTGGCGCCAGCCTTGACACTGAGCACGAAACGCTCGGCTTGGCGCACGCTCCACCCCTGTACGATGATGGTTTTGAGCAGGTAGGTTTGGCGTTCTGAGTCGCCCTTGAGGGCTAGGATTGAGCGGGCGTGACCTTCGCTTATTTTGCCAGCGATCAGAGCTTCGCGGGCGGCTTCGGGTAGGCCTAGCAAGCGCACGATGTTATGAACGGTTGAGGTAGCTTTGCCTAGGCGTTTGGCGATTGTGTCGTAAGATAGCGAGAATTGTTCGTGCAGGCGTTCTATGCTGACGGCTTGCTCCAAGGGGCTTAGGTCTACGCGCTGCACATTCTCAATCAAGGCTAGTTCGAGCTGCTCTAACTCCTTGCTGCTGCGGATAATAGCCGGAACGGTAGCCAAGCCAGCCAGCAGGGCGGCCCGCCAGCGACGTTCGCCAGCAATTAGAGTGTAAACGCCGTCCTTAACAGGGGTAACAACTAAGGGCTGAACCACACCGTGGCGCTTAATAGAGGCTGCTAATTCGCTCAGGGCTGTCTCGTCGAAATGCTTGCGCGGCTGATAAGGGCTAGCCTGGAGCTGACCAACTGGAATCTTCTCAATTCGGTCTTCTGGTGTCAGCAGCAGGCTTTTGTCGAAATCATTGGATATTAGGGCTTCGAAGCCTCGTCCTAGCCCTCGTTTTGGTGTCTGACTCATAAGACAACTATAGCATATTGACAGGGTAAAAACCCCGAATTCACCAGTAGCTTAGAAGGTCTTGGCCTGGCTGACAGGGAAGACTCGCAGTATAAGTTTGCCAACCACTTGATCGGCATCGATTGGCCCAAAGGCACGCGAATCCAGGGAATCCGGCCGATTATCGCCAGAAACAAAGAGCTGGTGGTCATTGAGCTTGATATCAATATTGCCATCGGTCGCGGGTATATTCTTGCCATACGGCAACACGCGGTCAGGGTCGTAACCTTCGGGGTGTGCCTGATTGTAAATAGTATAAACGCCGTTCTTGACTACTACTCGGTCGCCCGGCAGGCCAATCACGCGTTTGATCAGCTGCTTGCTGTCTTGTTGGCCGAATTCACTTAGTCCTACTTGTTCGAATACGACTATGTCACCCCTGGACGGTATATAGTTGTGGCCGGTGATGCGTGCCCAGGTACGGGGAACCTTCCAAATAATCAGCTTGTCGGTGTTGTGTAAGGTGCTTTCCATGCTGGGGCCATCAACTTGATACGATCTGAAGACAAAGCCAATAATGAGCAGTGCCACAGCTAGAGCGGTCAATAAAATACCGAGAGTCGACAGGATCTCGTGCCAGCCCGAGCGTTGGTTTTGGGCTTCTGGTATCTGTATTTGAGGAATTGTCGGATCGTTCACTTCAGTTTCACACTATAGCACACCGAAGGGGTTTACTCATAAGCATTATGTGTCTATACTTAAGACTGTAAAAAGAGATGGACCGGTCAAATTTAAGACGGCCTGCGATACAAACACAGCGCCAAACACCAAAAACAAACTTCGGAAGTTCTTCGCAACCTGTGCCTGAGGTCTTGCCGTCGCGCCCGCGACATTTCATTGATCAGCCATACAGACGGCCGCGCCCCAGTCCGCGCCCGATCATGCCGGATTATCGTCGTGTTCCGGCTGCAGCGCCGAGTTCCGTGTTGCCAACCACATTGCCTTCGGCCGTTGAGTCGTCACGTACGCCTGTTTTTAGGGCGCCAACTTTGCACCAAGCGCCACCGACTAGTCCGGTCAAGCGTCCGCCTATCGATATGGACTTGCCGGGGCAGGCTAGCCACTCACCGTTCGGACAGTTGCTGACTCAGACCAAACGCCGTAAGCTGCGCAAGAAGGCGTCACGAGCTACAGCCGTCGCCATGGTGCTGGCTATTACTATGGGCGGGTTACTGTTCTCGCAGAGCTATCTCAAGTTACACAAAGTCTTCAGGGGTGGCACGGAGACGGCTGTAGCTCTCAGAGCCGAGGTTAAGCCCGAGTTGCTCAAGGGCGAGGGCAGGGGGCGCATAAATATATTGCTACTAGGCCGCGGCGGCGGTTCACATGAAGCACCAGACCTAACGGACACCATTATGGTGGCTAGTATTGATCCGGTTAATCACACCTCAACTCTACTAAGTGTGCCGCGCGATCTCTGGGTAAATGTGCCTGATCACGGTGTTATGAAGCTCAACGCGGCTTGGCAAACAGGTGTTTATAAATACTTTGGCCAGAGCGTGCGTGGCACAACCGACACTAAGGCTACAAAGGCTGGGTTTGACCTTATTGATAAGACTGTCGAAGAAGTCTTGGGCATAACAATTGACTATAATATGCTGGTCGATTTTCAGGCTTTCCAGCAGGCTGTCGATACAGTTGGTGGGGTTGGTATAAATGTTGCGGCTGATCTTGTGGACCCAACCATGGCTTGGGAAAACGCTGGTAATGCCACTTTGGCTACGGCTGGTTTTCATGACTTTGACGGCAAGCACGCGCTTATTTATGTACGATCACGCGAGACTACTAATGACTTCGCACGGGCTGAACGGCAACGTTCTGTGTTGGTGGCTCTCAAAGCCAAGGCAACCAGCCTCGGCACTCTTAGTAATCCGCTCAAATTGTCAGGCCTGCTCAATTCCTTTGGAGACAATATCCAGACTGACCTTTCGATCAAGAATGCCAGCCGCTTATTCAGCATATTACAAGGTGTTGACGACGCCAAAGTGAACTCTATTGGGCTGGCTGGTTCGGCTGCTCTGGCCTCAGGCACACCAAGAATCGCAGCTACACCAGGCGCCGCAGCGACAACAGCGGCCACAACACCTTATGTAACCAGCGGCAATGTTAATGGCCAATCGGTTGTCTTGCCCAAGGCCGGTTTGTTCAAGTATGGGGATATACAGCAATATGTTCGAGGCCAGCTCAAAGACCCCTATATATTAAAAGAAAAAGCCAAGATCATAGTGCTCAATGGCACGCTTCTACCAGGCCTAGCGACCGTCAGGGCTGACGAACTAAAAAGCTACGGCTACAATGTCTTTCAGGTAGGTAACACCACTAATGGTGGCTGGACCACGACAACGCTTGTCGACCTTACGCACAAGAAGAAATACACCAAAAACTATCTTGAGAAGCGGTTCGGTATCAGGGCTGCTCGCAGCCTGGCTGATACGAGTATAGCTACGAACGGCGCGGACTTTGCTATCATAATAGGTAGCGATGAGGCCACTTCTACAGTCAATCAAGCCCACTAGCGGTATAGCGCACCTCTTGCACTTATTATTGGTGCTGGTTTTGCCGATGGTGGTTTTTGTTATGGTGCGGGTAAACTTCGCCCAGCTGGCTCTGTTAGTTATCATTCTGAGCAAATGGCGTATGTTCGCGGTTAGGCCGCGTTTCTGGGCGGCTAATATTCGTGCTAACGCCGTTGATCTAATGGTTGGCTTATCGGTGGTGCTATTCATGACTCATGTCGACAACTTGAGTATGCAGCTGGTCTGGACCATCTTATATGCCATCTGGCTGATTGCCATCAAGCCACAGTCTGGAGTGATGATGGTTACTACCCAGGCTTTTATCGGGCAGCTGGTCGCACTATCAGCTCTATATCTGGTGTGGGCTGACGGGCCAATCTACGGACTAACTCTGCTTAGCGGCTTATTCTGCTATCTGGCCGCTCGCCACTTCCTTGATGCCTTTGATGAGCCTTACGCTAGAATGCTGGCCTTTATCTGGGGTTACTTCGGCGCAGCCCTGGCCTGGCTGCTCAGTCACTGGCTGTTATTCTACCGCGGTGTGGCACAGACAACTTTATTACTCAGTACACTTGGTTATAGTCTGGCCGTGCTTTATTATCTTGATCACAATGATCGTTTGAGCAAGGGCATCAGGCGCCAGTTCATATTTATTATGATGGCCATCATTGTCGTGGTGCTGGCTTTTTCGGACTGGGGAGACAAGGTCGTCTAAGCCTTGTTGTCAGTTTTGTTTGTTGAAATCTCTATACTAGGCTGTTTCGAATACCTGGATGAAGTCATCCGTTCGTTGTAGCTTATAGTCAGCTCCGCTGGCAATTTTCTTTAAATCGGCGTGCTGAGGCGGCAAAGATTCAATTAATAAATACAACGCTCGGTTTTGCAGCTTTGCTACTTGATCAAATAGTCTACGATACAGATCGAGACCGTCTGGGCCGCCAAATATAGCCGACCTTGGCTCAAACCCAGCTGCTTGGTTAATAGTGTGGCTATCTGGTACGTAGGGCAGGTTGCAAAGCAGTATGTCATAGTCCTTGGCTGATGACGCCAGCAAGTCGCTTCGCTTAACGCTTAAGCTTAGTGTAAATTTATCTACATTGATTATGGCTATTTTTAAAGCTTTTGGATCGATGTCCAACAGATCAACCTCGCAATTCGGCACCTCCAGAGCGGCTGTAATGCCTAGTGCGCCACTGCCAGTGCCTACGTCTGCGATCCGTAACTTCTGGTCGTTATTATGCTGCTGTGCCTCGTTGCTAGCCAGGGTCTTGAGCAAATCAATCATGGTCTCTGATTCTGGTCGTGGCTCTAGCACGGCTGGTGTGATCACAAAGTTGCGACCATAGAACTCTGTCCGTCCACGTACGTAGGCTAGTGGCTCGTGAGCGATGCGTCTATTGAGCAACTTTTTGAGTTTGGCTTGTTTGGCTGAAGACAATTCGGTGTCAGGCTCGGCCAGCAGCTGCGCTCGATCGAGTCCAGTCACATCCTCCAGTAGAACCAATGAATCCAATCTTGCCGTCGCGATATCGGCTTCGTCTAACTTGTGCGTCGCTTGCTTTAGCCAAGTTTGAACATTCATAACAAGCAGTATAAGCCTTGGCTATAGAATAAGTTAGAAAAACAAAGCCAGTTACGTATGTTACGATAGATTGAGATGAGCAGGGTATACAACTTTAGTGCTGGTCCAAGCACGTTGCCGGAGGTTGTGCTCGAAAGAGCCAAGAGCCAGCTGCTGGACTACCAGAATTCTGGTATGAGTGTCATGGAAATGAGTCACCGCAGCCCGGAATTCTTGCAAATTGCGCGTCAAGCGGAGGCCGATATTAGGGGTTTAATGCAAATCCCCGACAACTACAAGGTGTTATTCCTCCAGGGCGGCGCGACGGGTCAGTTCTCGGCTATACCGCTTAATCTAGCTAAGCAATCCGATCGTGCGGATTATGTAATTACTGGCATGTGGGGCAAAAAGGCTCACAAAGAAGCCGGGAAATACCTAGAGAACGCCAATATAGCCGCTCAGACCGACAAGCACACTAGCGTTCCTGATCGAGACAGTTGGGATCTTAGCCCAGACTCCAAGTATGTCCACATAACACCTAACGAGACGATTGATGGGGTGGCTTTTGCCGAAGTTCCAGATGTTGGTGACGTGCCCTTGGTGGGAGACATCAGCTCAATGATTTGTAGTGGCCCGCTGGATGTTAGCAAGTTTGGCGTGCTATACGCCGGTGCCCAGAAGAACTTGGGAGCGGCTGGTCTAACGGTGGTTATTGTCCGTGATGATCTGTTGAATAGGGCGCGGAATCATACACCGACTGTTTGGCACTGGGCCGACAAGTCGGCTGCCGAATCGATGCTCAATACGCCGCCGACTTACAATTGGTACTTAGCGGGATTGGTACTTGATTGGCTCAAGAACGACATCGGTGGATTGGATAAGATGTCCGAGCTCAATCAGCGCAAGAGCGACAAGCTCTACAAGGCGATTGACGATTCTGACTTCTACGCCAATCCAGTAGAACTGGCCTTTCGTTCACGGATGAATGTGCCGTTCACTATGGCCAAGCCGGATCTAGACAAGGCTTTTGTGACAGAAGCCCAGGAGCAGGGGCTGGTTAATCTGGGTGGTCATAGAAGTGTCGGTGGTATGAGGGCGAGCATTTATAACGCCATGCCTGAGGCTGGAGTCGATGCTTTAATTAAGTTTATGAAGGAGTTTGAGAGCAGACATGGCTAAATATAAGATCAAAACCTACAACACCATTTCTAAGATCGGTCTTGACAGATTTGGTCAAGATTATGAAGTCAGCGCTGAAGTTACCGATCCCGATGCCATAATGCTCAGATCATATAATCTGCATGATGAGCCTATCAGTGATAGTGTGTTGGCAATTGGCCGAGCAGGAGCCGGAACTAATAATATACCTGTTGATGACCTCGCACATAAGGGAGTGGTTGTCTTCAACGCGCCGGGCGCTAACGCCAACTCCGTTAAAGAACTAGTAATTGCTGGTATGTTGCTAGCAGCGCGCAATCTGCCAGGTGCCTTGAGCTATGTGGCTGGTCTTGGTGAAGGCGGCATGAAAGAAGCCGTCGAGACCGGCAAGAAGAAGTACGCCGGCGGTGAGCTGAGTGGCAAAACCCTGGGTATTATTGGTCTTGGCGCCATCGGTTATCGAGTGGCCAATAGTGCCACGGACTTGGGCATGAAGGTCTTAGGCTACGACCCGGCCATGACAGTCAGCAATGCCTGGCAGCTTTCGCCAGAGGTAAATAAGGTGGAAGATCTCGATTTGCTACTCGAGCAAAGTGACTTTGTGACAATTCATGTGCCATTACTTGATGCTACACGCGGACTATTGAGCGCCGAGAAGCTGGCCAAAATGAGGCCTGATGCTGTTCTTCTGAACTTCTCACGTGACGAACTTGTTGACGAGGCATCACTGCTCGAACGCCTTAACAAGAGTGGTCTTAGTCAGTATGTGACAGATTTTCCCAACAAGTTGACTAGGGGTCATGACAAAGTCATTGCTTTGCCGCATCTTGGTGCCAGCACCGAAGAAGCCGAAGACAGTTGTGCCATTATGATTGCCGAGCAACTACAAGAATATCTTCAGAATGGTAATATCGTTAACTCGGTGAACTTCCCGACCGCTAAGCTGCCGCGCAAGGGCGACTGTCGTTTAACACTAACGCATAAGAACGAAGCTGGCGTGGTGGCGCAGATTACCCAGATACTCGGTGGTGCTGGCATTAATATAGTTGAGCTTCTTAACAAGAGCCGAGGGGAGCTAGCCTATACAATCATTGATTTAGAAGTGGATGAACTAGCCGAAAGTACTCAGCAAGATCTTAAGAATATTTCATCGCTTTTGAAGCTGCGAATCATCTAAACAACAGGGTTGTATAAGTTAGCTTTCGTGGCTGAGCAGTTCGTGTTCGGCCTTCTGCAGCTCTTCTATCAGGTCGTCGATGTCGCCAGCTAGGGCGGCGGGGATGTTACTGCGGCTGTAGCCGATTCGATGATCAGTTATGCGATCTTGAGGGAAGTTGTAGGTGCGGATTTTCTCGGATCGATCACCTGAGCCAATCAGCTTCTTGCGGGCGTCGGACAACTCCTTCTGCTCCTCATCAATCTTGAGCTGTAACAGGCGTGAACGCAGGACGCTCATAGCCTTAGCCTTGTTCTTGATCTGAGACTTTTCGTCTTGGTTGGAGACGACTAAGCCGGAGGGCAAGTGAGTTATTCTGACAGCCGAATCGGTAGTATTAACGGATTGACCACCGTGGCCACCGCTACGATAAACGTCAATCCGTAGATCGCTAGGATTGATCTCAATGTCTGATTCCTCGGCCTCCGGCAGAACTGCAACCGTGGTAGTGGAGGTGTGGATGCGGCCTTGGCTCTCGGTGACCGGTACACGCTGAACACGGTGAACACCGGCTTCGAACTTGATGTTCTTATAAGCATCAACACCGCGGACAGCAAAGGTAATTTCGTTAAAACCACCGACCTCATTGGGCGTCTCTCCCAGCAGCTCAAGCTTGTAGTTATGAGCCTCAGCCCAGCGGGCGTACATGCGGTATAGCTCACCAGCAAACAGACTAGACTCATCGCCACCAGCAGCGGCACGGATTTCGATAATAACATCGCGCTCGTTGTTAGGATCAACAGGGGTCAGAGCTTCAATCAGAGCTTCTTCGTTGGCGGTGATCTTAGGCTCTAGCTCTGCCAGTTCAGTGGCGGCCATTTGCTGCATCTCGATGTCGGAACTTTTGCGCAGTTCTTCGGCTGCAGTCTGTGCCTTGGCTAGTTTGGTTTTTTCATTAAATAGGTCAATCAAAGTCTCGAGGTCGCTGCGGCGCTTGGCTAGTTTGGGATAAGACTTGTCAGCAAAAACAGATGGATCTTGGAGCTTAGCTTCCAGATCTTTGAATTCTTGACGAAGAGTTATTTCCTTGTTATCCATAATTGTTTTGCTTTAGTTAGTATATAGGTAAATAAAAACACCCGAAAAACTATCTTCGGGTGTTAGGGATTATCGTAGCTATTGCTTAGGGGTTTTGAGCTCGTTCTCGGCTTGAGCTTCGGCCTTGGCTATCTTGGCAGCGACTCGCTTAGAGTCCTTCTTGGCGGCAGCGGCACGTTTGTCCTTGGAGGCAGCGCCGGCAGCGGCACGAGCCTTGAACTTATCGACGCGGCCTTCGATGTCCAAGATTCGCTCTTCACCGGTGAAGAAGGGGTGTGAGGCGGATGTAATGTGAACTTTGACCAGTGGATACTCGTTGCCGTCGTCCCACTTGGTGGTTTCTTCGGTCTTGGCGGTGGAGCGCGTCAAGAATCGAAAACCATTGTTCAGGTCTTCAAATACCATTAGTTGGTAGTCGTTGGGGTGCAGGCTCTTTTTCATAATTGAATTATTAGTATACACATCTGTTAGGGTTTGGTCAACGCTCGAACGGACTTCAAGGCTGTTCCACGCTAACTGTGCAGGCAAAAGCAGCGCCACTAAACTCTACAGTGCGACTTATTTTGTCACTGATTTCGGAACTATTGACGACATCACCTGAGGCTTTTAATGGATCTCCAATACTTACTCGAGTTTCCTTGCCCCCCACGTATTGCCCAGCCAACAATATCCAATGGTGGCGATCGTCAGTTTCGTTATCGTTCTTTTTGTGTAGCAGAGCTACAGCTTTTCCGTCGGCAAATCTTTTGCCAATCTCTTCCATCAATCCAGATTTGTCAAAACCCATGAAGGGTTCCAGTGTAACTACAGTCTCACCGGGCAATACAACGTCAGTAGTCTCTGGTGGAGGAGCCGTACTGCCATCTTCTGCAGAAATGCCTGATTCTACAAGAGCTTGGTGTATACCTTGAACTGGTGAGCCGCCGTCAACAGCCGAAACAATGGCAGCAAAGCAGAGTTCGCTATCTGCTGGTTGAGATACATGTTTGATGCCAGACTGCCCAATAAACTCACCCATAAATTACTTTGGCCTCCCTATAATTTCAAGGTTAAACTTAGACCAACGATAACATTTATTAAATAAGTTGTCCACAACATGAAAAGGGTTATTGTTGGCATCTGCTTGCCAGGCTCTTAAAAGCTGTGCTATATTTGTGAAGGAACTTAACAATTCAGTAAGTATAAAGAGTGCGGCGAGAGATCTAGCTCGTTGACCCGCCGGCAACCATCGATATCACGTCGAAACGGTGCCCCATCTAGCCCGACAATCGGGAAAAGATATTTTGCGTTTACGCATCCTTTTTCCGCAAGTCGGTAAAAGGATTTTTTAATGCCCAGCGTAAGCCCAGAATTAGTTTTACCTGAACCAGCTCCGGCTCGATACGCGACCGAAGAGGAGCTGACTGCTTCACTGCGACGCAAAGCTACGCCGCAACCTCTCGGCGGGCTTTATCCTCGTGATGGTACGGAGGAAGTAACTGCCGTTGAAGAAGCTATATCCCAGATTACAATACCTGACCAAAGGCTAAACGTAGTGGTGTCCTCGGGCATGGCAGCTGTAATAGGTTCCGTAGATTTCGCTTTGGATCTAAAGGGTCAAGAAAAAAAGAATCCAAAAGTTGCGTATCCCAACGCTCTGTATACACAATCGACAGGGAGATTCCATCGTCTTAAGAACATGGGTGTTATAACGACGCCTTTTGATGCTGGTGATTCGGAATCTGTTGATCGCGCTATAGATGAGCGCAAAGCGGACGTTGTATTTGCAGAAACTGTTTCCAACACCCCCCCAATGGCAGTACTTGACGTCCATCACCTACTTGAGAAGATTCGTGTTGCTGGCGAAGATGCACCCATTGTCATACTGGACAACACCTTGCCGCTTTCAACGGGCATAGATTTTGATAAATTGCTTAAACCAGATGACAGAGTTCTGATCGTAGAAAGCGCTACCAAAAGCGCATTACACAACAGTGGCCATTTGGGTGTTGTATATGGCAAGAACGAAGAATTAATGGATCAATTTAGACGATTTAAGGCAGCAGAGGGTATTGTAACCTCTACTGAGGCCGATCCAATAATTATAAGCAAACTTGAAGCGACTATACCAGGATTTCATGAACGCAACCTAGCACTCTATGAAAGCACGGGCATAATCGCTGTGGCTTTAGCTGAGGCCACTCAAGAGATGGATAATGTAGAGTTCACAGTCGAATTTCCAACTTTCCCTGAGCACGCAAATCATGAATATGTGGAGGCAAACTTGCCAAATGGCGTATCTCCAGTTGTATTCATGACCACGCCATTTATGGGAGGCGCTCCTAGGGATCTGATAAGACGTCTTAGCAAACATCCTCGCATGAGAGAGCAGATTTGTGAGGGTCAGATATTTCTGGGGCAAAGTTTTGGCTTCAAAGAAGCCACTCTTCTGTATGATCCTGACGCCTCCAATGTTAGGGTGGTAGGTGGCTATGATATCGACTCCAATGCTTTGGCAGAGGCGTTGAAGGAGGCAGTTGCTGACGTCTAGTCCCTTGTAAGAACTTACCTCATCTGTTACAATTACTGAACAATTAATTAATCAGGCTAAGGGTTTGATCCTCCTGAGCAGCACCCTCTCGCGGACTGCCTTAGGCTCCTTAGTCGAAGTGAAAGGACATACCATGGCGACAGACGTCGACATTAAGAAACTATTAGAAGCTGGTGCGCACTTCGGTCACAAAACCGAGCGTTGGCACCCTAAGATGGCGCCCTATATTCATAGCAAGCGCGGCGGTACGCATATTATTGATCTAGCTCAGACCGTAACTGGCCTTGAGTCAGCCCTTAGCTTCATTACCAAGACGGCTAGTGAAGGCAAGCAGATCTTGCTGGTCGGCACCAAGCGTCAAGCGCAGGATATCGTCAAGAAGGCTGCCGTCGATACCAACATGCCATACGTGACCGAGCGTTGGCTGGGCGGTATGATTACCAACTGGAACACCATCGGTGGTCGTGTTAAGCACATGGTTGATCTTGAGAACCGCATGGCTAGCGGCGAGCTGGCTAACAAGTACAACAAGCTTGAAGTTCAGCGTTTCCAAGAGGAAATCGATCAGATGAATGTTCTCTACGGTGGTGTTAAAGAAATGAACAGTCGACCGGGCGCTCTCTTCGTCGTTGATATTGTCAATGACGTTAACGCTGTTCGTGAAGCTAACAAGCTCAAGATCCCAATTGTCGCTCTAGTCGACACTAACGCTGATCCAAGTCAGGTGACTTACCCGATTCCGGCCAACGACGACGCTATCAAGACTATTCAACTAGTTATGGACTACGTTCAATCTGCTATCGAGCAAGGCAAAGCCAAGGCTAAGTCAGCTCCAGCGGCCAAGGACGAAGCCAAAACTGACAAAATCGAGAAGGTAAAGGTGGGCTAGTCATGGCAATTGCTATAGCAGACATTAAGCGATTAAAAGACTTGACTGGCGTTGGTCTAACAGATGCCAAAGGCGCTCTAGAAGATGCCAAAGGCGACTTCGACAAGGCTCTGGCTGCCATGCGCAAGAAAGGCCTAACCAAGGCCGAGAAGCGTGGTGAACGCGAAGCTCGCGCTGGTGTCGTTGGCACCTACAACCACGACAGCCGAATCGGCGTTATCGTCGAAGTTAACTGCGAGACTGACTTTGTAGCTCGCAACGAAATCTTCACCGACCTAGTCAAGGATTTGGCCATGCACATTGCTGCTACCAACCCAGAATATGTCAGTGCTGATGAAGTCTCGGCCGCCGACAAGAAGAAGACCCGTGACGAGTTCAGTGAGAAGGCCAAAGCCGACGGCAAACCAGCTGACATGATTGCCAAGATTGTCGACGGTCAAGTCGCCAAGTACTTCGCAGAGCGTTGCCTGCTCGACCAGCCATTCGTCAAGAACCCTGACCAAACCGTCGCAGAACTGGTCAAAGATCACGCTGCTCGTCTCGGTGAAAACGTCGTTGTCCGTCGTTTCTCCCGCATCGCTCTAGGCGAAGTCAACTAAGCTTGCGTTTTAAGCATAATTTGCTATACTATTGACCAATAGTCAATTAGGAGTATTAGGATGTTAACTGAACAAGCTGCGCTTGGGTGTTTAATGGGCGGCAAACGCCTGCAGTTTAATGATTTGATACCGACAGAAGTTGTTGAGGCAGGGACTGGCAATTCGCCTTTTGAAGCTGAAGGCGACATGTGGTTTGGTCTTAATTATAACGGAACACCCACAATTCAACCTTTCCACTTGGAAGGTAGACGCTTGATAGACACATATAAGCCCGAAGAGTGTGATTCAGGCGTTTTTGCGGTCAGAAAAGAAGTAGATTACGAGTTAACTCGTGTCTCTATGGACGGGCGGTGCCCCCAAAGCTTAATTGACGAATCGAGACCCGGCAAAGACCCGCTTGACTATTATCACCCACTCAAAGATTATAGGCGTTTCATGAGAAGTTTAGCAGACCTTGAACAATCAGAAGACTCTCCAGATCCAGATGATGAATATTACAAGCGCCTGGTTGAAACAGTACATAGGCGTCTGGTATCGAAAAGACAGGATCATTTTAATAAATGGGTCGGTGGACTTAATCTAGCACTTGAGAATGACCCCGACGAACTAATGCTTGGTGTCACACGAGGCGATTCGGACGAGCTGCGCTGCGCTCGTCTGGGTAGGTTGGACTACGTTGGCGGAGCGTTAGATGGCCAGCTTCCAGCCATAACTCCAGTCATGATCGGCAAAAACGGTCGGCTTGGTACTCCGGCTCGTGGGCATCGTGTCACCGGTCTTTACGTAAAAGTCGAGCCAACTATCCTCGGCAAAGCTGCCTAAGAAGCCTTGACTTTTACTCTATAAATGTTAAACTTATCCTAAGTTTAAGTTTAATTAGGAGTTCTAAATATTATGGCAGCATCACGTGCCGAGCGTTCAAACCAAAAATTAGAGCCACTTCGAGTTACTCAGTCGCTTAATGTGATTGAGGCTACTATTCCAGAAGAGCTGGAAAGTGTTGGCTTCTGTAAGACTGAGGATGTAGTAAGAGGCGGTGTCAAGCTATGGTTCAAGGTGCGTAAGGATGGCAGTCTGGCTGCCGGAGCAGACAGTGAGAGCTACACTCCTGCGGACGCCGAGCTTAACAGGCGAAGAGGCCTTATCGGTGAAGCCGTTCAGGGTCGAAGCTCAAGCAGTGAAAATTTTGCAGCAGTAGCAGACCTCACTCGGACAATCATAGCTGGCGAGACCGAGACTGGTAGTAACGCTGCTGTTATTTTGTTCGGCGGTATACTGGAGGCTGTACAAAGTGGCAACAGAAGGTTGCTAGTCGTGGATGCGCCTACACTTTCGCTTTATGCTGAGCAAGATCATGGCCTGATGGTTCAATTTGCTCATGACAGCGGCGATGGCGAGCCCACGGAGCTTATGTATGGGTTGGGAGGTTTTGACACAACTGCTGAAGGTGAAGTTAGGCCAATCATTTCTGATCCCGGGAGTGGGCAAATTGGCTATCTTCCAGAAGGTAAACTTTCTAACCTCCACTTGTTCGCTGACCCTACAGCTGTACAGTAGTTAACTAGTTGATATCAGGCAAACTTAGTGGCGTCTTGTGATACACTCGGTGTGGAATATTATGGACTCCAAGCAAATCGTAACTAATGCCCAGACCAAGCTCCAGCAGGCTGTAGAGCGGTTTCAGAGTAGTCTCAAGACTTTGCGAACCGGGCGCGCTAGCGCCAGCATGCTGGACGGTATCACTGTTGAGGCCTATGGCACACCGATGCCGCTGATTCAGGTGGCGACCATAACAGTGCCAGAGGCGCAATTGCTACAGATAACCCCCTTTGATCCTAATAACTTAGAGGCGATTGCCTCGTCAATTCGCAATAATCCAAGCCTGGGGCTCAATCCATCTGATGATGGTCGGGTAGTGCGTGTGCCAATTCCACCGCTCACCGAGGAGCGCCGCCGCGAATTATCTAAGCAGGTTGGCCAAAAGCAAGAAGATTGCATGATTAGTCTGCGCTCTGTGCGGCATGAGGCACTTGATCTTATAAACGAAGCCAAAAAAGACAAAGATATCGGCGAAGATGACGCTAAGCGCTTGACGACTCAGATTGAAGAAGCCATGACTAAGGCCAAAGCCGAAGTCGAAACCATTGCCAAGACCAAAGAACAAGAAATCCTAACTATCTAAGTATTCAAAACTGCTGATCCCGAAAGGCGGTCTAGGTGTGGGTGATAACGGTGGTGCCGATTGGCGCCCAGTCATAGACCCACTTGGCTTGGTCATCAGGCAGCGAAACGCAGCCGTGTGAGCTGTTGATGGCGCCAAACCAACTGAGTGGCCGCCAGTAATTGCCATGAACTGCATAGCCGCCTGGCAGAAAGTAGTTCACCCATCTAACATGAGGCTGGAAGTACCTGGTGCCGTTGGCGTTGAAGCCTCTCATGTCCTGAACAGCTAGCTTCTCATAAATCTTGTACTGGCCGATTGGGGTTGGTGTTTCGGGTGCACCGGCACTGATAGGGAAGGCATGAGTTAGTTGGCCTTTGTCATAGGCCCACATTTGCTTGCTGGCGATGTTAACTTCTAGTAACTTGTCGAAGCTAGCCGCCGAAACGGCGTTAAAAGGCAAGGTTTGCAGCGGCAGATTGAGCTGCATGCCTTTGGCGCCTATTACATTACTGCCAATCTGTTTGACAAGCTCAGCGGTGTTACCAAGCTGGGTGCCATCACGGCCGGTGGCAATAATCTGCGATGAACCATCGCTGCGCGTTAGTGTCACCTGATCCTTTGGCGTCTTGATGTAGGGCGCTGCCTCCGATGTTAATGACTTGGCAATAGCTTTGTCATTAACGTGTATGTAAGTTACGCCCTTGCTGCGATCATTGACAACCTGCAGCCAGCTCTTGATGGTGTCGGAATTGACGGGCATCGTCTTGGCGCCAATCGTCAGGCTAAGCGATTGATTGGTAATAGCCTGTAACTTAGCAGACAATTGGTCAGTGGCAACAATGGCGTTGGGGCCATGCTTAGAGATATTTGGTATACGTAAGGCTGTGCTATTCGTTGTGGCGAGACTGATATGGGCTGACCAATAGACTGCGCCAACTTGGACTGCCGAGCTGCCAACTATTAGGAACAACAGGGCAAATGCACCCAAGCTATAACGATGAAGCAGATCCAAAAAGCGGTGAGGCGCCGATCGGTTGATTGTAACCGGAACATCGAAGCCAGCTTCATCAGCTGCCGTGACTATTATCGGCCGTAGAGTTGCCAAAGGCACCGCCGACCGGCCTACACCGGTCGGCTTAATGGCTTGCAGCTTAGGGCGCGGCAGCACGAAATCATTGCCTACCATTGTTCTCGCTCATTTTTAAACTCTGTTTTTGCTCACTTTGGGTTTTGCTCACCCTTATCATCTACTATACGCCGCATAAGCGGTTTGTAAAGAGTTTTGCCAGGTGTTTGCTACAATGGAGGGTAATGTCGATTGTCTTGTTAATTGTTGGGATTATT
Organism: uncultured Candidatus Saccharibacteria bacterium; assembly: GCA_964357905.1. Classification (GTDB taxonomy): domain Bacteria; phylum Patescibacteriota; class Saccharimonadia; order Saccharimonadales; family UBA4665; genus JBBTTE01. Next base: position 48,600 of record CAYHMQ010000004.1, read on the forward strand.
CTGTTTGTCGGTCTCGTTGTGGTGCATGAGTTCGGGCATTTCATTGTGGCTAGACGTAATGGTGTCAAAGTTGAAGAGTTTGGCATATTTTTTCCGCCTAGATTATATAAGCATAGGACTAAGGCCGGCTGGGATTTTACGATAAATGCTGTGCCGCTTGGAGGCTTTGTTAGGCTGAAAGGCGAAAGCGACAGCGATCGGCGCAAGGGCACGTTTGGTGCGGCTTCACTCTGGGTTAAGAGTAAGATTATGGCCGCCGGTGTAGTCATGAATCTTTTGACGGCTTTGGCTATATTCACCTTTATAGCCCTATTGGGTATACCGAAGTTGATTGACAATCAGTTTAGCGTCAAAAGCGATGAGCATTTGATGACGCAAAAAGTCTTGGTCGGCTACATTGAGCCAGGTTCGCCAGCCTCCAAGGTAGGTCTTAAGTCCCAGGACGAAATAACAGGCATAAAGCTGCCCGGTTATAGCCCCGTAGGCATTGTTAGTGCCAAGGAGCTGCCTAGTATAACCAAACAATTCGCTGGCAAGACAGTCGATATCTTCTATATACGCGGGGGATATGAGAATAAGGTCAGGCTGACGCTGTTGAGCGCCAAAAGCGACAAAGGTTACTTGGGTATAGTGCCAGCAGACTTTAGCATGCATCGCTATACTTGGTCTGCACCGATTGTGGCAGTCGGTTTTAGTGCGCAGGTGACTGGCTTGACGTTTCAAGGTTTGGGGCATGCGCTCGGCGGGCTTGGCAGTCTGATTGCCGGAGCCGTCACGGGCAACACCACGGCTCGTCAAAACGGCCAGGCTGACGCTTCGGCGCAAGTTGCCGGGCCAGTCGGCATATTTGTCATACTCAAGGACGGAACACTGCTTGGCTACCAGTTCATGCTGCTAATAATAGGTATTATTTCTTTGACGCTGGCGATTATGAATATCTTGCCGATTCCAGCTCTAGATGGCGGACGTCTATGGATTACGCTGGCGGCTCGTGGACTTAAAAGACCACTGTCTGCCAAGCACGAAGAAGCTATCAATATGGCCGGCTTTGTGATGCTGATCGGGCTTATACTGCTAATCACTTTAGTCGATGTCAAACGCTTCTTCTGAGTCTAATCCCGCGGCCAAAAAGATAAACGTACCCTGGAATCCCTGGCTGGCAGTCATATTTGCTGTAGGCGTTTACTTTGCATCACAGATTATTGCCGGCACGTTGATTGCGCTCTACCCCTTGCAGCATCACTGGTCAGAAACTCAGGCCAATGATTGGCTGAACAGCTCGGTGACAGCCCAGTTTATATATATTATGGTGACCGAAGCTTTGATAGTTGGTGCCATATATCTCTTCTTGCGCATGTACAGACTCGGCTGGGCTGCTATTGGTCTTAAGCGGCCAAGGCTTGATGATTTGCTATATGGTTTTGCTGCCGTGCCGTTCTATTTTGGTTTTTACCTGGCTAGTCTGGCATTGGCAACCTATCTATTCCCAAATCTTGATATTAACCAACAGCAAGAACTGGGCTTTAATAATGTGCATGGCTTATGGCCGCTGGCGATGACTTTTATTAGTCTGGTGGTGCTGCCGCCTCTCGTGGAGGAGATTATGGTGCGCGGTTTTCTCTACAGCAGCCTTAAAAAAGCCTTGCCAACAGTCGGCGCAGTGCTTGTTACCAGCGGTATTTTTGCGGCTGCACACCTGCCGGAAGGCGGGGCGGCCGGGCCACTGTATATTGCTGCGCTCGACACCTTTGTGCTTAGCCTAGTCTTAGTATATCTACGAGAAAAAACCGGTAGTCTCTGGGCCAGTATCACACTGCATGCTATCAAAAATGGTGTCGCCTTCGTAATGCTGTTTGTATTACACATAGTATGATGGTATAATCATGAACGTGAAGCAGCCAATTATTATTAACTTGCCGATTGGACCCGCCAGGGTGTAGAGCTTATTGTGCAAGCTAACACCCCGACGGAGTCGGGGATTTTTAATATTAAGGGAGTGTAAATGTCAGCCAATGGTAACTTGCTAGTAGCCAAATTCGGCACGGAGTGTAATGTTCTTCGTGATCAGCTTACTAATCGCGGCTACCCTGACATGGATGCCCTGAATGGTTATTGTCAGCAACTAAGTCGAGTGAGAGAGCAACGTGAAGTGGCCGTTGTTATATCTGGGGCGGTAACTGTGGGCAGAAGTATTCTCGAAAGAGGCCAGCGTCGTCCGGCCAGCCCATACAGCAGACGTCTATTAGCTGCTTATGGCAACCCGACCTTGTTTAAGGCTTATCAGCGATGTTTTGGCAACGCTGGTCGGCTGGCGGCTCAAGTCATCGTGTCGCACCGCGAAATGGAGGATGTGCAGGAGGGTAGTGCACTGCTCGACTCCTACCGCGAAATGGCGGCTAGCGGCATGATTCCTCTCTTCAACGAAAACGATGTTCTAGAAAAGCGTGAAATGGACAAACTTGATGAGGGCGGCGATAACGACGGTCTGGCGGCTCATGTAGCAACACGACTGGGCGCAACCAATCTGTTACTATTGACGGCCGATGTCGATGGTTTCAAGGTTGGTGGCGAAGTTCAGTCCCAGGTCAAGATCGATGATATACCGGAGCTTGCTAAGCATGACTTTGGCAAGAACAACGGTGGCAGTGGCGGTATTATTCCCAAGCTGGAAGCCGCCGCCCAAGCAGTTATTGACGGCCAGTCGGCAAGTGATGGTCAGACTGGACTGCGTGCCTTCATCGGTAGAGCTACGGCCGATTATGGGGCGATTCTAGCCGGTGAAATCGGCACAGAGGTGATACAATAGTGTGCAGCTAAAGCTGAACACACCAATGAGACTATCGCAACTATTCACCAAGACAAGCAAGACCACACCGGCTGATGAGACGGCGCGTAATGCGCAGCTATTGATCCAGGCCGGCTATGTCCATAAAGAAATGGCGGGTGTTTACGCCTATCTGCCGCTGGGCAAGAAGGTTCTCGATAACATCGCTCAAATTGTCCGCGAGGAGATGAATGCTATCGGTGGACAAGAGGTCCAGATGACCGTTCTGCAGCCACGCGAACTCTGGGAGAAGACTGATCGCTGGGACGACAAGAAGGTAGATAACTGGTTCAAGACCAAACTGGCTAATGGTACTGAGCTGGGTGTGGGCCTAACTCACGAAGAACCAATTGTTGATGCCCTCAAGGACTTCGTTGGTTCGTACAAGAGTTTGCCAGTGTACGTTTATCAGATACAGACCAAGTTTCGTAACGAACTGCGTGCCAAGAGCGGCTTGCTACGCGGCCGCGAATTCGCCATGAAGGATATGTATTCGATGGCTCGGACGCAGGCTGAGCACGACAAACTCTACGAGCAGGTGGTCGAGGCTTACGGTAGAGTATACAAGCGGTTGGGCATTGGTGATGCGACTTACCGCACCTTTGCCGATGGCGGCATTTTTACTAGCAAATTCAGTGATGAGTTCCAGACCATCAGCGAGATTGGCGAAGACACTATCTATGTCGACGAATCCAAGAAGCTGGCCATCAACAAAGAGATTTACACCGACGAAAACCTAGCCAAACTTGGTCTCAACAAGGCTGACTTGGTCGAAAAGCGTGGTGTCGAAGTCGGCAACATCTTCTCGCTGGAATCCAAGTACACCGATGCGCTGGACGTCTATTACACCGATGATAAAGGCGCTCAGCAGTCGATAATCATGGGCTGCTACGGTATAGGTATTAGTCGTCTGATGGGACTGCTGGCTGAGCATTTTGCCGATGATAAGGGTCTAGTCTGGCCTGAGGCCGTGGCGCCGGCCAAGGTTTATCTGGCACGACTGGGCGACGCGCCGGAGGTGGTTAAGCAGGCTGATGAGCTATACGAGTGGCTGGGCAAGGCGGGGGTCGAAGTCCTATACGATGACCGCGACGTTAGGGCTGGGGAGAAGTTTGCCGATGCTGATCTACTCGGTATCCCCTATAGGCTCGTCGTAAGTGCCAAGACGACGGCCGATAGTTATGAATTGAAGGCCAGAACAACAGATGATAGCAAGCAAGTCAGCGGTGATGAATTGCTAAAACTACTCCAGATTACCGACTAAGCACCGGTATTTGCTATAATGGCTCTGACTGTATCAGCGTTGAGATAAAAAACGCTTGATAATTAACCGATATAAGGAGGGAAGACCGATGAAGAAATTGTTTCGATTGACCCAAGCGGGTGTCAATGAATTGAAGGCCGAATTAGAGACTCTAATCGGCAAGCGAGCTGGTATCGCCGAGGCTATTAAGTATGCCCGCGAACTTGGCGATCTTAGTGAGAATGCTGAGTATCAATCAGCTCGAGCCGAACAGGAGCGCCATGAAGCCCGTATTGCTGAGATTGAGAACATCCTACAGAGTGTAGAAATCATCAAGAAACCACGTGGCGATAGTAAGGTTCAGCTTGGATCTGTCGTTAAGCTTAAGGGTGCTGGCGGTAAGGCCAAGGAATTTCAGGTTGTTGGTACTGTCGAGGCTGATCCGCTCAACGGCAAAATCAGCGATGAATCACCGATCGGACAAGCTCTGCTTGGTCAGAAGGTGGGCGAAACAATCCAGATCACCACACCCAACGACACCAGTGCTTACAAGATCGTCAGCATAAGCTAGCTAGCTTGACACGCGATATACCAAAGGTATATACTTTTGGTATGATCAAATACGCTGTTATCAATCTCAAGACCGATCCCAAGCTTAAGGATTTGGCTGCCAAGACGGCTGATAAGCTGGGCATTAGCCTCAGTGCTGTTCTTAACAATGAGCTACGACGCTTTGCGGCCGAGCAGAGCGTGGCGTTTGAAGTGCCAGAAGCTCCCAACGCCAAGACAACTCAGCAGCTAGCTCGATCAAAAGACAAGATTAAGGCAGGCGATTATCACAAGTTTGACACCAATAAGGAATCGCTAGAATTTTTGGCTGACGAGCTGAAGTAGCGATGAATGTCTCGTACTCCAAGGCTTTCATCAAGCAGGCTAAGAAGTTGAATCCGGCCTTAAGACAGAAGCTTCAAGACAAGATAGCACTCTTCGTCGACAACCCGCTGCACCCATCATTGCGAAATCACGCACTAAGAGGTAAGCACAAAGCTTATCGCAGTATAGATATCACGGGCGATGTCAGGGCGCTGTACATGCAGCAAGCAGACGAAGCCATCTTTGACGCTGTAGGCACGCATAGTCAACTCTATGGCTAACAGTCTACCGCACTCACAAAAGTTGACAATTGCAATCAAAAGTAGTATCATAATCACAAATACAGCCCGTATTAAGATTAAGGAGTTGCAGAGATGGATATCAAAGGTGAAGGTGTTGAAGTAAGCGTTGATCCAGCTGAGCAGTCCGATGAATGGCTAGTTAATGCTGCTCAAGAGATTGCCGACGTTGCCGAGCAGCGCGGACTCGAGCTACCATTTGCAACCGGCGTAGCGGCCGTAGAAGGCGCCATGCAGAGTCAGAGTGCCGAGGATGCCGAAGTGAACGTCGAGGCAACAGCTGAGACCTTAGCCGCAGCCAAAGAATCTATCATCAAACAACTGCCTTTTGCTTACCAAGGGAATCAGGCAATAATCAGTAGCCTTAATCAAGATCAAGGTCGCAAAAACAAAGATCAATACAGCGCTGCAACCGAGGAGGCTTTGGCTAACGAGGTTGAAGCGTGGTTGACTGACGAAAAGTTAGCATATGTCGCTAACGCCATGGAGGTTGATCCCGAGCTTAGCTTTACTCTTGTAGCTACGCCTAATGTAGTTGTTCCCAAGAAGGACATAGTCAAGGTTGCAAAAGCTTTTGGTCAAGGTCAACCCTACGAGACAGATGTGTATGACTCACTGTATGACAAATACACTGCACAGCAGCTTTCTGGCACGGATCCGAATAACGGTAACAGCGTGCAGTTCAGCCTCATCCCAAGCAAGTTTATAGATAGTATGGAAGGTACGGTAACTAAGCAACGGTCTGAATTGACCAATCTGCAGGCTAACTCCCCTGAGCTTAACTTCAAGGTGCCAAGCCCGCTCGAAGCAGAAACCTTTAAGCAGACCTTGCGCGCTCAAGGTGACGACTTAGCAACAGGCGATGTCTTCAACCGGACTTACATCCGTCACTTCGACCTGCCCGAACAGCGGATCGATGACTGGCGGTGCGTGCCTGGCTCGTTTGTCAGCGACCGCGGTCAGTCGGACTTGAACAACTCCAACGTTCGGAATGACATTCCGGCTCGTGTTGCGGTGGGGTAGGAACTTGAATTTTGTTCACTCCTTTTGTTCCTTTTCTTTTGTCTAACTTTGCTACACTTATGATACGAGGTAAGTAATCCAAAGCATCACATGCTATCGGTGTCTCAAGGCTTGTCTGCGAACCTGTGTCTAATACGTCTTCAGGTACGTAGCTAGACGTTTGCACAACCAGAACCCTAACTAATGCCCCACGAATTGCCGCTGAGGAGCTTGCACATGCGGGCTGAAAGACAAGAAGCTACCCGTGCGCGGATAGTGAAATGAACCCCGTGGATTCTATATGAGCAGATCGATGACTGGCAGTACGTGCCTAACTCGTATGTCAACGACAACGGTCAGTCGAACTTGAACAACTCCAACGTTCAGAATGACAATCCGGCTCGTGTTGCGGTGAGGCTTAAAAAGGGTTATCTTAAGTTACACTTTTGCGCCAGCCGCCAATCTGGCGGCGCGCTTCGCTGAGTCTGGCTTGGAGCTTGAGTACATTGGTCTCGTTGGCCAACTTTAGTTCCAGAATTGCACGAAGCTTTAAGGCGGTTAACTCAGCCGCAGCATCGGCGTTGATAAGATAAGTTGCTTTGAGCGGCTTGGGTGCGTGCTTGGCTAGGGTTAGTTGTTCCAGGATTGTAGCGCAGCTGGTCACTGCCGGTTCGCCTAGCGTGTAGCGGTATTTTTTATCAATTGTAGTAGTGAGAACGATCAGTTTCTTGTATATTTCGTAAGTGACTGTGATGACCGATAATTCTTCCATAGACCTTAGTCTAACAAACATTTGGCGAGCATGGTCAGCTTTTCGCAAAAGCAAAAAGCCCAGTCGCGAAATTATGATCTTCGAGTATGAGCTAGAGCGTAATCTACTCTTGCTTTGCTCAGACTTAAATCATGGAAGCTACCAGCACGGCGGCTATAGCCATCGAATTATAAACGAGAAGAAACGTAGAGATATCGCTGTTGCCAGTGTCCGTGACCGTGTTGTTCACCGGCTGCTGTACGATTATTTGGTACCCCTGGTAGATCCGAAGTTAGATTATGACGTGTGGTCTTGTAGAGTTAGCAAAGGCCTGCATCAAGCTTTGGCGCGAACCGCTGAGCTTACAACTAAGTATAGCCATACTTGGGTTTGGAGAGCGGATATATCCAAGTTCTTCGATAATGTCGACCACCAAGTTCTCAAGTCTTGTATTGCCCGGTATGTGGAGGACAAAAAGGTCTTGTATCTATTTGACCTTGTAATCGACAGTTATAAACTGGTCAGTCAGTCAGTCAGTCAGTCAGTCAGTCAGTCAGTCAGTCAGTCAGTCAGTC
>CAYHMQ010000005.1:0-38131 GCA_964357905.1 uncultured Candidatus Saccharibacteria bacterium
GCGGGCGTGTTCCTGATGGAGTTCTGTGGTGCGTTCGGTGACTTGATGTTCTATTTCTCGCTTAATTGCCCTCTCAGCTTCCATCATACGGTTCTGGCGCGAAATTCTACCAGTTGTGTAGATGGCAATAACAATTGCGCTTAGGCTGACACCTAATATAACAAGCATGTAAAAAATAAGTGTTTGCTGAGTCTGCTGAAATATCTGTCTTGGTTCGTCGACTCTGGCAACGAGTAGGGGCTTACCGTATATATCATTAACTAGGCGTCTTCCAAATATGGTCTGGTGATCCTTAACCTGGGTCCTGGCATTCCCTGCTGTAATGCCAAATGTTTCTTGTGTTGGCGAACCAGTGTCATCCAAGGCAGGGTAAAATCCTAACTTAAGGTGGGTAATGCGACCAAGCTCAGCGATGTCAGAAGGAAGAAGAAACTGAGCAAAAACAAGTGTGCCTTGGTAGGGTCCCGTGGTATCGCTGTGCAATATAGGACTTGTAGCAATAAGGAGGGGGTAGGTTTTGGTACCGAGTAAGCCCTTGTGCGCATCATCATCACTGATTGCGAGCAGCTTACTGTCAGGCGCTAGAGCCTGCGCCAGCTCTTTTGGTATGGCAATGTCGTCGCCAGTTTTGACATCAACACCCTTGCTGATGACCAGCTTCCGATCCTTATTGTAGAAGAGCATAAAGTTTATGCCCAAATTCTGCAAGCTTTCACCCTGAAGATTAGAGTCCATGTATGCTTGATTACGATCAGTTATAAATTTGTAGGTATCGTCCCACATACCCCAATCAGGTGCCTTAAGAGCTAGCTGATCAATGCTGTTGTTCAAGGCGTCAACAGCCCGCGAGGTATCTTTTTCGACGTTAGCCGACTCAATATTTATGTACTGAGACTGCACAATAGTCACCGTAGCAACCCAAGTTACCGCGGAGCTAACAGCGAACACCAAACCAATGATGCCAAAAAGTTTAAGCCGCATGCCCATCCCAGTCATCTTATCATAAAAAGCATAACCGAATTGGAGATTAGTAGGCCGAGCGACACTTGTCAATTGTAAGGGCGGCAGCTAATATTATGGGTTTGAACTAATAACTGACTTCTTGAGCGTGATAATGCCAGTCATGACACTGTTGGTGATAATCATTGCAATGGAGTGCAGCGTAGTAGCTATGTTGTACGACTGAAGCGATAGCAAAGTTAGTACATGCCGCAGCACGTTTGCACCATATAATATTGGCGTCTCGGAACCAGGATGCCGCCAAGTCTTGCGGATCGTGGGCACGAAAGCCACAAGATCAATTGATACAGCAATAACTACCGATATTGTTGGATCGTCACTGATTAACCAGGGAATCAGACCTAACAAGGCTATGATCAAGAAGTACTTGTCTGTCCTGCGAACATACTTAAACCCATACTGCAGCGAAAACAAAAATATCGTTATTGTAAAACATTCTGCCACGGCCGTGGGCAAGGCTCCGACACCGGCACCCTTAGCTATCTGACCGAATAGGGTGATGCCAGAAACAATCGCCCAAACCAGCCAGGTGTAGGGATGCGGTCTGACACGCTTAGCGAAAGTATCCTTCAAGTACGGTACATTGCCAGCTATGGCTATTAAGGCGGCGATAATCGCCAACAACTCTTTCATGTCTACAGTTTATCAGCTACCCTTGGCTTAAAACCTAGACCGCCATACGACGTGCGTTCTTTGAGTCTATTGAATAGTTTGCTAAGCTAAACCCACTGTTTGATTACCGCAAGAACACGGAGAGCGATTTGTATGCTTGTTAACGAAGGGCTTAAGCCCGCAATCGATTTGATTACCGTACCAAACAGTCCGGAAGTCCACGAGATTGATGTGCGTAGTTATTTGGGTGATCTTCCTGAGAGCCAGTTTTTGGTATACTCACCAAGTGCCCTAAGAAGGCTCGGTATTGACGGCCAAGACTACGCCTCTCGCGGTGTTTCTGATCTGGACACCTCAATCGCGCTAACGGCGCTTCTGGAGGTTGAGATACCTCAAACATGCCAAGAGATTGCTGTCTTCGGCGCGGGGCGAGCAATAGATATGGCTAAGTACCTCGGACATATACATATGAGAGAAGTTAATGTTGTGCCTTCGCTGTTGTCAACTAATGCTTTGGGCACACCTTTTGGCTGCTATGAGGATTCGGCTCAAGACCACACAAAAACCACAATCACAACGGGCTACGCGCGCCGAATACTGGTTGATTATGACCATCTTGAGGCACAAGGCAGGGGAGCTGGTTTGTATGGTTTGGCCGACGCTCTGTCCATAACGACGGCACTGCGCGATTGGGATCTTGCAATTGAGCAGGATCCGTCAGTCGAAGATGCTGATGTTTATGCTATTGCCAAGACCATTGAGAAATCATGCCTCGACCAAATAGATTCCGATCAGCTTGATATTAGGTCGGTGTTTAATCTGATAGTTAACTCCGCCTACATTACCGGACTACATGGCAGCGGAAGGCCAGAGAGCGGCTCCGAACACATATTCTCCAAGGTACTCGAACTTGCGACGATGCGTGAGGGGGGTCGCGTAATGCACGGACAAAGTGTCGGACTAGGCATACTATTAATGGCGACTTTGCAGCATAATCCGAGAACTCAAGAACTATTCAGCGCTGTCAGGAGCCTAGAATTTCTTGCCGAATTTGCGGGTGATCAAGATGCTTTGAAGCAAAGAGCCGCCAAGATTCTGACACAGATTATGCCGCACAATGTACGTTACTCGGTAGTTGACGCCGAACTTGAGAATCTGAGGGACCCGGAATTTAGCTCGGATCTCGCCAGCGAAGTCGTAAATAGGCTGTTTTGTAGCGGAGTCGAGAAATCATGATTCATGCGGTCATTTTTGACTTTGATGGTGTGGTGATAGAGTCGGAAGTTTATTTTGTGGACGCCGAGATAGAGATTTTTGCACGACATGGTATTTTTCTCACGGAAGATGTTATAACCCAGTATCTTGGCTTTAAGCTTGACGAATATATATCAGCTTTGGAGCAAAGATTTAACAAGTCCATCAATCACGCTAAATTATCCTCCGAGCTTCACGAGGAGATCAAACGATTATATGGAGAGAAGGTGCCTGCAGTCGAACACGTTGCCAATTTGCTGCAAGATTTGCAAAAGAATTACAAGATCGGATTGGCAACAAGCAGAGAACGGCACCTTGCTGGTGTCGCTATGGATCGGTTGAAACTCGCGCATTACTTTAAGCGAGGAGTCTATAGAGAGGACGTAACCAAGGGTAAGCCACATCCCGAGGTGTATCTTAAGGCAGCCGCGTTGCTTGGTCTTGATCCTTCTTCATGCGCTGTAATTGAAGATGCTAAGAGTGGATTTGAATCTGCAAAAGCCGCCGGTATGACAGTGATTGCTCGCAAGGCGGAACATAATAAGTCACAAGATTTTTCTCTAGCTGACTTTGTTATTACTGATATGAGAGAAATCCCAAGAATTCTAAAAAAGCTATAGCGAGGTTGTGATAATTACTTCATTTGGTGCAGGGTGAAGGATTCGAACCTTCGAAGGCTAAGCCAGCAGATTTACAGTCTGCCCTCGTTGACCGCTTGAGTAACCCTGCGCACGTATTTGGAGCCACCTGTCGGATTCGAACCGACGACCCTCGGTTTACAAAACCGATGCTCTAACCAGCTGAGCTAAGGTGGCGTATTTACTCGACCAAGTGTATCAAATACATCTCGTCATTACTACTGTCTTTTGGTAAATTGAGAAGTGAAAAGTAGTAGTATACTTTCAAGCACAGCTTAAGGTATACTACTAGACATGCTTGATAAGCAATTGCTAGAAACATGCTACAACGGCCAGAAGGCCTCGATGCAAGAAATAGCTCTTGAGCTCGGCTGTTCGGTCAACAAGGTAGTTTACTGGATGGACAGGTATCAGATAAAGCGACGCACTATAAGCGATGCAATCTACAATAAACACAATCCGAACGGTGACCCTTTTGACATAAAACCAATTAGGAATCGATCTGATGCCAAGCTACTCGGTTTAGGATTGGGACTTTATTGGGGCGAGGGCAATAAGCGCAATAAATACTCCGTAAGGCTTGGCAATACAGACCCAGCCCTTCTCAATACATTCATATTGTTTCTCACCGAGCTTTGCGGGGTTAAGAGAGAACGGCTTAAGTTTGGGCTCCAGATATTTTCTGACACTGACCCCAAGGTTGCCCTGGATTATTGGATTCAAGAACTCAATGTCAGGGACTCGCAATTCTACAAAGTAACAGTTACAATATCAGGGTCAGTTGGGACATATCGCCACAAGTCAAGCTATGGTGTGGTGACTGTGCACTTCCACAATAAAAAGCTGCGAGATATAATCAATGCAATGCTGCCGAGATAGCTCAGTTGGTAGAGCACATCAATGGTAATGATGAGGTCACGGGTTCGACTCCCGTTCTCGGCTCCAAACTGTGGATAAACAACCATAAGCCTGTTGACAAGTGTACAAAAGTCGCTTAACATAGCATCTAGATAAACGTAAATCCAAAAGAAATACGGTTATCGCTGTCCTTCTTGCAAGGAGAAAAATAAAATACCGGTTTGATCAACCGGTATTTTTATATAAACTATGTCAAATTATTGAGAGTTTTAGTGGTTTTATGACTTTAGCGACCATACAGTATTGCTAGTTCCAGAGATGGCGCTAATGTAGTGAGTCCCAGCATGTGTTTACAATCTGTTACGTATCTGTTATGATGGACTTCAAGCTAAGTTTATAAACCTAATCAGGGCAAGCAATGGCAAAAAAAGGCGACAAGCGTAAGATTATTGGCATGATCTCCGAGGAGAGCGGTGAGCGCATCTATTACACCACCAAAAACACTATGAATACACCCGACAAGCTTAGTCTCAAAAAGTACAGCCCCAAGCTGCGTAAGCACGTTGTCTTCACGGAGACCAAGAAGAATCTAGGCCGTAACGAAGCACCTAAGCGTTAGTGTCACAGCACAGAAGCGTTCAACAGAGACAACAGACTTCAGTTTTTGCTCAGATCAAGTAGGGTATTTACCAGCTCGGCATGAGCCCAGACCAAGGGGGTGACGCCAAGCGGCGCGCCGGTCTCGGGATCAAACTGTTCACCAAGTGCCCCGCTGGATAATTCGCGTCCTAGAGACCAATCTAGTAGTTCTCTGGCTTGCTCGGTTTTGCCAGCTGTCGAGTAGTATTGAGCCAACCATAGGGTGCTTATAATCCAGGGGTTGCCCTTGAACTGCCGCTTGGTCAAGAAGTAATTGTCGTGCTCGTAGCGCAGCACGCCACCACTTGGCGAGCTATTAAGCAGTCGTTCTTCAACGGTTCGAGCCGTACCAAGTAGGCGCTCGTCGTGCAAGGGCAGACCGGCGAACATAAACGGTCCGTACAGGCTCGATATATCAACTGTGTCGTCGTATTCTAGATCACCGTTCTCTTGCAGTAAGAAGCCTTTACGGAAATAACCATCTGGATGATATAGCTTGTCTAAGTTGGATTTGATGCCGTCAGCTGCTTTCGACCACTTAGTGACCTCTTCTGGATAGTCAAAGATTGTAGCTAGTTTGGCAGCAGCCTGAAGGCCAGCGATTACCGTACAAACCGTATAGGTCGTCGTAAGGAATTTTTCTTCCCAAAGATCATAGCTGGCATGCGGTAATCCAGTCTGTTTGTCAATAAATCCAGCCATCCAATTGGCACAGGGCATGACGAAAGTGTTGAATAGATGTTCGACCGAATTCTTATCGCTAGGGTTGGCCTCTAAGTACTCACCAATCATGAATATAACGCTGGCGGTCTCGTCTTGCTGGATGGCGAGCTCGCGGCGTTTGCCGTGCACCAGGGGGTGCCAGGTGCTGCCAATAGCTCTATCAGGTTGGTATTTGTGCATTAGGTAGCCGTTGGGATGCATAGTATCGCGCGCAAATTCCAAGAACGCCTTAGCCTCATCGTAATGCCCAAGCCTTATAAGCGGCCACAGTACGTAGGCAGCATCGCGTGGCCAGCAATAACAGTAATAATCTCGGCCATAGTTGAAGATGCTGGAGTCGCCGCTAGCTAGTACTGAGCCGCGTTCATCGCAATGGGCTTTAATGATTAGCAAACTATGTTGCAGACTACGTCTATGAAAGTCCGGAATTGTAATACCGTTACCGTGTAACCACTCCTGCCAGTCGTGCCTGACTAGGCGCATGCGTTCGGGCATGGCTTTAGCCTTGAATTCTAGATGGATTTCCGCCGCGTCGGTTTGGCTGCTGGCCGCTATTATCCAGTAGTCAAGCTCAGTGCTGGCGCCACTGCCGAGTTGCTTACGGAAGCGAATTACGCTGTCAACGCCACCATGCTCGACAGCATTACCCGATAATTCACCATCGGTGGCGTCAAGGAATGTGCCAGCTTTGCCTTCAATGCCATAATTGCCAACAGCATATTGATCAAAGTCGCTATCGTCGGCGAATTTGCCAGATATCAGCAAACAATAGCGCCCTTTGTAATCCAATATGTAGTGATCCTCTGGCACGTATATGGCGGTGTCTGCTCGGCCAGCTCTCGAGATCTGAAACACTTGATGCATGAATAGTCGTATGTCACGCTCATGATCGGAGGCGTTAGTAATCGTGATATGCCGAATGAGAGCGTTATATTCATTGTCGACATAATCTTGTAGCAATAGGCTTATTGACAGGGTCTCGGAGTGCATTCTAATCCCGCTAATCAGTGCATCGATTTCAAAGTCAACCTCGATATCCCATGTACCATCATCAGTCCAGCTGAACTGACCATCAACCCAGACGCCAATCTTGTGCTGACTGCTGCGAGCGGTGGTCAGGTTTTCCAAGCCGACATAAGGGTAGTAAAAGTCGTGGACAAGACCCATTTCGTCCAGCCCGACGAACATCCGACCGTTACTTAATACTACCGGGCGACCCATGTTTTATCCCTGGTCATAGCTCTATACCTTTTTGCGCCAGTCTGTATAAAAGGTCGCGGTAGGCGTTCATGAAGTTAATATAGGCTTCGTAAGGAGTGTCGTAGGGGCTAAAGTAGGCATGTATGTCGCCGTCATTAAACCACTTGGTGCACATGTAGTAGAAGTGGTCAGAAGTCTGGAGTCGCCGCCAATCTTCGATTAGTTCTAGGTCATTGCTGCCCAGAATCTTATCACGCAGATTGTATAGCGAATTAATAGATGAGGCTTGAATAGCATTACCCAGCCAGGCTGACAAATCCCTCTCGGTGTCTGCCCATGTTACGGTGTGAGGCACATCAACTCTGTCGACTGGCTCGAAGCTGTCAATCGCCTCACTGACTGTCATGAAGGTGTGTCCCTCGGTCTTGAGCCACTCTATCGGCAAGTGCTCCAAGAAGCCGAATATGCCAGATTCGTGCCATTGGTGCTCCCCAAAAGTTTCATAATCCATAAATAGGTTAAAGTTGGTACCATTGTTATCTTCGCTCAACCAGTGAGCAAACTTGTCAGCAGTAAGCGGCCATTCTGACCAGTCACTGTCACCAAAACGAAAGGCAATATCGTCACTTAACTTGTAGTTTTTCATTAGTAGCTTAATCTTGTCGGTATAAGTTGGTTGATAGACATAGTTCGGATTGCGCCAACCCAGGACAGGATCCCAGCCTTCGGCAAGTATGCCTTTGTAACCAGCTTGATCAGCCCAATAAGCTAAGTCATTGTTGTAGGCCAGCTCGGTGTTACGGAAGACTTGCGGTGTCTGTCCGAAAACCTCTTGTATTTTTTGCCTGTGCATATCGACCTGAACCTCGAACTCCTCTCGTGAGTAGAAGAAGGCTAGGCTGTGATGATAGGTTTCGGCAACAATTTCAACGCGGCCAGTCTCTGTCAGGCGTTTGAATGACTCCAAGGACTCAGGCGACCAGCGTTCCATTTGCTCTATTACTGTGCCAGTGATTGACAGACTTAGTCTGAACTTTGGATTTTCTTCCAGCAGTCGCAGTAAATGGGCGTTGGTCGGCAAGTACGACTTCTCGGCAACTTTGCGCAAGATTCTTTCATTGCTGGTGTCATCATCGTAGGCCGCATCGAAGTAATTATGACTTACACCAGTGTCGAAGACGGTATAGTGCCTAATCCTATAGGGCTGGTGGACATGTAGGTAGAGAACAATTGCCTTGGTCACGCCGCTACCCCCGCTGCTAAGTGGTTCTCGTAGATGTTTTGGATTTTTTGACCGGCTTCTGCCCAAGATAGCTTCTCGTATTCTTGGTAGGAATTACGCCACAGTTCATAGCCTAGAGAATCGCTGCTAACTACAGCCGTGATCTTGTTGGCCATCTCGTCAATGTCCCAATAGTCCACCTTAAGGCAGTTATTGATGACCTCGCTGACCCCGGATTGTTTGCTTAACAGGGCGGGAGTGCCGTAGCCGATTGCCTCTAGAGGCGTTAGGCCAAATGGCTCTGACACCGAGGGCATAACAAATAAATCGCCAATGGCAAAGGCGTCACGCCAATTCTTGCCGCGCTGGAAGTCGGTGAACAGCACATTTTGGCCAATACCTAACTCGGCAGCCAGCTCTATCAACTCATAGTATTGCTCACCGCTGCCAACTATCAGGAATAAAGTCTTAGGCTGGTGCTGTATAACTTCTTTGGCTGCTCTTAGGAGGTTGGGCAACCCCTTCTGAATTGTCAGGCGGCCGACATTCACAACCACTCTATAGCCGAGGCTCTTCATGGTTGTTAAATAGTGGTAGGCATTCTGGTCGTCAAGCGGCTCAATGGCGTCTGCGTCAATACTGTTATGAACGACTTCGATCTTGTCAGCCGGCACGCCATAATCGCGCATAATGGCTCGCTTAGTGTGCTCACTGACAGCTACTACCTGGTCGGCCATGTGTAAGGCTATAGACTCAATCTCGCGCACTGCCGGATTACCGTGAGGGCTGCCAGCCCGATCTGATTCGACAGAGTGCACATGCAGCACAATTGGACAGTTCTTGAGCTGTTTGACGCGTAAGGCAGCCCGGAAGGTTAGCCAGTCATGCGCGTGCACAATATCGAATTCGCGTTCTTCCACTAAGCGAGCCACGGCGTGTTCGTATAAGTGCTGCTGATCATGAATATTCAGCCAGTGCTCGCTACCGTCCTCTAAGATGTATTTGTAACTATCGTAGGCAATACCAGACCTTATAACGTCGCTAACACCTTGCGGATGAGCTGCGGTGATGCTCATAAAGTCAATGCCATGCTCGGCGTTGTAGGGCAGAATAAACTCAATATCCAAGCCACGCTGGCATAGAGCTTTGCAGAGCTGGTAACAGGCTATTCCCAGTCCACCACTGTTGTGCGGAGGCAGCTCCCACCCTAGCATAAGTACTTTCATTGGCCTCATCTTTTTAAGTCTGCTCTTTTATTTTTCCTTTAGTTTAATTATAGAGAGTTAGCCCTTATAGCACAAGCACTATAACAACTCGAAATTCTAGCACACTCCAATCACAAATGATGTGATCCGGATTCTTCATCACATGTTGGTCAATACGCCGTCTGCGTTGTTTGAAAAAATATGGGCTAATATACTACTTTTTGCCATAGAGCAATGTTATTGTATGATGTTTGACATGAGTATGGACGCTGACGGCGCTATTGAGAAGTTTGACCTACAAACACCAAAAGCTGAAAAAACCTCACTTAATCACCCAGCCAATCTCGTTATTGGTGCGACATTGGCAGGAGTTGCCGTGCTATCAAAAGTGGCCGAAGCCACTGAACTAACCAAGGACATGCCGGATGTCTTAAGGGCTACAGTTGAGAGTGGCGCTCATCCAATTCTGGGGTTTGTTGGCGGGTTGGCTGCCCGAGCGCTTAGTAATCGATTTTTTGAAGGTAGCAAGCAGGCTTATCTCTGGATGGGTGTCGCTGCTGCGACTGCTAACGACTTAGGGTCGGAAATAGCGCAAGATCATCTATTGTCAGGCGTGAGACCTTTTTATGCACCTGAGCATGCCTATGAATCGACTAAGGATCTGGCCTTTGCACTCGCTGGCTTTGGCATAGCCGTATTGTTAAGCCGTAATCGAGCCGCTGAAGCTCAACCTGAGCAAGCTGCCTAGCTACTTCTTAGCAGGGATTGATTTGTCGAGCTTGAGGCCTGTTACGAAGAAATAAATTAGCGCTGATACGGCTAACAGGGTAATAAGCGAAGACGCTACGGCACCCCAAAGAATTGTCATCGAGCGGTCACCGGCTGTAAAAGTGAATTTGGCTGCTGATAGGCCGGCCGTATCGCCGATTATGAAGCCGACAACAGGGTCGATTACACCCTTTACAATTACTGATACCGTGGCGCCAACTTGCGTACCAATCGCCAGACCAACTGCTAGTCCGACTACGCCATGCTGCTGAACAAAGCTCAAAAAGCCCTTAAGTTGTTTGTTCACGGACTGCTCCTTGAATTACGGTTTAAGCTTGGCAGGGGCACGTGGAATCGAACCACGATCTAAGGTTTTGGAGACCTTTATACTAGCCGTTGTACTATGCCCCTTTATCACTTCAATGCGTACCGATCTATGATATGTCAAAATCTGTGAATTGTCATCTGTTTATGCTTTCAAAAACGTCAAAAATCTGCTATACATAAATACACTATGGCCAAGATATACCCGACCAAGCCGTTTCTGCTGTTATTTTATGGATATCCTGGTGCTGGCAAAACCTACTTTGCTAGACAATTTTGTGATAATGTTCAGGCTGCACATCTTCAGTCGGACAAGGTTCGTGGTGAGCTGTTTGAGAAGCCTCGTTATGACAAGCAAGAGAATGACATTGTTGAGCAATTGATGAACTACATGAGCGAAGAATTCTTGTCGGCTGGACTGAGTGTGGCTTATGATACCAATGCTATGCGAGTCAAACAGCGACGGGCTTTGTACGCCATGGCTCATCGTTTGGGCGCGCAGCCGCTCTTGGTTTGGTTCCAAATGGATCCTGACACTGCCTTTGGCCGGAATGTTAAGCGTGATAGGCGTCGAGCCGATGACAAATACGCTGTAGCCTGGGACAGAACTACTTATGACAGTGTGCTTGGACACATGCAGAACCCCTCTCACACCGAAGATTACGCCGTAATCAGCGGCAAGCACTTGTTCAATATGCAGCAGAGCGCGGTGATAAGTAAGCTGCGTAGCAAAGGCGTACTCGGTCACGAAGACGCTAGCTCGCGTGTCATCAAGCCGGGGCTGGTCAACCTGATTCCTAAGAACCAAGGCCGCTACGACGCCAGCCGGCGCAACATTTCTATTCGTTAACGGCCGAAGGGCTGCCATGCCAAGCAAAGATTTTATGCTAGATGATCTAGCCGTCACGGTTTACAAGCGTAGATCAAGTCGTAATCTTAGATTAAGTATCACGCCAACGGGCAAAGTTCGTGTCAGCATACCAGCCTGGGCGCCATATAGTGCAGGCCTCAAGTTTGCTCAGTCGAGACAGACCTGGATTCGCGAGCAGCAAAGCCCCGTCCAGCCATTACTAGACGGACAGGCAATTGGTAAGGCACATCATCTATATTTCGCGGCAAAATCTGGGCTGGCAAAGCCCGCTGGTCGTGTCTATGACACATCTGTCGTGGTGAGCTACCCTTCGTCATCCGAACCTGGCGACCCGCAAGTTCAGCGAGCTGCTAGGCAGGCTTGCATTAGGGCGCTGCGAGTTCAGGCTAAGCAGCTTCTGCCGCAGCGCTTGGCTGATTTGGCGTCGACCCACCAATTTGACTACACCAGTGTCAGTATCAAGCAGCTTAAAAGCCGTTGGGGTAGTTGTGATCACGAGTCCAACATAGTCCTTAATTTGTACCTAATGCAGCTGCCCTGGGAGTTAATTGACTATGTCCTTATGCACGAACTGACGCACACCAAAATCTTGCGGCATGGCAAAGGGTTTTGGCAAGCTATGGTCGAGGTACTACCCAACACGCCATCGCTCAAGAAGAGACTAAGAACCTATCAGCCAATCATAAACGGTTTCGGCCAAAGCACTGACCCTGTGGCATAATAGACTTTGACTATGACATCTGAACCCAAAGCTGGCAAAACAAAGATTACAAAAGAGCAGCTCGAGCATCAAAGGCTGACCAGCCTAATCAATAGCATGGCTGATGCTGTGATTGCCGTCGATGAGAATATCAAAATTGTTATGTTTAACGGCGCGGCTCTCAATATACTTGACGTCAATTCTATCAAAGAAGGTGCCAGTCTGGGTGCTGTTTTTAAGCCTATGGATAAGGCTAAGAAGCTCCAAGATGTTGTGGGCATGATCAAGGGAAGCAAATCTCCAATTACCAGCAGGGATTTGCACTTGCAGTACTCCGACGGCAGCACAGTCAATCTCTACTTAAGTGTTGCTCCGGTACACTTGGGCTATGGGGCGACTGGACAGCGTGGCTACGTCCTATTGATTCGTGATATTACAAGAGAAAAATCGCTGGAGAACGAGCGCGATGAATTTATCAGTGTAGTCAGCCATGAGCTAAGGACGCCAATTGCTATTGCCGAAGGCAATCTTGGCAACGCTCAATATATTGCCGACAGCTCAGGTGACATGAGCGCTATCAAGCAGGCGCTTAACGAAGCCCACAATCAAGTGCTTTTCCTGGCGGATATGATTAATGACTTATCGACTCTAAGTCGTGCCGAGCGTGGCAAACTTGAAGTCGAGATCTCGGCTATCAATGTTCATGACCTCGTAGCGCAACTCGTCAAAAGCTATGAGCCACAAGCAGTCGCCAAAGATCTCAAGCTCAAGACCGTGCTTGACCCCAGGCTGGAGCTGTTACATTCGAGCGAGCTGTATGTGCGCGAAATTTTGCAGAACTTCATAACCAACGCCATTAAGTACACGGCCAAGGGCCACATAACTTTGCAAGCTGATGCGCAGCCAGGCGGTGTTCGCTTCAAAGTTGAGGACACTGGGATTGGTATTAGCAAGGGCGATCAAGAAAAGGTCTTCGATAAGTTCTTCCGCTCCGAAGACTTTCGTACTCGCCAGGTCAACGGTACTGGACTAGGATTATACGTGACTATGAAACTGACTAGACTTATCAATGCCGAAATCGAACTCAAAAGTCAGCTTAACAAAGGCTCGACCTTCACGATCTTCATGCCTGATATGGGCTAGCCTAGGCCTTTGGCAGATTAGGAATAACCCGCATAACTGGTATACAGATATTGCGGCCTTTCCAGATAACCTCGGAGAACTCATATTGCCACATCGAGTAATTGAGCAGCCAGATGTCGTGCAGAGCCGCTAGGCTGACAAGCCAAGTGCCGCTTAGCAAGAACTGCCTATAGGTCAAATTGACAATTTGGCTGTAGGCCAGTGATTGCAGCAGCCACGCAAGACCAGCTAAGGCCGCCAATGCCCACTCTTGAGCTAACAATGAAGCAGCAAATATTATCAGAGGCCAGACCAATGCCGTGAACTCGGCTAAACTAACCAGCAAAGTCATTTCTAGTCGCCTATGAAGCTGGGGATAGCGAGTTCTAATGGCGGTAGCTTGTTGCTCTTCTGCGCTTTTGTGGCTACTTACACCCATAATCGTACTTGACTGCAAAAAGCTATAGCCATCACTCGTATTAGCTATCTGCCGTGCAAAATAACTTTCAGGTACCGTCTGGCGGCTGACGGCCGCAAAGCCGCCACTAGCTTGCAACGCCTGGCGAGTGACCAGCCAACAGGTGCTTAGAACCGGCGGTCGCCTGAATAACCGACGCGGCAGAGCCAGCTCCCAAGCATAGCGATTGGGCTGCGTAATTAGTCTCGTCAGACCCCAGCTGGCAGGTGTAGGATTGCTCGGCAACAAACTTATCATGCTCTTTTGCTTGTGAAGCAAGGTTTCAACAAGTGTATTGAGGCTTCTGGGCTCAAATCTTACATCAACGCCGCAGAATAGTAGCAACTCCCCACTTGATGCCTCGGCTAGCTGATGGTAGCCGTAATTCTTAGCTAACCATTTGTCTGGGGGCTCTTGGCCGGCGATGAACCTTACGCCATCATGAGCAAAGCTGCGCATTATCTCTGGTGTGTGCTTGTTCTGAGAGCAGTCGTCTAGTACCAAGATTTCGAGCTTGGGGTAGCTGCTGGCAATCAAAGATTTTAGGCAGGCCTCTAGCTCAATGGTCTCATTGCGGGCCGGGATGGCAACTGTTAGGCTAGGCAGATCCTTGTCGGCGTGAACCTTCGTTAATACAGGCGGCTCAGTAGTGCGAATATGTCTCAGTGTGGAAGCTAGTAAGACCATGCCGCACCCAACCTGCCCGGCAGTCAGCAGGTAGAATAAAGCCAGCTGATTAGCGTTAACGTAACTAGTTATCCAGGCGATGCTCATAACTATAATCTGCGAACCAATCAACCAAAGAGCCGTTCTCTTGGATGAATGGTATAGATAATCAGGCTGAGTTCGATCCCTTAGGATACGGTACAAATTGATCAGACGATAAATGCCGATAACCGCCACCAACGCCGCCCAAAGTTTTAGCTGAACAACCAGCAAAGCTACTAGAATTACGCTGTTTGCGGCTATCAGGCTCCAGGCCGCAAACTTGCGTAGGTGCCAAGCAGTCGGCAGCCACAACAGTAGCTCCAGGCCACAAATTACAAAGAATGCTCTAAGCACAAGCTCCATACGCTCCTAACTATAGCAAATCCGACTTGACCTCTGGCGCCCTGCCTGATAAACTTGACAGCAATGGCCTACAGATTTATGTAGGCTTTTTGATTGCATCAAACTAGATGAGGAGTAGGTAGTGGCCGACGGCAAACCAGCCAAGAAGACCAAGCGTTTGGTTAAGAACCCGGAGACGTTTCGTGAGCGTGCTATCAAGGCCTCGGAGGTTTCTGACAAGCCTCGTCGATCAGCGCGCATTAGGAAGGCTGGCGGTCAGATATCCCGACCAGTCATTAAGCCAGTTCGGCGCGTTGCCAGTAATAAGTTGTTCCGTAAGAAGCCATTCAGGCTCATTGGCAAGCTGAGTAGCTTCATAGGTAAGGTGATTTTCCCAGTCTATTTCCGCAATAGCTGGAAGGAGCTCAAGCAGGTTACATGGCCAAGGTGGAAAGAAAGCCGCCAGCTAACTTTTGCCGTGATTGTTTTCGCTATTATATTCGGAGCTGCTATAGCAGCTGTTGACTATGGCCTAGATAAGTTATTTAGAGACATATTATTAAAGTAAGGGACAACAGAGAATTATTATGAGCAGCATCAAGCGTTATGACACAACTAAGCAGTGGTACGCCATTCACACCTATAGCGGCTACGAAGAAAAGGTCGCCGAGAGCATCCGCCAGCGTGCCGACAGCCTCGACATGAAGGACAAAATCTTCGAAGTCCTAGTGCCTAAGGAGAAGATGATCGAGATCAAGAACGGTAAGCGCCGCGTCGTCGAGAAGCGTATCTTCCAAGGCTACGTTCTAGTCCACATGAAGTTATCCGAGGACGCATGGTACATCGTCCGTAACACGCCTTCAGTTACTGGTTTCGTAGGTAGTGGTACTGATCCGACACCTATAGAGCAGGACGAAATCGAGAAAATCCAGAAGCGAATGGGTCTCGAGCAGCCTAAGCACAAGATCGACTTCGCTATCGGCGAAGTTGTTAATATCATCGATGGTCCGTTCAAGGGCTTCGACGGCAGCATTAACGAAATCGACCCAGCCAAGGGCAAGCTCAAGGTCCTAGTCAACATGTTCGGCCGTGAAACGCCTGTCGAACTCGACGGACTGCAGGTTAAGCGAGTATAGACAACAGAGGCGAACTGTAGTACAATAGCCCAGTTACGCACTTCTGTCTTAATAAAAGAAAGGGAAGGAGAACGTTGAGCTGGGTTAAGCTCCGTTCGAAAATCACTATGGCAAAAGCAGTAAAAGCAAATCTTAAGATGAAGATCCGCGGCGGCCAAGCCAGCGCGGCTCCACCAGTTGGTAGCACACTCGGTCAGTACGGTGTTAATATGATGGATTTTATCCAACCATTTAACGACGCTACTAAGGACATGCAGGGTGCAACAGTTACGGCGCACATTACGGTTTATGACGATCGCAGCATGACATTTCGAGTGGTTGGCGCACCAACTGACGACCTTATACGTGCCAAGCTGGGTATTCAGAAGGGTTCCGGGAAGCCCAACAGCGAGAAGCTCCCCCAGAAGCTTAGCCAGAAGGACTTGCAAGAGATCGCCGAGGCTAAGGCAGTAGACATGAATGCCGAAGATGTCGAATCAATTAAGAAAATGGTCGCCGGTACTGCTCGCAGTATGGGCGTCGAAGTGGAGGAAAAGTAACATTATGACAGGTATACCTAAGCCAATGGGCAACACTCTACGCACGCCATACCCTGACGAGTCTGACCCGGTCTTGGCGGCTCAGGCTGACGCTTTTGAGCTAGCAGCACATATCAATACGACTCCAGTCGGCGAGAGAACATTTGGAGCTATCACCCATGCAATCCATGTGACTGCACTTGCTGCTGAGCTGGCAACAAGTGCTAATGAAAGACTTGCGCAGAGGCGAAATCCCAACCAAGAATTATAATGATTAATTTGTGGGAGGCCGTGAACCGGCCGCTTGCACCACGAAAGGAATGACAATGGCAAAGACTAAAAAAGAGTTGTTAGAAGAAGCGTCCACCGCCGGTGTCGATGTTAATGCCAAGAACACAATTGCAGAAATTCAAGCTTTGCTTGATGTTCAGGCCAAGTCAGGAGACAAGCCAGGCATCGAAGTTGCTGAACCAACTACCGACGATAAGCCGCTAGCTAAGGCTGGCAAGCGCAGCGCCAAGGCGCTGGACGAAGCCGCCGAGAAACAGGCCAAAGAAGAGCGCAAAGCCAGCGGCGAGATCGCCGAAGCCAAGCCAAGGGTGCCAGTTACACCAACGCGTTCGCGTCTGGAGCGTCGCGGCAAGCATTTCCGCAAGAGTGCCGAGCTACTTGAAGCTGGCAAAACATACGAGCTTGAGAAGGCCGTTGAGCTAGCTCAGAAGACTAGTCATGTTAAGTTCGATGCCACTGTCGAGCTTCATATCAATCTAGGTGTTGATCCGCGTCAAGCTGACCAGAATATTCGTGATAACTTAGTCCTTCCAGCCGGCACCGGTAAGACTGTTCGAATTGCTGTTTTGACCGATGATGCAGCCGAAGCCAAGAAGGCTGGTGCCGATATTGCCGGAACCGAAGAGCTACTGGCTGCCTTAGAAAAAGGCAACATGGATTTTGATATCTTGATTGCTACCCCTGCTCTGATGGCTAAGCTGGGCAAGTACGCCCGCATCTTGGGTCCACGCGGACTGATGCCCAACCCCAAGAGCGGCACAGTCACGACCGATATTAACAAAGCTGTGGCCGAGGCTAAGGCTGGCCGTGTTGAATATCGTGTTGACAGTACCGGCATTGTCCACCTCGGTGTCGGTAAGGTTAGCTTCACGTCCTCGCAATTGCTGAAGAACGTTGAGGCAGTATTAGCCAGTATCAAAGCTAACAAGCCCCAAAGCATCAAGGGCAACTACGTTCAGGCTGTCTACCTTACTACTAGCATGGGTCCTTCGGTAGCAGTAGATTTAGCAACTATTGGCTAGACGTCGGACGAAGCCTCCGGCATAATTGTTCTTGAATGGGTAGTGATTCAAAACAAATAAATGGTGGCTTAGTTATTGTCTTTGACGGCATTGACGGAGTGGGCAAATCAACTCAACTTGAGTTGGCCAAAACTCAGCTCGAGAGCGACAACTGGTCGGTTCTAGCCAGTCGCAACCTCGGTGGCACACCGATTGGCGAAGAGCTGCGTGAGGTTATGCTTTCGACCATTGATAGGCCTTCCATGACGAACTTATACATATCAGTTGCTATTCAAGAGGCACTGCTTGATAAGATCGAACAGGAGAGAGCCAAAGGCCTGATAATTCTTCTCGACAGGGGGCCTCTGTCTTTGGCTGCCTATGAAATATACGGCAGCCGACTTGACGAAGCTACCGGCTGGCAATATGTCGACGCCGGTATGTTGCGCCTCGGTCCGGAACTCACAATTATATATAATGCCAAGACCGAAGAAGCTCTAGACAGACTCAAGAGCAAACCAGGACAGTCTGACTACTTCGAGAGCATGCCGCTAGAGTACTTTGAGCGTGTAGCTGACGGCTACGACATAGCCGCTAAACGGTACGAAGACTTCACGGTAAAAATTGACGCTGGCCAAGAAGTGAATACGATTCATGAGCAAACCATGCAGGTCATCAATCAAGCCATTGAATCCAAATTAACCAAGCATAAGTAGTTATAAACACTATTTGCGTAAAAATCACATTACCTTTATGCTTGCCTTGCTAGCGCTGGTTCATCTAAAATAAAAAGAACTAAAAGAGGTGTCCATGGCGGTCTACAGCAATATCCAAATTCGGCAAGCGATCGACGATGGGCACATAGTTTGCCATCCCTTTGACCCCAAGCATGTTAGTCATGCCAGTATGGACGTAACACTTGGCTACTACTATTACCGCATTGAGCGGATGAACGAGCGTACTATATATAACCCCTTTGACCCAGAGGACGTCGAACGCTACTTTGACGGTCCCTATAAGGCCATGCCACATGGTGAATGGTGCAAACTCAACGGCTTCAAGCCAGTTAATAATATTCCGCTGGATCACCCTGTTATAAGCCTCAAGCCGCGTGAGCGCGTGCTGGCTCACACTCATGAATTCTTTGGCATCAAACCGCCTGGTGCCTACGAAGTAAAATCCAGATCTAGCTGGGGCCGTAATGGTGTAGCGGTTTGCTTTGATGCTGGCTGGGTAGATCCTGGCTATATTAATCGCCTAACGCTCGAAATCTACAATCTTAATGATCGCGAAACAGTGTTGCTACCCGTTGGCGAGCGTATTGCTCAGGCTATCTTCCTCGAGACAGGCGAAGTCGATGGCTCATATGGCAAGGGCAGGGATGATGGCTTCAGCGGCAAGTATCAGCAGGGCAGTGATCTAGAGACAATTATCAAAACTTGGTCACCCGATATGATGTTGCCCAAGGCCTACAAAGATCAACGTGCCCTGCCTCAGAAGATCGAAGGACTATCTTATGAATAGGGGCAAGTACATCGTCATAGAAGGTGCTGAGGGCGTTGGTAAGTCCACTCAGTTGCAAGAACTAGCGCGCCGTCTGCAAGCTGCCGGTCTGCCAGTTCGCACTCTGCGTGAGCCTGACAGCCAGAGCGACTTGACTGCTCGCGCCATTCGCCAGCTAACTCAAGATCCGCGCTACCCCATGAATACCCGAACAGAAGTTCTGCTTTACAACGCTGCACGAGCCCAGAGCTTACAAGTTATCAAAGAGAGCGTTGAACACGGTGTTATCTGTCTGGTCGATCGCAATTATTTGACGACATTGGCGATTCAGTATTATGGGCGTGGTGACGTGCCTGACTACCCAGCTATCAACAACATCATTAGCTTTGCTGTCGGCGGCATTGAACCTGACCTCTGTATTGTGCTCGACGCACCAGTGAATGTCTTGCGTACCAGGCTGAGCGGCCGTTATCACGGCGAGCGTTTCGACAACCTAACTGATGCCTTTTTGGAACGCGTACGAGCTGGCTACCTCTGGGAAGCCAAGCAGCGCAACCTACCAGTTGTTTTTGCTACTGATGAGACAAGCGTTATCGCCGACAATATTTGGCAATTGGTTTCTAAGGAGCTCTCGATTCGCAATACAAGCAAAGCCGCCGCAGTTACCGAGCCAACCTCAGTTAAGCAAATCATCGAGCAGAAGCAGAAGCAGCCAGAAGCTGACTCAGCCCTGCAGACCGATGTAGACGAGCCATTAGTGACCAAGTCCGATGAGGGCAACTACAGCATTACTGATGCTGGCAGGCAGTACTTATCAGATGCAGTCACCGACGTAGATGGTGATGTCTACACCTTCACTGATAAGTTAAGCCCTGTGACTATTGCGGCCGCTATGGCCAGGCTAAGCCGCCGTGGTGATGATATGAGGGTTACCATTCTTGATGAGTTTGCTGGCAAGATCGACAAGGATGCTCAGCTCCTGCAGCGTGTTATAACAGCGTACGGTGATGACTCAGTGCAGCAACTAGGTGGCCTGCACCTAGTCGTCGAGAATGCCTCCAACATCCTGACCAAAAAGCTGGAGTGGGGCAGACTAGCTTCCTACCTAGAGCAATCAACTCGCTACATTTACTTTGATCGCAAGGACAAGAACGGCAAATATCGCTACTACACCCCTGAACATTTTAAGCCTTCGGTCAGGAAGCAGTATGAGCAGGCCATGGACACTATTTTTGATATGTATTCGTCTATGGTGCACCGTCTGACGGATTATGTCCGCAATGCTTCGAGTACATCGGAGGCTGAGCGAGATGCTGCCTGGAAGGGTGCTACTAGGGCTCAAGCCTGCGACGCCATACGTGATGTCCTACCGGTAGCTACCAAGTCTACTGTCGGTATCTTCGCTTCCGGTCAAGCCCTAGAGAGTCTGATAATGCACCTACTTAGTGATGAATTGCCAGAGGCTCAAATCACCGGCCAGAGTTTGCTGGAACAGGGGCGCAAGATTGTACCGATGTTCTTGGAGCGCGCCGATAAGCCGGAGCGTGGCGGCGCTACTATAGCCTACCGCGCCAACACTGCCAGGGCTGTTCAGAAGCTAGCCAAGGATTATTTGCCCGAGAGTCACGCCTCGGCAGCGACCGAAGCTGTCAATCTGGTAGACTTCTGGCCCAAGAACGAACTTCTACTGGTACCTGACATGCTATATGAACATAGCAATCTCTCGCTTGAGCAGCTCCAGTCTAACGTTAACGATTGGCCATATGACCAGAAAATCGCTGTCTTCAAGGCCTACATGGGTGAGCGGCTAAATCGTCGTCACCGCCCTAGTCGTGCTATCGAAAAGGCCCATTACAGCTGGGATCTTGTCTGTGATTATGGAATCTTCCGTGATCTTCAACGTCATCGCATGGTTGATGACATGAATTGGCAGCTGCTGACACCCCGCTACGGCTACGAAGTGCCCAAGCTAGTCGAAGAAGCCGGACTAACCGATCAGTTCGAAGCTTGCTTCGAGGTTAGCCTCAAGCTCCATGCCTTCCTGCAGCAGGCCGGTTATGCGCTGGAGGCTCAATATGCTACCCTGATGGGTCACAAAATGCGCTGGAAAGTCACCTACAATGCTCGCGAGGCCTTCCATCTTCACGAACTTCGTACCAGTCCCCAGGGCCACCCTGGCTATCGCAAGCTAGTATTGCAGATGCACGAGAAGCTGGCTGAGGTTCATCCGCTTCTGGCCGAAGCCATGCAATTTGTTAACACCGATGAGGATCCTGAGCTAACTCGTCTTGCCGCTGAGCGCTACACCCAATTCAAGCTCACCCAGCTCAGCTAGGCTACTATAGATCCCATAACTGTCGACAGTTTGCCAGTTTCACTTAGGCCATAGACTATCGGTAAGTTTTGAACAATTGGAGGTCGGTTTACTTTATCGTAGCCCCCTGTTAGTGGCAGATCATCGCGAGTGCCATCTCCCACGAACAACATCATGGGTTGATCAGGATCATGCCGCATAAGTAATTCACTAAGCCGGCGTGCGGTTTCTGGTACCTTCTGGTTTTTGGCCGAGTTTGGGCTAAAGATAACGCCACTAAATATCAATAAGCTATGCTGACCAAGTTGATTGTCATTGAAGCTTACAAGACCTTCGGCTATATGTAGCTCATCGACTTCTGCTACGGGCGCCTCACCTTGGATAGGGCCATCGGCTGCTAAATGCACAATTGTGTCAGTTCCAAAGCATTCCTGGACATCAATAAAAAATTGCTTGACCGGCGCTCCTTGCATAGCTACTACACCACAACTTCTGTTCATGCGCAGGTTGTAAGCCAGTCCATCGACTGGTCTGCCAGCGCTATTCCTAAATGCAAAAACACTATCTGCAACATCAGATTGTTTTTTTGCAGCTCTCTCTGCTCTCTTTCTGATCGCCTCGGGAGTGTTGCGGGGGCTTGTTTTACCAGTATTTGCCATAATTATCCTCTAGTATGCAGTGATGACATATAAAGACGATTATAACCGTAAACGCGTCGAAAGTCAAGTGCAGTCTTGACATGACGCTATCGTTGTGTGAGTATTGAGCAGATGAGCAGGCAATCAGTAATTATGGAGATTTATAACCCCTAGACGCGGGTCTGCTCGATATTTGCACCAAAGAATTAGCAGCTCCCGCCAGAAGGGGGCTTTTTATTTAAGAGAGGATATTATGAACAAACTACTACCATACAGCTCGTTGCGCCAGGCTGGTAATCTTTACTTCGCATCAGGCCAAATAGGCATTGACCCTGTTACGCGCAGAGCCTTGCCAGGCATCGCTGAACAGACACACCAGGTGCTGAAAAACCTTGATACAGTATTGCACTCTGTTGGGCTTGGGCTTAATTCTGTGGTTAAGACTACAGTATTCCTGAAGAATATCGATGACTTCGTGGCTGTTAACACTATATATGCTGAATACTTCGCGGAGCCTATGCCAGCTCGTTCCTGCGTAGAGGTTTCGGCCTTACCCGGAGTTGGCGCCACCGAGCTGCTAATCGAGATCGAAGCCATAGCTGTGAAGGACAACCAGGGGTGAGCCAGGACAAAACGCTACTAGACACCGCAGCAGTGTACGATGTTGCTATCGAATCGCCGCTAGAGGCTGCCGAACATCTCACTCAGCGGCTTGGCTTCAAGGTGTTACTCAAGCGGGAGGACTTACAGCCTGTTCATTCCTTTAAGCTGCGCGGTGCCCACAATAAGATTAAGCACCTAAGTCCGGAGCAAAGAGCCAAGGGTGTTATTGCTGCCAGTGCTGGCAATCACGCTCAAGGCGTTGCCCTGAGTGCCCAAAAACTAGGTATTTCAGCTCTAATTGTTATGCCCAGGACGACACCTGATATCAAGGTTCAGGCCGTCAAAAACTACGGCGCTGAGGTCGTCCTAGCGGGAGATAGCTATTCCGAAGCTTATGAGCATTGTACGAGCCTTATCCAATCAGAAGCGCGAGTCTTCATTCACCCTTTCGATGATCTATTAGTCATTGCTGGACAAGGCACTATTGGGCAGGAAATTCTCGTCCAATCGCCGGACGTTACCCATATTATGGTGCCTGTAGGTGGCGGCGGTTTGATTGCCGGTATTGCCGAGTACGTAAAATCTGTTCGTCCTGAGGTGCAAATCATAGGTGTCGAGCCTGAGGACAGTTCGGCCATGCACGACTCCCTGGCCGCTGGCCGCCGGGTGACTCTCGATCATGTCGGTATCTTTGCCGATGGCGTGGCCGTCAAGCAAGTCGGCAAGCTGACCTATAGCGTAGCCAAAAAGCACGTCGACCAGGTAATTACAGTCGATAACGACCACATTTGCGCCGCCATTAAGAGCATCTTCGAAGAAACGCGCAGCATAGTCGAGCCGGCTGGAGCCCTAGCCGTAGCAGGCACGCAGGTGCTGGCTACTGGCGGCGCTTTGTCGTCTGACTCGGTGGTCGTTGCCATCTGTTCCGGTGCCAACATGAGCTTCGAGCGGCTGCAGTTTGTGGCTGAGCGGACTTTGCTTGGTAGCGGCCAAGAGGCGCTATTTGCCGTGCGCTTACCAGAGACTGCTGGCGCTCTGAGCAAGTTCTGTACGTCTGTCGTCAACGGCTTTGCGATAACTGAGTTTAACTACCGACTAAGCAGTCGCTCAGAAGCCTACATCTTTGTCGGTGTTGGCCTCAAAAGCATTGAAGATAGGCGAGCTTTCATAGGCCGCCTCAAGCAGCATGGCTACACCTATCATGACCTCTCGCTTGATGATCTAGCCAAGGAGCATGTGCGTCATATGATCGGTGGCGTCTCAACGCAGGTACGAGATGAAGTGTTATATGAGGTTCAGATCCCTGAGCGACCTGGGGCGCTTAATGATTTCCTGCATCGGCTTGGCGACAAGTGGAATATTAGCCTGTTTCATTACCGCGGTCAGGGTGCCGATCAAGGCAGTGTGCTAATTGGCTTTGAAGCCAAAGACGTGGCTGCACTAAATAGTCAGCTACAACAGGCGCAATATGAGTTCCGGATTGCAGACTCCAAGGCATTAGAAATCTTCATCTAGCTGGCGCTTACCTCTTGACCGAAGGTGTAGAATGCGCTAGAATAACAGGTATAGTTGCCACAGACAGCGACGGTTTCCGAAGCATTAGCCGAAGAAACTTGATAAGGTCGCCGAGGTAGAACAATCTATTTAAGATAGTTTGAACGTCTTTGGTTAACAGATTCCAAAGGCGTTTTTGTTTGGCAACGAAGCAAGGCACGGTCGATAGTTTTGCAAAGTAATCTGTAAGTAATTTGGAGAAAATTACAATGGCACTAACCAAAACCGAAAAGCAAGACGTAATCCGTGAAGTTTCTGATCTACTCAGCAACTCTAAGATGACAGTCGTTGCCAAGTACAAAGGTACCGGCGTTAAGGCCCTTCAGGGGCTACGTCGTGACGCCAAAGCTAACGGCACTAAGGTCAAGGTCGTCAAGAACCGCCTCGTTATCCAAGCTATCAAGGCGACCGACAACGTCAAGGATGTTGACACTAGCGCCCTAGAAGGCATGCTAATCTACGCTTTTAACAGCGATGATGAAGTAGCGCCCGCCCAGAGCTTGCACGCTTTTGCCAAGACTAATCCGACATTTCAGTTTGTCGGAGCTATTAGCGCCGATGGCCAGTTCATCGATGCTGACAGCGTTAAGGCGCTTGCAGTACTACCAAGCAAGAACCAACTGATCGCCGGTCTAATCAACACCCTCAACGCACCCGTTAACGGTGTTATGAGTGGTCTTACCGGCAACCTCCACGGCCTACTACAAGGTCTGGAAGCCAAAGCAACCAATTAACGAACGCGAGGAGAACTATCAAATGGCAGATTTAAAGAAAATCGCGCAGCAGCTTGTCGGACTTACCGTGTTGGAAGTCAACGAGCTAGGAACTATCCTAAAAGACGAATATGGCATTGAGCCAGCCGCTGCAGCCGTAGCTGTTGCTGCTGCTCCAGCCGGTGGCGAAGGCGCCGCTGCAGCCGAAGAAAAGAGCGAATACGACGTCATTCTTAAGGATGCCGGCGCACAGAAGGTCGCTGTTATTAAGGCTGTTAAGGACCTAACCGGTCTTGGCCTTGGTGAAGCGAAGGCAATCGTAGACGGCGCACCTAAGCCCGTTCTAGAAAAAGCCAAGAAGGAAGACGCTGAAGCCGCTAAGACAGCCCTAGAAGCTGCCGGCGCTACAGTTGAACTAGCCTAAGCATTTAGACTAGCTTCCACTAAGAGTCGTCCTGAGTAATTAGGGCGGCTTTTAGTTTATCCACAGATCAACACCCGATTTTTGACACGAGTCGATCTACGTGATATTTTAGGGAGGAAAGTGTACCAATAAACACTGACCAAGAGAGACAGACATATGCCGGATGTACCAGATAAGCAAGTCAAAAGACTACGAGCTTTAATCCAGGAAGCCGAAACCAGCCTTGCAGCAGCCACTGAGCTGCTAATTAGTCTTGTTGGTGATGATGATAAAGTTGCGCCTGTTGCGCGTGAAGATACGCTGGGTAAGGTAATCGAAGGTGTCTTCGACGGCCAAAACATGGTTGGCTCAGACAGCAAGACCTATCCCGTACCGGCCAACTACGCCAGCAAGTCCAAGCTTGTTCAAGGCGACATCCTCAAGCTCACCATCGCTGAAGACGGTGCTTTCCTGTACAAGCAAATCGGCCCGATACCTCGCAAGCAGGTGGTAGGCACGCTGATTCTTGAGAACGGCCACTACTTTGTCGATGTTAACGGTAAGAAACTGCGTGTATTACTAGCCAGCGTAACTTACTTCAAGGCCAAGCCGGGTGATCAGGTGAGTGTTAACGTTCCAGAAGACGACTCAGCCGCCGAGTGGGCCGCGCTCGAAGCCGCTCTGTAGACCGTCTGCCTGCACTAGGTGTAAACATTCTTTGCACAGATTAACCACAATTAATCAACCCTAAGGCAATAGCACAACAGCCCCGACTAGCAAAAGCTAGTATAATGGAACGACTATGGGGCAGGCTTTGTATCGAAAGTATCGTTCGAAGTCTCTGAATGAGATAGTTGGCCAAGAGCATATAACCAAAACTCTTGAACAAGCACTCAAACAGGGCCGTATTAGTCATGCCTACCTGTTTACTGGTCCAAGGGGGGTTGGCAAGACCTCGATCGCGCGTATTTGGGCGCATGAGATCAACGGACTGCCTTACACTGACGACAGCACGCACCTGGATATTATTGAGATAGACGCTGCCAGCAATCGTCGAATTGATGAGATTAGAGAGCTTAGGGATAAGGTTTACGTCGCGCCAACGAGTGTGAAGTACAAGGTCTACATCATTGACGAAGTCCACATGCTGACGCGTGAGGCCTTCAATGCTCTGCTTAAGACACTTGAAGAGCCGCCAGCTCACGCTGTCTTCATCTTGGCTACCACTGATGCTCACAAGCTACCTGATACCATTGTCAGCCGCACCCAGCGCTTTAGCTTCAAGCCAGTCGGGCCGGACAAAGTCATTGATCACCTCAAATACATCTCCAAAGCCGAGAATATCAAGATCTCGGACGATGCCCTTAGGCTGCTAGCTAATCATGGCGAAGGCAGCTTCCGTGACAGCATAAGTTTGCTCGATCAGGCCAGAGGTGGTGACAATAAGATTGAAGCCGAAGATATTAGACGCCTGCTTGGCATACCGCCCGAGGAGTCTCTACAAACCCTGCTCCGTGCCACTTTGGATGGTGCTGACAGTGCCACTCTAATGAATACCCTGACACAGCTATATGACAAGGGCTACCAGGCGGCCATTATCGCCAAGCTCTTAGGTCACAGCTTAAGAGCGGCCATTATTAACGACAATCAGGATAGCGACCACGGACTGACGCTGCTCAGCAAGCTTATCGAAGTGCCAGCTGCACATGATCCAGAGCGCTTGCTCGAGATAGTTTTGCTGCAAGCTCGCCCACAAACAGCCACAACCGAGACGCCCAAACCTATCGTTCAGCCCGAGAAGGCCAAGAATACCCAACCCGACACACCAGCTGAACAAAAGTCCGCCCCAAAGCCAGCCAACACCGACAAAGCGGCGGCAGATAAGCCCAAAAAGGCCACGCCAAATCTAGCTCTTAATGAAGAAGCTTGGCCAGCCATACTTAAGGAGCTCAAGCAACGTCATAACACCCTATATGGCGTGGTTCGAATGGCTGAGCCAAACTTCTCGGAAAAAGGTAAGCTCAAGCTGTCATTTGCCTTTGCCTTTCATCAGAAGCGAATCAAGGAGAACAGCAACCAACAGAAGCTAGCTGACATTATTCATGACTTGACCGGACAAACAGTCACCATCGAATGTTTGCTCGATAAGGCCGCCAAACCGCCTAAGTCACCCAGTCCCGAAGCACAACCTGAGCCAGCTCCAAAAGCACCGGACAATAACAACTTAACAGCCATTAGCAATATTTTTGGCGAAGCTGAGCTGCTAGAATCGTAATTATGGAACCAACGCCGTCAACCACCAATACGCCACCGCAAAACGCCGAAGCCGAAGCTAGCCTGCTAGGCGCGCTGCTCATTGATACCGATGCCATTGTTAAGGTAGCTGATAACCTAAGCGCGGCTGACTTCTACGACAAGCGCCACGAGCGCATCTATAAGGCCATTCTTCATCTATACGAGCACAGACAAGCAATTGACGTCCTAACACTCACGGACCGCCTTAAGAACAGTGGCGACCTCGACAGCATTGGCGGACCAGCTTATCTGACCGAACTTACCAACTTTGTGCCAACGGCGGCACACGTTGAGCAATATGCTGACATTGTGGCTCAAAAGGCCATGCGCCGGCGTCTGATTACAGCCTCCAGGGAAATTACCGATCTTGGCTATGACGAATCCAAGCAACTGCGCGACCTAGTTGAAGAAGCCGAAACTCGTCTGTTCCAGGTTAGCCAGCAACATATCAAGCAGGATGTCATAAGTCTCGAAACCATACTTGCTGAAAGCTTTGATCGGCTAGATGACCTTCACAAAGACAAGCAGAAGATTCGTGGTGTGCCAACGGGCTTCAAAGATCTAGATAATACTCTGGCCGGATTCCAGCGCTCCGACCTTGTGATTCTGGCTGCTCGTCCATCGATGGGTAAGACAGCCTTGGCGCTTAACTTTGCCCACAACATTGCTGTCCAGTCCAATGAGCCTGTTCTGATATTTAGTCTTGAAATGAGCAAGGAGCAGTTGGTTGACCGTCTGCTGTCTATGGAATCTGGCGTTGATGCCTGGGCGCTGCGTACTGGTAATCTAACTGATGCCGACTTCGAGAAGATTGGCCACGCCATGGGAACTCTGAGCGAGGCTCAGATTTATATCGACGACAGCCCAGGTATAACGATCAGCGACTTACGCACCAAAGCCCGTCGTGAGGCGCATCAACGCCCCCTGGGCTTAATTATTGTTGATTACTTGCAGCTCATGAGCGGTGGTAACCGCTACGGTGGTGACGGTAACAGAGTTCAGGAGATTTCAGAGATCTCGCGCGGTCTCAAAGGCGTAGCTAGAGAGCTTAATGTACCAGTTTTGGCCTTAAGTCAGCTGAGCCGATCAGTCGAGAGCCGAAATCCGCAAATTCCTCAGCTAGCCGATCTGCGTGAGTCGGGCTCGATCGAACAGGATGCCGATGTCGTGGCTTTTATTTACCGCGAGGAGTACTACAATCCCGAGACTGACCGTAAGAAGTTAACCGATATCCTAGTCAAAAAGCATCGTAATGGTCCTACGGGCGGTGTTGAACTCTACTTTGACAATGAGCGCCAGCGCTTCCGCTCGGTGGATAGTCGCCACCAGGAGCAGCCTTTCAATAACTAGGCAGACAGACTAATAGGCTATAATAGGCAGTTATATGGGGCAATTTCGTAGTTATTTGATAGACAATCGGCGAGTCATTAGTTGGTCTGTGCTCGGGGTGGCAGGTCTAAGCTGGCTGCTGCTCTACAAGCTCGGGACGTTAACATACGGAATGAGTGCCTCAGAGATTGGAGCATCATCTCAGGCAGTTGGGTGGCACGGTATTTACGGGCAAGCCTTTTACTTGCCCTTGAAGCTGGTTCGCTCGCTTGTCTTTGCGCTTTTTACAGATCATGGGCAGTTTCTCAGTCGTTTGCCAAATGTAGTTTTCGGCGCCTTATCTATGGTCAGCTTTGCCTGTTTGATCAAGCTTTGGCATGGTACGCGTACTGCCATTATGGCCAGTCTTATGTTTATGACCAGTGCTTGGGTGCTGCATGTAAGTCGTTTGGCTAGCTTCGACGTGTTGTATCTATGGGCCATGCCGACACTGCTGTTGATACAGGTTCTTCTGCATAAGTATGCTGAGCGCTTGATTGTGCTGCTGGGCAGTCTGTTAGCTTGGGGGCTAATGCTATACGTACCTGGACTTGTCTGGCTAGTTGCCTTGAGTATTTACATGTCTCGTCACCAATTACAGACCGCCTGGAAGCATTTTGGAGGCTGGCAGCGCTCCTTGTACATTGTATTGTTCTTGGCAGGCGTATCGCTACTCGTATTCGACATGCTCAAGTTTGGCGGCCTGGCGGTGTGGTTAGGTCTGCCGAGCCATTTTGTCGGTGTGCTCGAGTTTGCCAAGGGATTTGTTGCTGTTCCAATCCACTTGTTTATTCGCGGCCCTCAGTATCCGGAAATCTGGCTGGACAGATTGCCAATTATGGATATCTTTACGCTGGTGGTGTGCGTAATAGGTATTTATTTCTACGCAACACACCCAAAAGCCGCTCGCACACGTCTACTGGCCTTGTTTGGTGCTACGGGTGTGGTTCTGGTAGGCCCCGGCGGAGCAGCCGGACTGAGTTTGTTAGTGCCCTTGCTATATGTAGCCGCTGCAACTGGCATAGCCTACCTGGTTCATGAATGGCTCCAGACTTTCCCCAAGAACCCATTGGCACGTGGTTTAGGTCTGGGTTTGATTAGTCTAGCTATTGGGCTTAGCTGTATCTATAATTTGCGCTCTTACTTTGTGGCTTGGCCGCACAATCCGACAACTCAGGCAGTGTTTCAATACCGCCGCTAACGCTGTTATACTATAAGTCAGACAAGGAGGGAAGTGATATGGGAAGATTCGACCAGGCCAAGATGCTTATGAAGGTCAAAAAGATTCAGGGTGAATTGCAGAAGATGGTAATCACAGTCGAAAAAGGCGATGGTGCCGTGGTGGTTGAGATTACCGGTGAGCAAAAGCTCAAAAAAGTGCACATTGATCCCGACTATGTCGATTTGGACGATATTGGACAGCTGGAACGCTGGATTGAAGATGCCGTTAAGGAAGCTATTGGCGAGAGCCAACGAGTCGCTGCTGAGAAGATGCAGCCCATGATGGGTGCTCTGGGCAGTCTAGGTCTATAGCGAGCTTCTGACCATGCAGATACTGCCACCGGCTTTGAGTGATTTGATTGAGGCCTTTGGGCTGTTGCCGGGAGTTGGGCCGCGTACTGCCGAACGGTACGCATATCATCTGCTGAGACAGTCGGGTGACTCGGCCAACAGGCTTGCGGCAGCTTTGCAGGCTCTTGAGGGCGGCATTGGTTACTGCTCTAAGACATTTGCCCTAGTACCAGCTGAGCAGGAGCTATCCAGCCTCTATACGAATCCCAAGCGCGACAAGACAACGGTAGCTGTAGTGGCCGAACCCTTTGACCTGGTGGCTCTCGAGAAGACTGGCCAATTCCACGGTACCTATCATGTCTTGGGCGGCCTAGTGTCACCAATTGACAATGTTGGCCCGGAGCAGCTGCACATCAAGGAGCTAGTTAAGCGTCTTGATGAAGATAAGGTCAGAGAAGTCATCTTGGCTACAAACGCTAGTGTCGAAGGCGAATCCACAGCACTTTATATAAGGCAACAAATAGGCGATAGGAAGGTCAAAATAACCCGTTTGGCACGCGGATTATCAGCTGGTGTTGATCTCGAGTATGCTGATCAGATAACCCTAGGGCGGGCGTTAGAGGATCGTCAGGCTATATGATTTGGGGATATTGCCCCTAGAATCTACAATTATAAGCAATGTACCCAGAAACTGACCAAATCAAACAAATCATTGAAGACAACCACAAGATTGCGGTTGTCCAAGCCGATAATCCAGACGGCGACAGCCTGGGCAGCGCGCTGGCCCTAGAACACATTCTCGGTGACTTAGGCAAAGAAGTATACCTATATTGCGCCGTCGACATGCCGGGCTATCTACGTTATATGGATGGCTGGGACCGCATTCAAAAAGACTTGCCCCAGAAGTTTGATGCCAGCATCATTGTAGACGCCTCAACCATGACTCTGCTTGAGCGCCTGACCAAATCTGGTCAGCAGGGCTGGCTAGCCAATAAGCCATGTATTGTACTTGATCATCACAAAGTAGTCGAGAATGTCATACCGTTTTCGAGTGTCATGATTAATGATCACACCAGAGCTTCGACTGGGGAGTTGATTTATCTCATAGCTCAAGAGTTAAACTGGTCTTTATCGGTAGCTGCTCAGGAGTTCTTGATGATCTCGATACTAGGCGACACCCAGGGCCTTAGTAACCAGCTAGCATCAGCGCAAACCTACCGTGTGATGGCCGAAATGGTTGATGCGGGCGTTAACCGACCAAAGCTGGAGGAGCGGCGCCGTGAGCTAAGTAAGATGGCGCCCGAGATATTTAAGTACAAAGCTGACTTAATACGGCACACTGAGTTTGCATCTGACGGCAAACTGGCCTATGTGGTGGTGCCTCAGCTCGAAATCAACCAGTACAGCCCACTTTACAACCCGGCGCCGCTGATTCAGATTGACATGCTGCAAACTGCCGGAGTGCAAGTGGCTATAGTATTCAAGCGCTATGACGACGGTAAGGTCACCGCTGCTATACGCTGCAACTCCGAAGCCGGTATTGGCGCAGATCTGGCGGAACATTTTGGTGGTGGCGGTCACGCCTTCGCCAGCGGCTTTAAGATTAATTCAGTCAGTGATTTCGACAAGACCATATCGGATTGCCTGGAGTTCGCCGCAGAGCTTTTGACCAAGCTGGGGAAGAGCTGAGATGAAGCTTTACAGCACACTAACCAAGCAAATCGACGAAATCAAGCCACTGAACCCGCCGATTGTGACGGTTTACACTTGCGGTCCAACAGTTTATGACTATGCCCACATTGGACACTGGTTCACTTATGTTCGTATGGATACTCTGATCAGGGCGCTCAAGGCTGATGGCTTGCAGCCCAAGTGGGTCATGAACATTACAGACGTTGGGCATCTGGTCAGTGACGCAGACGAAGGCGAAGATAAGCTTGAGAAGGGTGCCAAGCGTGAGGGTAAATCTGCTTGGGAAGTAGCTGAATTTTATACCCAGGACTTCATTGAAGGCATGAAAGCTCTCAACATGCTTCAACCAGACAAAATGGTTAAAGCCACTGACCATATCCCCGACCAGATCGAGCTAATCAAGCAACTAGACGACAAGGGCTACGCATATATTATTGACGACGGCGTCTACTACGATACGTCCAAGTTTTCACGGTATGGCGACTTCGCTGGACTGGATCTTGACGAGCAACAGGCCGGTGCTCGTGTCAGCTTGAATCCTCAGAAGCGTAATGCCTCGGATTTTGCGTTGTGGAAGTTCTCCCCAACGGATC
This sequence comes from uncultured Candidatus Saccharibacteria bacterium, assembly GCA_964357905.1. Taxonomy (GTDB): domain Bacteria; phylum Patescibacteriota; class Saccharimonadia; order Saccharimonadales; family UBA4665; genus JBBTTE01. The sequence goes on from CAYHMQ010000005.1 coordinate 32,798, forward strand.
ACAAACGCGATATGGAGTGGGATAGTCCCTGGGGCAAAGGCTTTCCTGGCTGGCACATTGAATGTTCGGCAATGAGCATGAAATATCTCGGTCCAACTCTGGACATCCACACCGGTGGCATTGACCATGTACCAGTACATCACACTAACGAAATAGCCCAGAGCGAGGCAGCGACCGGTAAGCCTTTTGCCCAGCATTGGTTGCATGCCAATCATGTGATGGTGGAAGGACAGAAGATCTCAAAGAGCCTGAGCAACGGAGTTAGCTTGCAAGCGACCAGTGACAAGGGCTACTCCGCAGAGGTTGTAAGGCTGCATGTGCTAGAGTCCCATTATCGTAGTCAGTCAAGATTTAGCTGGGATAGCCTAGAGGCAGCTCAGAACCGTCTAAATAACCTGCAGGCCTTTGCTGACTTGCGATTCCAGGCTACCGCATCTGATGGCAAGGCTTCAGGCGCAGACTTTGACAAGTACACAGAGTTAATAACTAATGCCTTGCTAGACGACTTAAACACACCCAAGGCTTTAGCGCTCTTGAGCGGGTTAGTAGATGAACATAGCGTTATATCCAGGGATGAATTGGGCAGCTTTAAGAGGTTTATTACAAGCGTAGATGAGCTACTCGGCACAAAGCTTGGTAAATCCGAGGATATTAGTGCCGACCAAAGACAACTTATCACCAAAAGAGAGGCGGCGCGTGCAATCCAGGATTGGCAAGTCTCCGACAATGTACGTGATCAACTGGGAATTCAAGGTGTCGGTCTAAGAGACACGCCAGGTGGCGCTATTTGGTTTCGACAAGCTCCTCAAAAGTAGGCGTATCAATAACGTCATAGGTTCTTAAGTATTCCAGGATAGCGATTCGCAAGCAGCCAGCGACTGGTATGGCAACCAGGGCACCGAATAAACCACCAAAACTTACGCCAATCACAACTGACACAAATACTAACAAAGGTGACATGTTGGTAGAGTTAGCCTGAATACGAGGCTGAACGAAGTAGTTCTCTATCTGTTGATAAAGAATGTAGTAAGCCAAGATAATAACAGCCGCGCCAGTCGAGTGGAACAAAGCCACAGTCGTGACGATAATTGCGCCAATAGTGTGTCCAACCATGGGGATTAGGCCGCAAATAAATATAATCACAAGCAAAGCCACTGGGTAACTAACGTGGAGAAGTAGCACAACCGGCATGATTAACAATGCGGCCAAAGCTGCCAGCACCACTTGACCGTTAACATAGCCCTTTATGACACCGTACATTTCTGCTGTCATTCGATCTGACATCTTATGATGTCTATCGGGGATCACCTCGCGCATAAAGGCAAACCATCTTGGACCCTCAACCAGCATCATAAAAGTCAATACCAGGATGGTGAACAATGAGAAGACGCTGCTACCAACTCGCTGTGCTGTCGCAAAAGCCGAGCCGCCAACATGCTTCAACCTTTCAGATAGCTGTGTTGAAAAGGTATTAACCTGTTTCTCCAAGTGATGCTCACGAATAAACCGACCCGCCTGACTGTCTTGACTACGAAACTCGGTCACCAAACTCGGCGCTGCGACAACAAAAGTTTCAGTCTGTCTAACTAAAGGTGGCGCTAGGCTGGCTATAAAGCCGCCAAGTAGCACAATAACGATCAAAAAGGACAGGGTGGTAGCTAGAGAACGGCTGCCGCGGCGCTTGCCAGGCAATCTCTCACTTAACCAATGAACCGGGGCATTTAAGGCCAATGCCAAGAAAAAAGCCGTAAAGACCAGCAGCAAAGCATGCGAGGCTTTGCGAATGGATATCAGAAGAACAATAGTGGCAATAGACATTAGTGCCAGCCGCACAAAGGTGGCTGTCGATACATTCACATTTACTTCTTGAACTTGTTTCAAATCACTACCCCTGCGAAACTTGATCATTGATGACATTATCTATAACTTAGCTCGTTTACGCAATGCCTCATTATAAATATCAATTAATTTACTGCCTGCGACATTAACATCAAAATCTACTGTATAATTAGCGCCCCACTCAGCATTGTTGCGTCGAGCATCTTTATTGAGTAACTGTTCTTCGAGTTTCTCAGCTAATTCAAACTTACTCTTCGGGTCAAACAATAGTTCGGTTCGCTGATGCATGACCGAATGGTAACCTGGATTATCACCGGCCAGCACAGCAGCTTTGCCACTGGCCATTGCCTCCAGTAAGACTATACCGAAACTTTCGCCACCGCTGCTCGGAAAGGCACTTATATCGGCTGATGCGTAGTAGCTTGGCTTGTCGCTCTCGCTAACAAAGCCCACAAACTCAACAACCTCACCTAGGTCATGTTCATCCACAAATCGCTCAAGTTTACTCTGGAGCGGTCCTTTGCCACATATCACGACTCTGAACTTAGGCATACCAGGCTTACCTACTATCTCCGCAACGGCCTCCAGAAGTAGTAAGCAGCCTTTTCGCGGAACCAATCTGCCAAGAAACAGGATTGTCAGCGTACTGTCATCGTACTTAGATAGTGGCTTGGCGTAGTGAAAGCGCTGGTAATCGATAACATTTGGTAAAACAGTGGATAAAACACCAAACTTTTTGTTGGCAAACTCGGCGGCGGCTGGCGAAACACTGAGCATTTTATCAAAACGACGCAATGAACGGCGGCACCACAGCCCAAGCAGCCTAGTGCCAAGGCTGATAAGCCATGAATTCGGCAAAATATGAAATGTACCGATAACTGCCGTATCTTTATTCGCCAGTTCCACCAGACGTCCACCCATAAGTGGGCTGTAAGGTGTTTGGACATGCAGAACATCAATCTCATGAACCCTCAAAAATTCGTTTAGGTGAGATCGCCTTGAGGGCAGAGGAATAGTAAGGTAGTTGCCATTAGAGCGAACGCCAATATTGCGGCTCAAGCTGTGTACACCAGCGATGTCTTGACGAGCGGTCTGGCCGGCCAAGTATAGGACTTCGTGTCCCTGCTTGCGCAGCCACTCGCCCATTGCCAAAACATATTGCTGTACACCGTCAGGGCTGTCTAGGCCATCGTCTAGAACAAATCCCACCCGTAGCTTGCTAGTGCTGTCCACCGTGATCCTCTAGAGCCTCGCGGTATAGCTCCTCGTAGTGATCAACAACCTTAGGATAGCTGAACTGTTTGACGTACCCCTCAGCCCATTCTTGCCATAGGGCACGCAAGGGTTCTTCATTCAAAAGCAGTTCTAGGCGTCGGCCAAACTCTTCAGTATCACGTGGATTAACAATCGAAACAGCCCCTAGGCCCTTCATTAGATCCACATAACCCGAGTTGTTACCGGCCACACTGACCGTGCCGGTGGCCATAGCCTCTAGTAGCACGATACCGAAGCTTTCACCGAACACGGCGGGCGTGCAGAACAGGTCAGCCTTAGCCAACAGATCAAGCTTGTCATCTTCGCTGACATAGCCTAAGAAGCTTATATTTCTAAGATGCAAATCTTCGGCAAGCAATTCAAGCTTTTCACGGTCAGGACCGTCGCCGGCAATAACCAATCTGACATTAGGAGTATCTTGTTCGAGCAGCTGGTAGGCTTGGAGTAGATACTTAACTCCCTTACGTCTCTCAAGCCGTCCGATGTACAGAACAATTTTTTCGTCTTCGGAACTGCCATTGTGCGACTTACTGTACCTAGTCAGATCAATGCCGTTGGGGATTATAGTAATTGGTTTGTCGGTCAGACTTGCGGCATACTCTGCGCCCGAGTCAGACACGGCAGTCAGCACATGTAAGTACTTCATAACTGACTTAAGGTAGGGCGTAACTACTTTGATGACACTACGGCTCATCATAGTTTCTGGAATCTTGGCATGAAACGTGGCAATATTTACGGAGTTCGACCTCTGTAATAGCTGACGACTCAGCAGGGGCACCCAGGGCTCGTGGAAGTGTAGAATATCAAACTTTTCGATGTCCAGAATGGCATCAATCTCTTCGCTATCGACTGCGCTCGATACCTGGCCGGTAGTGTGCGAAGGTGAGCGAATATCCGTAGAATTGCCGATGAATATCATGTCTGGATCATGATCCAGCTCGCTGCCTCTAGGTTTGGGCGTAATGATCCTCACCTCATGCCCGCGTTGTTTCAGGCCTGATCGCAAGGCAAGTATAACTTCTAGCACGCCACCGTGCTTATTAATGGTGTAGGGACATACTAAGCCTATTTTCATCTTCTTATGATTATATCACTTGGGCAGTTTATTGAGGGCGCGACGCAGGCGCGGCGGAATAAATGGGGCTGCGTCTTTTTCTTCTGCGATTACGCTGGGCGCATGGGTGCTCATGTCTATTTCGGCGCCATCAAAATCGCTAAAGATAACACGCAAGTGCTGCTCAACAATATTATGATTGAAGAAATGGTCTTCTTTGATACCAATGTGCCAAAGCGGAAGATCGATCTGTGTCTGGCAATTGTCCAACTTCAAGAACTCAACACTAGTGAGCGCCCAACTACGCACATCGTTACTGTGCCACAAGCTAACTTCGACATCCTTAAGGTGCTCCAAATCCGCCTGGTCTTTAGCCTGAGCAAACTTATGTTTGGCATTATGCGTTCTTCCGTAAAAGTTACGAAGAATAAAAGGGTGCAAAAATACGTAACGGAAGAATAGGGCAGGCAATCGAAAAGTCAAAATCCGTGCTGGTATCAAATAGCTGTAGTAGCGGGGTTTACTAAAAATAAAGTCATCCTTATGGGCAAACCCAACAATGCTTACTAGCAGCGTAATCTTCTTGGCCAATTCCGGGTAGCGTTGTAGCATTCGCGTAACTACCACGAACCCAAAACTCATTCCTACTACAACAATCTTATCTCGTCTATAGCGCAGCTTCACAAAAGCAGCCAAATAGTCTGCCATATTGTCGATCGTCGGCTTCTTGCCCAGCTTATAGAAGCTGTCCATGCCTCCGAACCCGGGCAGATCAGGTGCCGTAACAGCCCCATAGCGGTTTAGCACCTGAGCTAAACCCCACCATCGCTCCAGGCTGGAATGATGCCCATAAACAAACAATATCTCTCTGTTACCGGCCTGTTTGGTGCCAGGAGCAGGCAATCGCAGCATACGTCCCTCAAGACCGTTAATATTTAACGGCACTATGTAATCTGCAGGGTTTCTGGGCACTTTTGTAGGCATAAATTAGTAGCAACGAATTAATATAACTCTAGCAGGAAGCCGTAGTTTCGTCAAACGGCTTAAATTATGTGCTAGTTGTGCGGATCGCTCAATTACGCTAAAATTCAATCTGTTCGTTGGGGCGTGGCCAAGTGGTAAGGCACCAGTTTTTGGTACTGGCATTCGGGGGTTCGAATCCCTCC
>CAYHMQ010000006.1:0-15393 GCA_964357905.1 uncultured Candidatus Saccharibacteria bacterium
TTTGCCGAGTTCCTTGACGAAGAATCACTCGTACACCTTGGTCTTCTCGACCTGAGCACCTGTGTCGGTTTGCGGTACGGATAGTGATACCCACGCGTTAGCTTGCTTTTCTAGTCAGTACTTTTATCGGAATCGAACATGACTGTTCTTTCATTCGTTCGTATTTCTCGAACTTAGACGGATATAACCATGAATCCGCTCCAACTAATATACCGCGCACAGCTAACAAAGTATCACTAGTACGGGAATATTAACCCGTTGTCCATCGCCTACGCTACGCGCCTCGGCTTAGGACCGACTAACCCTGGGACGATTACCGTGGCCCAGGAAACCTTGCTCTTTCGGTGGGCAGGATTCTCACCTGCCTTATGGTTACTCATTCCAGCATTCTCACTTGATAGCGCTCCACCGGACCTCGCAGTCCGACTTCAGTGCCCTATCAACGCTCCTCTACCACTCCACATCTTGCGATGCAGAATCCTCAGCTTCGGTACTACACTTGAGCCCCGTTACATTTTCCGCGCGAGATCTCTTGACGAGTGAGCTGTTACGCACTCTTTAAATGAATGGCTGCTTCTAAGCCAACATCCTCGTTGTTTAAGAAATCTCACCTCGTTTCCCACTTAGTGTAAATTTAGGGACCTTAGCTGGAGGTCTGGGCTGTTTCCCTTTTGAGCGACGAGCTTAGCCCCGCCGTTCTAACTGCCGTAGTTCCGCATGTGGTATTCGTAGTTTGTCAAGGGTGGGTAATCTTACGACCCCCAGTCCGAAACAGAGCTCTACCCCCACATGTTACCGTACGACGCTAGCCCTAAAGCTATTTCGAGGAGAACCAGCTATCTCCGAGTTCGATTGGCATTTCACCTCTATCCACAGGTCATCCGGGAGTGTTGCAATACTCTACGGTTCGGTCCTCCACGTACTTTTACATACGCTTCAACCTGCCCATGGATAGGTCACCCGGTTTCGGGTCTATTCACTACTACTATGGCGGCCTATTCAGCCTCGCTTTCACTACGCCTCCGACAAATGTCTTAAGCTTGCAGCAGCAAATAACTCGCTGGATCGTTCTACAAAAAGCACGCTGTCACCGAATAAATCGGCTCCAACTCCTTGTACGCACATAATTTCAGGATCTATTTCACTCCCCTTCCGGGGTTCTTTTAACCTTTCCCTCACGGTACTTGTACACTATCGATCGTAAGATATATTTAGCCTTGGAAGGTGGACCTTCCGGATTCAATCAGGGTTTCACGTGTCCCGACCTACTCGACAATATAAATGATAAAGTTCGTAAAACTTGGTATACCGGGCTATCACCGTCTCTGGCATGGCTTTCCAACCATTTCTACTCGCATTACGAATTTTTTACTTTACGGAAGCTGGTGTTAGCGCTTCCCGCCTTATGCAATTGTCCGATAAGCATACCAACAAGGTCTATACAATAATTGTATGTTTCTTGTTGGTCATACATCGGAACAGTCGCAAAAGGTTATTTATATGTCACAACCCTCTTATAACATTCGTCTAACAACTTATTTGCTAGGCAATAAATTGCCAGGCAAAAGTCATAAAAGTTTGGGCTCTTCCGCGTTCGCTCGCCACTACTTACGGAATCATTGGTTATTTTCTCTTCCTCGGGGTACTAAGATGTTTCAGTTCCCCCGCTTACCACAATCCATCCTATATATTCAGACAGGTGTTAACAGACATAACTCTGTTAGGGTTTCCCCATTCGGACATCTCCGGATCAAAACATATTTGGCTGTTCCCCGGAGCTTATCGCAGCTCATCGCGTCCTTCATCGGTATCTTACGTCAAGGCATTCATTATGCGCGCTTGAGTAACTTTTTACGTTAGAACCAAACAAAATCGGTGAAGATTTGCTTGGTCCAGTGCAATTGACTGGTTATTGGTGAATACCATTACCTCTCGTAATACTCGCGAAGCGAGATAATCAAAAGATTCTGTTATACCAATAGCCGTTTGTCTTATATCGTAAACCCCTCTGGATCCATATATACCAGTGGTGCTTACGAAATTGCTTATCTTAGGAATCGGTCTTATCGTGCAGATAAAATCGACTCCTACTTTACTTGCTAAATTGTTAAATTACGAAACTCATGTCGGATTCTCTAGTGTTGGTTGTGGCGCATCAATTAGACGCGCCCACTATAATCCTTTGAGACTTGAGTTTACGTTTAGCTCTTCTGACTTTGCCGGTTGCTCTGCCGCTGACTAGCCGCGACCTAAACTCAAGCTTAGGATCTATCTTAACAAATATAACAGAGGCGGTCAAGTCCCTTATGCTGTCAAACTTGCTACAACTCTGTAGGAGATAACGGGTTAGTTCTTCGTCTATAGTGAAGTTTGAGTTTGGACTTAGAAGAAATATTAACCGCTTCTAGAGTTTGCAGGCGATCTTCGTGGTTCTCTAAGGTTGATTTGGCTACAATATCCCCGCCCAGTAATCCTAGTGCGATATCAATGTCTCGCTGCATTGCCTTTTGCTTTGCGCCTAAGTGTTGGCCTAGCTCTTGTAAGTCTTTGTTGGTGGCCATTTTGTTGCTCATTTTGTCTAACTGATTTGTTAATCCATGCACTAGTTCGTCCTTGAGATCCTTGAGGTCGTCCTTGGTGGCGAAGCCCTTGAGGTCGTCCTTGGTGGCGAAGCCCTTGAGGTCGTCTTTGGTGGCGAAGCCCTTGAGGTCGTCTTTGGTGGCGAAGGCTTTCAGGTCGTCTTTGGTGGCCATCTGCTTGGTGAGGATGTTCAGAAGTTGCTGGTTGCTGACTTGTACTATGGACGCAAGCTGGTCAGTCACGCCATCTAAAAGTTGTTGGTTAGTTATATCTGTCATGATTACTTTTCCTTAGTTATCCAGACTTACTATATTCCTCAAAAATTAAATATATATTAAATTTTCAATAAATCTTTGCGCCTACATCGAACAGGTTTTTGGCTACTTTGACTCCTTAGCCAGTGGATATTCAGCCTTTAGCTTGTGGTTCAGTCCAGGCGCAAGAAGCAGTTGTCGCATGTGTAGATTGTCATAGCTGACCTCCTTAGTTTGTTAAATAGGGTCAGCTATGCTGTTGCGTTGGTGCATATATTATAGCGCCGCTACACAGCGCTGCGATAGCGTAGTATTGTCTACACTTAGGGGTTATCGGCTTAGGAGCAGCAGGACGAGTCCGTTCGAGTCAACGTCACCTAGTACCTTACCGATTAACTCGCCGGCGGTTGGCGAAGTCACTACAGAAGCCCTGCCCTCCACACCATCAGTGTGTAGTAACTGGCCAATCTGAGGTGTTCCAGATATCAGCGCTTTGGCAGTACCACCGATGGCAACTTCTATGACATCACCAGCATTGGTGGCAGCATTGATCGCCACACCAATTACACGTGTATCACCAGGCTGGCTAACAGTGGTGACAAAGCCCTTGTTGCTGTCAGCTATCACAACTGAGCCGGCAGCTATAGGCTTACTGGCTTTGAAACGCTTGGTGATTGGGTGAGCTGCCTCGGTCTCGCTAGTAGGGTCTTCTGTCGAGCTACCCAAGATAATGCGGTCACCGACCTCTATCTGGGAAATCTTGGCCAGACCTAGGACTGTTAGGGTTTGGGTAGTTGTGGAGCCCGTAACTACTAGATCCTGAATGGTAGCAACGCCCGTTACGGTCAGGTCATGTATATTTGCGGCGCCAGTGACGTTTAGGCTATTGAAGTTGGCTTCACCGTTGACTGTCAGACTATCAAGTATGGTTGAGCCACTCACAGTTAGGTTGGCCAATGTGCCGTCACCGCCATTCTGTAGCGCGGAGGCTTGATCCTGACTGTAGTAATTAGGATTAACGAAGACTGTGACCTGGCCTATACCACTACCGGTGAAGCTGCCCATGCTCATACCGACGATGCGGCCAGAAGTCGTGGCCTTGACACCGACACCAGGCTGAGTTGGCGAGATAGTTATAGGATCGCCGGGCAGAATTGGACCATTCTCAGCACTGACCCTGACTGGCACGCGACCAGCAAGAGCCACTGGCACAACTGGCGATCCATCAATGGATGAATCGGCCTGGCTGAGACGCAAAGCTGGATCGGTTGAGTAAACACCGACTATCAGATTGGCATGGCTGGCACTACCCTTTTGGACGAAGGTCTGCTCATTGGGGTCAATACTGACAATGTCGCCGGCAATTAGACTGGTATCACGAGTTGGGTAATCTTCGGCGAGGTCGTAGGCACCGGCCGTTGACATGATTCCGTGTGTGAAAGCAAACGAACCGGTGTTGGTGGCGTTACCGCTAGTCTGCTGATCACCGATGAAGCTAATTCCAGCCGTGTTGCCATTGCCGGAGCTGAACTGCAACGCGTAGGAGTTGTTGGAACTCTTGGACCAACTGTAAACACTACCGATATTGGAGGTCTCGGTACCTACATATAATGAGCCATTATATGACTGCAAAGTATCAACATTAGTTACCGTAGTCTGAGCCCCGAAGGTTCCCCTGGCGCCATTGACTAGTGTCCAGCCATTGGCCGAGGTCGTGCTGATGCCAGTGTATTCGTAGACTGCGCCGGTTGTAGTGCCAGTCGCGGTACCGGCGTACAAGCGGCCATTGTAGACCTTCATAGTCGGCACGCTGTCCACATCTGTGGCGTCAGCGGTGGCGTCAATTCTACCTGTTGTTGCGGTGGTCTTATACCAGTCATCACCTACAGTACCGGGGTGATCATAGCCGCCCTTGTAGACAAAGATATTGGCCGTGTTAGCACCATCGTTGGTGGCCACGAACAATTGATTGTTATAGACGGCCATAGAATTAACGTCATCGATTGATGTGACACCGGCAAAGGTGCCAGTAGCCGAGTTCATAAGTGTCCAGACATTTCCATCATACTTCTCAACTCGTGCCGTACTGCTACCCGTAACGGTAGCAGCCCACAGGTTTCCGCCGTAATCTATCAGACGGCCTTCATCAGCGTCAGCGACATCGCCAGAAGCTAGCTTACCGGACGCATTGCCAATCAGTGTCCAGGTGGCATTGTTGCCATCGAAGCGATAGACAGAAGCCAAGTTTGCTTCCTGGCTGAAGGCATAAATCCGACCATTAGAAACCGCCAGAGACGAAACGCCATCAACGGCAGTCTGTGCACCGAAGGTACCGCGTGTTGTCTGGGCCAGCGTCCAAGTAGTGCCATCATACGAGTAAACGGCTCCTGTACCAGCACCGGTCTGGGTACCGGCATAGAGCTTGCCGTTGTAGACGGCCAGCACAGATGCGTCGACATCTGTGGCATCACCAGTAACAACTCTACCTAGCGTCGAGAAGGAAACCAGCGTCCAAGTAGTGCCGCCATCATACCTATAAATACCTGAGGCATCGGTCTCTTTGGTTGCAATATAAAGCTTACCGTTGTAGACCGCACTGGAGAACGCCCCATCGCGCGAAGCCTCAGAACCAAAGGTTCCAGCGGCCGAATTGAGCAGACAACCACAACTACTGCCAAAGGTATGTGGTGTAGAATCGGGCTGAGCCAAGACGGCCACATTGCCGCTGAATGCACTGTTGCCGCTGACATTTATGCCTTGAGCGAAGTTTGCCTGACCCTGAACTTGGAAAGTGCCAACTATGTTGGTGTTACCAGCCGTCAACTCACCGCCAGAGCCATTGCCTTCGGCGAGATCGCCGGAGGAATAGGCAGTTAGGTCGAGTGAGCCACCAACTTTAAGCCTCTGAAGTGATGTGTAGTAGACAGTATTGGTATAGTTACCGTCAACGGTAAAGTCTCCATTAACACCCCCAGGCACATAAATGTAGCCGTTGTAGACTACTCCACTACCGAAGGCTTCACGTGGATTGGTAAGCGAGTTGGTTGTTGTCGCCCAAGTACCGACACTGCCGTCGCTATTGAGCTTAGCGTACTCGATACTTGAGAAAGGCGTAACACCGTCGGTTCCACTGGTTCCACCTAGAGCATATATGTAGCCGTTGGCAGTTACGGAGCCAAGATAGTATCTAGCGGTGTTGAGGTCTGAGCTGGTGTCTTCTGTCCATGCACCGATTGAACCGTCACTGTTGATCTTGGTGTAGTACGTCGCGTTATCTGCTATTGACGCATCGGCACCACCGTAAGCATATATGTAGCCGTTGGCAGTTACTACACCCATACCGTAGCGCCCGTTCGGTATCAGATCTGAGTCGCTTAGCCAATTACTAATGGTTCCGTCAGCGTTAACCTTGGCATAGAAGGTGGTGTCCTGGGAATTAACACCATCAGCACCAGCCACTGCATAGATATAGCCGTTGTAGGTCACAACGTTATGATCTGACCTAATAGCTGGCAGGCTAGCTGTTGTGTTCCAGGCACCTAGAGTTCCGTCAGAGTTAATCTTGGCGTAGCGAACTGTATCTATAATGGTTCCTCCGTCAGGACTGCCACCTACCACGTATAAGTAGCCATTAACTACCGCCGAAGCATGGGCGCCAGTCTTAACAGGCATAGCCGTCGTTGTACCCCAAGTATTGGCTGTTCCGTCAGACTTAAGTTTAGCGTAGTGCACCGTTGTCTGCATATCCGTAAGTGTGCCTGAATAGCCCCCGATCATATAGATGTAGCCGTTATAGGTAACCGTGGAGTGGAAGCCAAGCGTTGGCGTAGGGCCATTGGTGTTAGCGACAGTTTGCACCTCAGCGCTGTTATTGCCGCCAATCGTGACAACATTGTTCAATGTATCGACTGTGAAGAGCGAAGCACTAGCAGCGTTCTGAATCTGGAAGGCTGTAGTGGAGTTAGCCGTATTCTTGAAGATTGTCTGAGCATCGACCGTAAGGTCACCGTTACGGTAGTTCGTAGCCGTAGCGGCTGTCTCTAGCTGTGCCCCGTCAACGTAGATTGTTCTAACAGAAGCATCGGTTCCCTTGGTAATGTACACATAAGGACTGCCGCTAATTGTCGCACCAGTCGTAAAGGTACATGTGTAGCGCGTCCAGGTAGTGGTTAAGGTGTTGCTGCTTAGCGTACAAGCAGTGTCTGTAGAACCATTATCTGCTCTACCGGCCGCGAGTGTCGCTATGCTGCTGGCGCTCAGTTTGCCGTAGAAGCTAAAAGTGTATTGAGTGCTCGGCTTGAGTTGCAGCAAATACTTGGCGCCTTCTGCGGTAGTCGTAGTAGTAACTATTTCCATGGATTGACTGCCGAAGTAGTTCTGACTGCTCTGTAACTTGAGACTGGTTGGACTACCTTTCTTAGACCAGTATTCTACGGTGTTATCTACGTTAGCTACACCGCCTTCGAAGCTACTGTTACGTATCAGGTTGGCCGTGCTCAGGTTGAAGACGCTTGTGCCGCCAGCGTTTTGAACCTTGAGGTAATCCGTGGTGCCGCTAGAGTTCTGAGCGACGTTTTGGATATTTACATTGCCGGTAACAGTAAACTCTTTGTTTACCGTTACACTTTGATTAAAGCTAGCTTGGCCTTGAACCCTGAGGCTGCCTACTACGTTGGTGTTGCCGGCTGTTAGTTCTCCGCCGCTGCCGGTTTCACCATCGGCTAGACTTTCACCGCCCAAACCAACTAAATCTAGAGTGCCGCCGGTTTTTATTCTTTGGGTTGAGGTGTAATTTACCGATGTTAGAACCCCGCCTCCGGACAATCCACCGATTGCATATATATAGCCGTTAGCAATGACGGAGGTGTGTCTGGCTTTGGTTGTGAAGGTAGCCGAGGAAGTGCTCCAAGCGCCAATTGAACCATCGAAAGCTAGCGGAGCATAATAGACAGTTGACTGAGATGCGCCTCCGACGGTTGTAAGCCCGCCAATTACATACATATAGCCGTTGGCGACAACTGATGAGTGCGATATTCTGGTGTCTGTTAGTGGGTTTGAAGTGTTTTCTGCCCAAGCATTAATGCTACCGTCATTATTAAGTTTGGCGTAGTATATGGTTGAGGTAGGAGAGCCGCCACTATCGAGACCGCCAGACACGTACACGTAGCCGTTGGCGACAACAGACGAGTGCAGATGACGAGCACCAGGTAGAACGTTAGCGGAGGTCTGCCAGGATCCTAGGCTGCCGTCAGAGTTAAGTTTGGCGTAGTACACAGTATCCCGACGGGTGGAGCCGTCGTAACCACCCATGGCATATACATAGCCGTTAGCAACAACTGAACTTTGCCCCAGTCTAACAGCCGGCATACTGCTTGTAGACTGCCATACTCCGACTGATCCGTCAGAGTTAAGCTTGGCGTAGTAGACAGTGGATTGAGCGCCCGATCCATTATTACCACCAATAACATAAACATAACCATTGGCAGCAACCGATGAATGCAAATACCTAGCATCTGGCAAGGCATTGCTGGCGGTAGTCCACGTATCTACAGAACCATCGGATTTAATTTTGGCGTAGTACACGGTGGATTGAGCCGTAAAAGCACCCTCGGTACTGCTGCCCCCAATGACATAAACATAGCCATTGTAAGTAACGGAAGAATGGTATTGTCTAGCGCTTATTGTATTGGTGGTAGCCCAGTCTTGAACTTCACCCGAGTTGTTTCCTCCAATGGTAATGATATTATTGGTGCCAGAATTATTTATTTGGAAGTACGTTGACGTACCTGCGGCGTTTTGAATCTGGAATGCACTTGAAGAACCGGTGGATCCTCCAGTCTTGACAGTTACACCATTGCTGCCACCTTGGACGTTGGTGGCACTAGAACCTATGATTGAACCGACTGTTACGGTGTTAGTTGAAGAACCAGTGGCATTGTTGCCAATGTTGATAGTCTGAGCTACCGCTCCGGTGGTGTTGCCGATTTGGATAGTGTTAGCTATGCCGCCAGAACCAAGCAGGATACCGCCCGTACCGGCTCTAAGATTAAGAGCACTGGTACCAGTCTCAGACCCAAGCGCTGTGCTGTGATCGGTAGCATTGTTGCCGATGTCACAGGCGCCAGTACCGCACTGTATGGCTACAGCAGTTGCGCCCGTGGAGTTACCGATAGTTATAGTTTGAGCTACTGCGTTATTGCCAATATTAAGACCGCCTGTGCCCTGGGTTGTGATGTTGAGCGCGCCTGTGCCAGCCTGTAGGGTCAGAGCGCTGGTTGAGTTGGTTGAGCCGACAACAATAGTTTGAGCAGCTGCCCCAGTACCGATTTGGATACCGTGAGCAGTGGCGCCATTGCCGATTTGAATAGCTGAGGCAGCTGTACCGGCCTCAAGAGTAAGAGTCGAGCCAGAGTTGGCACCACCAATTAATATGTCATTGTCGCCAGTAGCATTAGAGCCGATTTGGATGCCGTGGGCTGTATTAGAGTTGCCGATTTGGATTGCCGAGGCGCCAGTTCCGGCATCCAATATTAAGGCGCTGCTTGAGTGAGTATTAGTACCGATGGTTGTGGTTTTCGCCGAAGCACCATTGGTGGCAATATTAATGGCGCCGCCACTTGCGGCTGTATCTATACTGACGCCACTACTGCCAGCCTGTAGGGTCAGAGCGCTGGTTGAGTTGGTTGAGCCGACAACAATAGTTTGAGCAGCTGCCCCGGTACCGATTTGGATGCCGTGAGCTGTGGCGCTGTTGCCGATTTGGATGGCTGAGGCGCCAGTTCCGGCATCGATAGTAACAACATTGGAAGTATTGCCATTAGAGCCAATGCTGACTGTTTGAGTAGCATTGCCGCTGGTGGTGGCAATATTAACGGTGCTGGCTACTGCCGTCGAACCCGTAACTCCCAGATTGATATTGCTGTTAAGCGTATCCAGGCCGATCAAAGTCGTGCCAGCAGCATTCTGGACTTGGAAAGTGGTGGCGGAGTCAGTGCTATTCTGCAGCGTGACATGTGAGTTAATGATGCCGTCTAGGGAGACTGTACCAAGTTTGAAGTTGGTGGCAGCAGCAGCAGTTTCCAGCTGGACGCCGTCGACGTAGAAGTTGCGTGCCGTAGAATCGCTCTGCTTGATGAATACATAAGGTGTGCCTGTTGTCGCACCAGTGGTAAAGGTACAGCTATAACGAGTCCAGACGGTAGTGCTTACTGTCTGCCCTGTCATACAATCAGTGTCGGTTCCGCCATCATCAGCTCGACCAGCTTGCATAGTCGTGAAAGAACTGCCAGCCTTGGCGTAAAACGATAAGCTGTACTGCGTGCTAGAAGCTAGGCTATAGGGATATGCAGTGCCCTCATTGGATGCTGCGGTAGTGGCAACTTGCATGGCAGCATTGCCAACATAATGCTGGCTAGTGATCTTGGTCAAGGTAGAGGTAGCTAGGGGGATCCAACTATCAGTACTAAGCTCGAAGCTAGAATTGATAATAAGGTTCGGTGTAGTTGCTGTATCGACACCGATGAGAGAATTGCCGCTAGCATTCTGGACTTGGAAGGCAGTAGTGGAGTTGGTAACACTCCTAATAGACGCATCGCCGCTGGCATTGAAGGCACCGGCGACGGACACCCCCTGCATGAAGCTAGCTTGATCTTGAACACCTAACGTACCAACAATCAATGTATTACCGGCCGTCAGTGAGCCGGCGCTGCCGCCATCGGTTAGAGTTTGGCCGCCCACACCAACCAGGTCAAGTGAGCCACCAAGTAGTGTGCGAGCTGTGGAGGTGTAGAGCAACGCGATAGTGCCTGCTCCAACCCAGGCAGTAGTGTTGTTCCACCCGCCACCCACATATATGTAACCGTTTGTAGCAGCCACACCGAAGGCACTGTTGGCAGTTGGCAGACTATTTATATTAGTAATCCATGATCCAATACTACCATTGGAGTTAAGCTTGGCGTAGTAGACTTCTGCTGTATCTACACTAGACACATTACTGCCACCGATAGCATATATGTAACCATTGATAGCTACTGACTTAAGATCAAATAAGGAATTTGGCATGTCATTGGCTGTGTTCCAGGTACCGATACTGCCATCGCTGTTAAATCTGGCGAAGTAGACAGCGTCACTAATGACACCGCCGTCGTCAACGCCACCTAATATGTAGGCATACCCGTTGGCAACTGCGGTGGTATGCGAGCCACGGGGCGCTGGCAGATCAGTAGTGGCACTCCAAGCACCAACACTACCGTCAGCATTAAGCTTGGCGTAGTAGGCATTGTCTGACATGTTAGCGACAGCGACATCGTAGCCGCCCATGACATAGACATAACCGTTGACAACCACTGAAGTATGGTAACCAACTTGGGTTGAGCCAGCATTAATAGATTCTGTAGATCGCCAAGTACCCACTGTGCCGTCAGCATTAAGCTTGGCGTAGTAGACGCTGCTGTGGTAGGCGTAGCCGTCATCAATCCCACCAATAGCATAGATATAGCCATTGGCAACTACTGTGCTATGAGCATACAATGCCGAAGGCATAGAGTTGGTGGTCAGCCAGTTACCTAGAAGACCGTTGGCTTTTACCTTGGCGTACGAAACCGTGCTGGTAGCATTGCCAGTTGTTTGGTTATCGAATCCGCCCAGCACATATACATAACCATTGGCCGCTACCATGCCAGGGTACATGAACGTTCCGCCATTGGCTCCGTTGGCTGTAGTGCTTGGCCAGCCTTGGGTTTCGCCTACATTAGCGCCATCAATCGTAGTGGTAGCCGTAGTGCTATCAATTGTCAGCAAACCGCCGCCGCTGGAATTCAAGACTTGTAATGCAGTCGATGAGTTAGACTGAGCCTGGAAGGTAACCGGTGAGTTAACTACGCCGTTGATGGCGATTCTGCTATCTTGGTAAGCTGATGCCGCTGTGGTGGCAGCAAGAGTCATGCTGTCCAGATAGAATGTCCGTGGAGCGCCCGTAGCGCTGGTCTGCTTGGCATAGACATAGGAGATATCTGAGTTGATGTTGCTGCCTGTCGTGAAGTTACACTCGTAACGTGTCCAGCCAGTAGTAACTACCGTCTGACTGGTCAAACAACTGGAGTCGGCAGCACCCGTGTCTGATCGACCCAGCTGGAAAGTCGTGAAAGTACCGCTAGACAGCTTGGCGTAGGCTACCAAAGTATAATTAGTGTTGGCTAGGAGGGGGTACTTGATTCTAGCACCGTCATTAGCTAGCGCCAAGGTGTCGACTTGTAATGACGCCGCGCCAGTGTTGAATTGGCCAGTAGTGCGAGCAACAGTAGCAGTCGTCAAGCTTACGCTGTCTATGTAAAACGTGCGCCCGGTGCCATCAGTCTGCTTAACATACACGTACGAACCGCCCAACACAGTCCCGCCAGTGGTAAAACTACAATTAAAGGCTGTCCAGCCCGATGAGTTGACTGTCTGGCCAGTTAGACATGGTATATCGGTAGTACCGGCATCTTCTGAGTAGCCTAGCTCGAATGTACTGAAGGAACCGCTAGCAGCCTTAGCATAAACGGTAAAGTTATAGGTCTTGCTAGCCGACAAGGCAGCGGTGTAGCTCGTCGCCCTAGCCCCATCATCGGCAGCCATGGTCACTACTTTCATAGAGCCAGCAGATTGATTAGCCTGGCCAATTATCTTACTAATGGTGGAGCTGCCCGGGGCTGCCCAACCTGCTGGCCCAGCGCCTACATTATCAGCCTCAAACTCCGGATTGGACACATAACTATTGGCAACCCAGCCGTCAGCATTGGTTTCTATATCGCCGTTGCTTAATAAGTTAGCGGCGCTTGTTGTTTCGAGCTGTACGCCATCAATGTAGAAAGTTACGGCAATTGCTGAACCCTGTTTGAAATATACATACGGCGTACCAGAAGTTGTACCGGTGGTAAAGGTGCAGGTGTAGCGAGTCCATGCACCTATAATAACTGTCTGGCTACCAATACAGAGTTTTTCTGATTCGGGCATACCTGTATCTGAACGCCCGAATTGCAGACTCTTGAGCGCGCCACTGCTAAGGCTAGCATAAAATGACATCGTATAAGTCGTGTTAGAAGCTAACGAATAGTTATACTTGGCACCATCGCTAGTCGTAGCAGAAGTGGTCAGTTGTAGAGATGAATTACCAACGTAGCGCTGGGTTGTAGTCTTCGACAGAGAGGCGTCAGACAGACTGACTGTATCAATGAAGAAGGTTCTAGTAGCTTGGTCAGTTTGCCGTGCATAGATGTAGCGCGTGCCAGAAGTTGTACCGGTGGTAAAGGTGCAGGTGTAGTTAGTCCAACCGCTGCTGCTAACAGTCTGAGCCGTCAGACAGGAGGTCTTAGTTGTACCGTCTTCGGAGCGACCGATTTCGAAGGTACTGAAAGAACTACCTGAAGCTTTTGCATACATAGAGAGTGTGTAGGTGGTATTAGACAGCAGGCTGAAGGTAGCCTTAGCACCATCGGTACCGGCAGCATCAGCAACTTGTGTGTCTACCTGCAAGGACGCTGCACCATTATAAAACTCAGCCGTAGTCTGGGTAATCGCGTCGGTAGCCCCCATCTTAGTCCAGCCGGTTGTGTTAGTTTCGAAGTCAGTATTGCTAACTAGAATGCTTTTGGCCGACCAACCAGTAAGGTCTGTCTCTAGGCTGGAGTTACTGATCAGATTAGACGTGGTCGAAGTATCGACGTTGAGTAATTGACTGCCGCCAGCATTCTGAACTTGGAAAGCTGTCGTTGAGTTAGACTGATTCTGAATATTGACTGGTGAGGTTATGATGCCGTTGATTTGGGTTTGGCCAAGCTTGAAGCTAGTCACACTTGAGGTCTGTAGCTGTGCCCCGTCGACGTAGAAAGTATGAACCGCTGCGTTGCTTTGCTTGATGTAAACGTAAGGGCTGCCAGAAGTGGTACCGGTCGTGAACAGACAGGTGAACCTAGTCCAGCCGTTGCTGCCCACGGTTTGGCTGGTCAAGCAGTCCGTATCTGTTGAGCCATCGTTGGAATAGCCAACACTCATGGTGGCGAAGGCCGCGCTGGCGCTATCCAGCTTAGCGTAGAAAGAGAAGCCATAGGTGGTACTGGAGGCCAGACTGTAGGCATACTTAACGCCGTCGTTGGTAGCCGCTGTGGTGACTTCCTTAAGTGAGGCATTGCCGATGTAGTGTTGGTTGGTGTCTTGGGCTGGTGCGGCAGCGCTACCCTTGGCCGACCAGCCAGTGACATTAGTCTCAAAGTTGAAGTTGGTTAGTAAGTTCTGGGTAGCGGTAGTGTCGACGTTGAAGAGCTGATCATCGCTGCTGTTCTGAATCTGGAAGGCCGTTGCGGCATTGGTGGCATCCTTAAAGGTAGCACTGCCGTTAGCTGTGAAAGACTTGTTAGTGGCTACCGAGGTATTCTGATTGAGGTTGATGGCTGTGGCATTGGTAGTACCAATGTTAAGCGCAACGGCTGAGGCTGTATCTAGTAGCGGCGTTAACACCGACGTAGTAGCCCGAGCTATACCGCTGACATCCAGAGTGTAGCTGGCTGTAGCTTGGCCGATGGCGATTCGAGTGTTGGTGGTGTCGGCGATTAGTAAATTACTAGTGCCGGCATTATTCTGCACCTGAAATGCCGTAGTAGAATCACTAGTTGGCTGGAAGATGTAAGCTGGCGAATTGAAGTTCATGGTAGTTGTAGAGGCTAGCCTGCTGTCACTCAGTGTAGTAGTACCTGCTCCTGTCACTACCCCACCTAGGAAGTAGCCCTGGAAGAAGCGGTTAGCCTGAGTGGTGTAATCGCTGGTGGTGGCACCAATGTTTTGAATCGTGTACTTAGTGACTGTTCTGCCAGTCTCGAAGGTTACAGCTGGAGAGACAGTTAGGCTGGCTGTGCCGCCGCCAGCTGTAATGCGGGTGTAGTAGTCTTGGCCGGCATTATCTATGAGTATGACGTCACCGTTAGCGAAGGCGCTACCGGTTAGAGTCACTGTAGCGGTATTGGTACCAGTACCACTGGTGGTAGCTGTGGTGCCGGTAGCTACAGCATTGCCAGTCAATGAACCATCTGGGTTAATACCGGATAGCTTAGTGCCGCTAGAGTTCTGGGTTTGGAGTAGATCAGCTGTCTGGGAAGCTCTGGACTGTAGGACGGCTGTGATAGAACCATCAGCTACAGACTGAATGTTGAAGTTGGCACTGGCTTGAGAGGTGGTTTGGTTCTTGATGCCCGAAGTAGCAGCCACCACACAGCCAGCAGAGGTGCAGATATCCGTACCATTGATCTTGTAGGCATTGCCAGTGGTTAGGTTGGCGTTGCCATTGACGTCCAGGGTGTAGCTGGCTGTGGCTTGGCCGATAGCAATGCGTGTATTGGTGGTATCGGCTATAAATAGATTGGAACTGCCTGCGGCATTTTGGATCTGGAAGGCTGTGGTAGAATCGCTGGCATTCTGATGTAGCAAAGTGCCGTTAAACCTATTGTTGCCAGTGAAGGTTTGGGGACCAGTGCCGTTGAGATAGGCTACGTTAGATAGAGTTCCGGCGGTGTTGATGGAAGTACCATTG
>CAYHMQ010000007.1:0-12895 GCA_964357905.1 uncultured Candidatus Saccharibacteria bacterium
ACCAGAACTAGCCTGGACTAGACCGGCACCCAGGGAGCCTAGGGTGACGGTGCCGGCTATAGTCGTGTCGCCATTGTTGGCCACGACAAACCTGTCAGTGCCGGAACCTTGCAGACGGAGCAAATTGCCGCCGCCAGTGTTGTTGATGAAGACCGAGCTGCCGCTAGCAGTATCTACCTGGACACTGCCGGGTTGCAAAATGACCGCCACCCCACCGCCTGAGGCACAGGTTATGCCAGTAGTACAAATGGTTTGGGTAGCCCCGCCTCCGGCTGGGAAGAGGAAGGTTCTGCTGCCGTCGGTGAAGATGATACTGTCGCTGTCAGCAGAGAGGTTCAAATCATCGCCGCTGCCTATGTGCTGGAGCGTGTTGGTAGAAACAATCCCTGTAAACGTTGGGTTGTTGACAACAGCTAAGGTGGTGGTGGTGAAGCCTCCGCCCGCGGTGCCGCTAAGCGCACCAGTTAAGTTGCCGCTACCATTGAAGGTCAGAGCCGTATTGCCTTGGGCCGCAGTGTTGGCAGTTGAGCCATACAAAACACTGAGAGTCGGGGTGCTACCTGCCCCACTGTTACCGGTTGTGCTTAATCCAGTCAGGGCACCTAGGTTGGCAACATAGCTACCCGTAGTTTCGGAGCCTAGAACTACAGCCGAGCTAGATAGTGCACCAAAACTATCAGCGTGAACAATCCCCGTGCTTAATCCAGAAAAAGTGATGGTACCAGAGCTAGTAATGCCCGTAGCAGCCGTTATGGCACCAGAGCTATTGACTGCAAACGTACCACCGTTAATGCTCAAACTATTACCCTGTAGAACGCCTGTAGCATTAACCGTACTACCCTGTACTGTAGCCGAAGTAGTTATGTTATTGCTCGTAGAGATAGTTCCAAAGCCACTAGCTATGGAGCCAGCTGTTAGAGCGCCAGTGCTAGTGATGTTACCTTGGACTGCTGTTGGTAGAGTCTGAGATAGGCTGGGTACATTACTGCCATCGGTGATCAGGACACTGTTGGCAGCGGCACTGGTGACTTGGAGAGGAGAAGTACCATTGCCATAGACGATACCGTTACTGGTGAAGGTAGTAGCACCAGTGCCGCCATTGGCGACAGTGAGAGCTGAAGTTAGAGTTAAGCCGGCAAACGTAGGCGTAGCTGTAGTATCAATGTTTTGAATCGTATTGATAGTGCCACTGCTAGCTGTGAAGTTGGTGGAGTTGAACTGAGCTATGCCCTTTTGAGCCGTGCTGGCATTGTCGATGGTGATAGTGCCGGCACTACCAGAAGAGTTAGCTAGAGTTAGAACTCCAGTCTGGGCATCTAGACTGGTGACGCCACCACCGGCTCCGCCGGTGCAGGCTTGGAAACTTAGACCACCACTGCCATCACTTTGTATACAGTCACCATTGCTACCAGCGGTGGTTGGGAGGGTGAGTGTGAAGTTTGAGCCAGAAGCTCCTGATTGCAGAGTCAAGGTATTGCCGTTGGTTGAATTGTTGAAGATGATTGCACCAGTGTTGGTGCTGGCAGTACCTAGAGTCAGGCTGTTGGCGCCTTGAATTACTACAGTGCCGCTGGCTGTGAGCACAGTGCCTGATTCGCTCAGTGTAGAGTCAGCTATGGTGCTGCCGCCAGTGAATTTGGCTATCTTGCCGCTGGTGCCACTACCAGTTATGCCGCCACCGGCACCAGCACAGTTAGCCAAGGTGTAGAGACAAACAGTGTCACTTACACCGCCGGCGATGCTTGGTAATTGATAAGTTGCTGTACCGCTACCAGTTGGCGCGATAGCTTGCAGAGCACTCAGGTTACTATTGGTCGAATTGGCCAAATTAAGCACACCCGCAGTGGTTCCAGCTACGCCAACTGTAATGCCGCCGGCGCCCTGAACCGCCAAAGTACCACTAAAAGTCGGGCTACTAGTAATCGTCAGGTTGCTACAGCTTCCGCCAGAGCCAAGCGTGATTGAGTTGCCACCGCCGCTCAAGTTACCTGTGCCGCTGGCGCAAGTCAAAGAAGTATTACCTTGCACCGCTGTGTTGGCGCCAGAGCCATAGGTAACGCTAAGGGTCGGAGTCGAACCAGCACCAGAGTTACCTGTCGTACTTAGACCTGTGAGAGCACCTAGGTTGGCTACGTAATCGCCAGTGGTCTCGGAGCCCAAAACCACCGCCGAAGTGCTTAATACACCCGAACCGTTGGTGTGAACTACACCAGCCGAAGCCAACGAAGACAAAGTAGTTGTTCCGACGATTGTTGCACCACCACTTAATGTGCTCAAACCAGTGACGCCCAGCGTTCCGCCCAGCGTCGTGGCGCCAGTGCCAACTGATAAAGTATTCGTTCCTGTAATGCTGGTGTTGCCGTTTAGACTAACCGCACCGGTTCCCGTGCCGAAAGTCCCAGAGCCTGATTGCGAAAAATTACCAGACGATTGGGTGTAGCCACTAATGCCACTCAAAGCACCGGCAGTAGAAACATTAAGAGCCGATGATACCAGACCAAACGTACCGGTAGCATTACCTATGCTGGTATTCGAAGTACCCGTCGTGTTGATATTGGTAGTGCCGGTGATGGTTGCGCCACCGCTCAAAGTAGTCAACCCAGTCACACCGACAGTGCCACCAAATGTCGATGCGCCGGTACCAACCGTAAAGGTATTAGTGCCGCTAACACTGGTAGCACCGTTAAGTGTCACCGCTCCCGTTCCAGTGTCAAAAGTGCCCGAGCCAGTCTGGGAGAAATTACCATTGGTTCGCACTGAACCATTAACGTCAAGTGTGTAACTAGCGCTTGGCGAACTAGTGCCCACACCAACACTGACACCATTATCGAATAGCAGCGAGTTGCCGATTTGGGTCGCGCCGGCATTGGTGAACTTCGTTATGTAGTTTTGGGTACCGCCGCTGGCTGTTACCCCACCACCTGAGCCAATACAGTTGCCAAGCGTCAGCAAACAAACCGTATCCGAAGCCAAGCCAGAATCAGGAATTGTAATCACTTGACTCACTCCGGCCGGTGCCAAACCGCGCAAAGTAGTCAGGTTGCTGTTACCGCTGTTAGCCAACACCAGACTGCCAGCCGTGGTACCAGCCACCCCCAGCGTCAAACCACTAGCCGACTGTATAGTAGCTCCGCCAGCCGTAACTGTCAGGGCGCCGTTCAAGGTGGCGCCACCAAAGGTCGGTGTTGAAGTGGTAGCTATACTCTGAGGCAAAGACAGAGTTATGTTGCCGGTGCTCGAAGAGACATTGACCTGATTGGCAGTACCGCTCAAACTCAAAACACCGGTGTTAGTAATTGTAGTGCTGGCAATGCTGATTCCCGATCCCGCTACCAGAGTGACATCGCCTGTTAAGCCCTGGAAACTAGTCACTCGAGGACTACTGGCGCCAGCACTAGCCGCAGCTTGCAAGACAGCAGCTGAGACTGACAACTGGCCGCCACCGATGGTCAGCCCATTGCCCAGGCCTATAACACCCGAAGCGCCACCAAGCGAACTAATGTACTGAGCTGGGGTCGACACCAAACTAACAAACTTCGTACCATCGTAGTAGTAGGGCTGATTGGTAGATTTATCGTAATAGATTTCGCCCTTGGTGGGATTCTTGGGTGCAGTGCCGGGCTCCAGCACCAACGTATCGTTTACCTGCAGCTGGCCATTAACTGCCAAGCGATTGATTTCACCCACCTTAAGCTCTTGATTTGTTCTCACGTCTCCGAGCGACAGACTGCTAACAGAATAGTTATCGGTTTTGGAGCTCAAAGATTTATCTGATTTATCGCCTCCGGCCAGATTGGCCAAAAGAAGTCCAACACCACCAAGCAGCACGACAACAACTACAATCGCTCCAGTTATGAACAGTGCTGAGCGATTAAACTTCAACAGAGCCAGAGTCGGACCATTGTACCTTGGTTTTGGCACATTAGCCGGTTCTGCCGACCGTACCACAGGCTGCAACTCCAGACTAGAGCCATAAGCTGGACTGCGATATATCTCTCTCGGATTTTTGTTTTCCGGTTCCATCTCTTTGTTTTGTTGCTCTTATGTTTAGGTATAAAAACCTGTAATTTTATTTTAAACCCCTTATGGTAGCCAAACAAGCAAAATTGAGTGTTTTTATCCCCTGTTTTACCCCTATTAGCAAATAAACCACTGTTCTACCTCTGTAATTTCTGAGGCCAAAAAATGATGTGATTTGGACATCTAAAAATCATGTTTACTGCGCAGCTTTCAAATCGAATAAGTTTTTGTGTTTGGTGGCTTGTATTTTGCGACTCGGCGCAAAGGTCAAAGGTTGGTTCTGGCCGCCAGCTAGCATTGTTAATATTTGTTGCTCATGACTTAATGATCACAGCTTGAGGCTTACGACATGCACTACTTAGTGCTATACAGAACTAATACACTTTTTGTGTTATTCTACACACTTTTTGTACCAGTTTTAATACCTAGCAGAAGCAGACCACAGGGCAACGCCGAGCAGTCACGAGCGACAGCATTAACAGATTGAACTAGCCTTATGATACTAGCCTTACGGTGTTAATTTGTCTCAATTAAATGAGCTGTTGAGCGTCATTGTTGCACAAGAAGGCAAAGCATCATTTGACACTATGTAAAATCGGGGGATAATTTTAGTTAATTAACTAGTGAGGTTGTCATGCGAGTTTTTAACAAAATTATAAGTCTTACGGTAGCACTACTAATACTTACAGGTTCTACTATTGCGATTCCTGTTAATGGCAGCGCGGACAACGGATTGCCAGATGTGACCTTGGATGGAATAAGCACCACTATTGGTTCAATTCATGATGCTGCCCTACCAATAAGCTTTACTTTGGTTAATAACACTGGTGCAGATATCAACTACATAAGTTTTTCGTTTGGCGCTGATTGGGGTGCTGTAAGCTGCGGGGATGGAATTTCAAATAATGTATTGTGCGTGTGGGGCGGTACGCAGCAACCAAATTTTGTTCTCCACCACGGAGAAACATTACACCAAACGGCTACGTTTGATTTAACCAATGCAGGCTCTGCTAATTATAATGTTGGCTTTTACGCCACAAACACTCTAGCTGGATGGCCCACACTTGAAACACAGAACTTTGACTTTACTATTAGCGATTTCCCGACCTCAACAGCAACACCTCAAGGTTGGGGTTTCTGTGTATACACTGATAGAGCTCCTAATACAGGTGCGCAGCAATATTATTGGAAAACCGACACTGTTTACAACGGTGTTCAGTTTGAGTTCTTGGCAAGTTCTGGAGCTACCTTTGATGAATGGCTTAATGGCGGCTCTATACCATATATACAAAGTATTGATTCAGACAGCAGCGGTACGGCCTACATTATTAACGGGGCTACAGGTTCCAGAGTCCCACCCGCAGACAGCATAGAGACCGGTGTGTTACAGACCGGTCCATATTCGGGCAGCTTTACGATGTCTAATCCGACAGGTGGTCCGGTTTACTTCCTATGGACTGACGGCATGACTTCTTGGTGGTCTGTTGCACCCGTAGTTGGTAACGACTGCGATACAGGCGTAACACCCGCTGCAACTGCACCTTCAATTACAAGTCCAAACAGCTATACATTAGGCGTGCGTCAAGCCCCTGCCTTCACCGTTACTACTACGGGCTCGCCTACAGCTAGTATTACTGAAACGGGTTCTTTGCCCCAAGGTTTAGGTTTTGTTGACAATGGTAATGGTACGGCTTCATTCATTGGTTTGCCCGAGGCAGGCACAAGCGGATCATACACAATAACTATCACCGCTATCAACAGCGCAGGTTCGGTTTCGCAGACATTTACTTTAACTGTCTCAAATGTTCAATCTTCGCCTAACAGCATTACTTCAACAACAGGATCAGACACTATCACACTTACAGAGGGAACACGGATGACACCAATAGTGTTCATGGCTTCTGGCAATAAAGCGCCTAAAGTTTATGTGTCCGCTGGCAGCCTACCCTCAGGATTGTCGCTACACAATAATAACGATGGTACGGCTTCATTATTTGGTACACCGAACGAGTTAGGGACATTCACTTTTACACTGACAGCCTCAAACAAGAGTGGCACATATAGCAAGACTTACACTTTAGTGATAAATTAGCGCCGACTCATGATTAGGAACTCAGGCAATCTTGAATAGCGGGTCGCTCTGGATTAACTTACGCAGTTGCTGTTGGTGCTTGCGGTCTTTCATGGGCAATCTCTTCAGCAATCGGTCTTCCTGTTGTTTGCGTTCTTTTTGCATTGTTGTTTCCTCCCTTCCTTTGTCTCTCTCTTTTGTTTATCTCGCTCTTATCAATGGATCACCAATGATCTGCTTGCGTAGCTGAAGCTGGTGCTTGCGGTCTTTGAGCGGCAGACGCTTCAGTAGCCTGTCCTCTTGCTGTTTTCGCTTGTGGGTTTTGCTATACATACTAATCTCCTAGACCTTATTGCAGACTTACTAATATCCAAACAAGATTACTGGCATCTTGCTTACTGGTGGTCTTACCGATGATTGAGCCGGTGGCGGCGCTGGTTGGAGTCTGGACTGTGCCCTCGCCTATGCTGGTACTTAATAACTTGCCAGCTGTCAGAGGTGGCGGCGTGTTGCCGAGGCCATCAGGGGTGGTGTCGACACGAACCTGTACCCAGCCGCTGATGGCGACATCGATGTTATCGCCAGCTGCACCGCTGGTTACGGCCACACCGATTACGCGAGTATCGCTAGCGTTAGTGGTGGTGGTGACTTCGCCTTCGTGACCGTCGGCCTCATCAAGGATGACTACACTGCCGGCAGTGACGTCCTTGCTAGTCTTGAAGGTCTTGATTGTGGCTTGTCGGGTATTAACAGCACTGGTTAGCTTGATGTCACCGCCAAAGCTGGCCAGCCCAGTCACAGTTAGAGTTCCGGTAGTCGTCGAGCCGCTGACGGTTAAACTGCCAGTAACAGTAGAGCCTGTTACGATCAAGCTATCGGTGGTCGTGGAGCCACTGACCGCCAGATCACCGGTAACAGTCAGAGTTCCATTGACGGCAGCCGTCTGAACAGTCAAGCTAGCAATGTTAGCTGAGCCACTGACCGTCAGATCACCGCTAACAGTTAGCGTACCGCTGACTGTTAGAGATGCTAGGGTGCTGTCACCGCTGATATCTAGATTGCCTTGCAGCGAGGTGTTGCCATTGACTGATAGATCGCCATCGACCGTGTGGTTGCCCTGCAGAACACCACTGCCAGCATTTGGATCATCGAAGCCTGTGCCTAGCTGAACCATGACCAAGGCATCTTGTTGGGTGCCATCATAACCGTTCATAGCAGTACCGATTATCTTACCTGCCTTGGTAGCCTTCATTGCCACACCGGGAGTAGATGAAGAAGTCAGCGAATCACCAGCTTGAATGGGTCCGTTCTCGAGACTAACCTTTACTGGCACACGGCCTGTCAAAGCCAATATCACTGAGTGGCCATCATCAGCACCAGCCACATCGTACGGGCTACTTGAGACAACACCGACTAAGTGTCTGTCGTATGGAACAGATGAAGTAATCACGGCATTGCCGCCTGAATCCAAGCTCAAGACTTCGCCGGGTTGAGGTGCAACACTACCAGCGTATGGAATCCACTCCGCAAAGTCAGCTGTGTCAGAGCCGTTGGCGCCTTGGGCGGTACCAGAGTTGAGCCCAACTATGCGCCAAGCGGCGTTGATGTAGGCTACGGTGTAGTTTTCGGTCACGGTACCATTGACGGTGTTAGCGGCCGTAACAGTCCCGATTGTAGAACCGTTAATTTGGACTGTGACATCAACCGAGTTGCTTGTACAACCGCCGTCTGTCGCCTTGCTAACTATGTAAGCCTGACTACCCTCGGTATTGCTGAGGCCAGTAATGTTAAATATCTTGTCAGCGGTGTTACAGTCACCAGTAGTGTCACTTGACTGTACATAGTATGACTGAGCCCCCGTCGAAATTGTCGAAGTTGTCGCAGAGTTACTGGTAGCCGTAGTACTTACATTACCGCCCCATGTTCCGGAGACATCCAGCGTGCGGGTTGGCGCTACGACGCCAAGACCAAGACGGTTATTAATACCATCCCAGTACATATTGCCTGATAACGCTGAAACATTGTCTATGCCGTACTCGGAAACATTAGTACCGAGCTTGGTAACTACCAGGCCTTTGATGTAGTGAGCATTGTTACTGCCGCCAGTGCGAGCACCAAAGCCAAAGTCCGTACCGCTAAAGTCACGAGTATAAACGTCTGAGTAGGTCAATACCACCGCGCCATCCCAACGAACTGTGATTTTGTTGTAGTTGATCGAGATATCGATGTCGTGGAAGGCGTTGTCATCCATGCTAGCCTTAGATACCGAGGTAAGCGGATTAGCGCCGCCGCCGGTACCACACTGGTTGCCGTCTGTGTAGCCGCCGTAAGTTATACCGATACAGTCATGGTATTCGCTGAAGTAAATAATATAACCCTTAGTCAGACCAGTACCATACTCAGTGGTTGGAGTGGCGTCAGCAAAGCTATAGAACCATGTGCCATCAGCTCCAGTACCACCACCAGACTTATATCTATACTGTATACGCTCAAACGGTACTTGAGCGAAGTCCCAGTTAACCGAACCGCTCTGACCGTTCGTGGCAGATGTTAGTCGGACGCCATTAGCAGCGCCATCGTAGGCAGCATTACCAGACAGGGTAGCTTGTGGGTAGGACTGTCCGGTTACAGTTGGGTCGTTGAGACCGTCCCAGTAGCCAAGGGCTGGGGAGGTCAGAGCAGCTGAAGCGGTTGATAGGCCAATGTTACCCGAACTGTCGAGGCCAAGGATACCTGAGAAGTTAGCAGATTGCACAGACGTTGAGTTTATCTGGGTGAACTTAAGACCTGAAGTGCCAGATACGCCACTGTTAACGGTAACTGTATTGGAGCTGTTGATCCCTCCAGTTGTTGTATCAACGCCCAAGACCGCCAAGCTTGCAGTGGTCTGGACTTGGAAGGCGGCCGTTGAATTGGTACTGTTCTTAACGAGTACGCCGGTGGAGCCACTACCAGTAGCAGTCAAGGTGATAGCGCCAGCACCGGTACCGCCCTGGATAAGAGTGGTAGAGGTAGTATTGAGCGAACCGAGCTGTACGGTCTGTACGGCCGCGCCGGTACCTATTCTTATACCGTGAGCTGTAGCACCGTTACCGATCAGAATAGCTGAAGCGTTAGTGCCGGCTTCAAGGGTCAAGGTGGAGCCAGCATTGGTGCCGCCGATTAGGATATCATTATCGCCTGTGGCGTTGGTGCCAATCTGTATTCCATGAGCGGTGGCGCCATTACCGATCTGAATGGCATTGGCAGTGGTACCGGCTTCTAGAGTAATTGTAGAGCTGGCGTTGTTAGAGCCTAGGGCTATCAGGTCTGCACCGGTATTGTTGGCGCCTATGTTAATCGTCGTTGTCTTGGCTACGGTGTCATTGCCAATGTTGAGGTTACCTGTACCAGCTTGTAGAGTTAGGGCGCTGGTGGAGTTGGTGGAGCCGATGGTTACAGTTTGAACGGCGGCACCGGTACCGATTTGGATGCCGTGGTTGGTGGCACCATTGCCGATTTGGATGGCGGAGGCGCCGGTGCCGGCCTCGATAACAACACTGTTGCCAGAGTTACTGGATGCACTTATATTGATTATATGAGGACTACTCCCACTATTACCAATATCAATGGTTCCGCCACTGGCTCCGGTGTCAATGCTGATTCCGTTACTACCGCCTAATAGACTCAGGCTTGAAGTTGAGTTGGTGGAACCAATTGCAATGGTCTGTACAGCCGCACCGGTACCTATTCTTATACCGTGAGCAGTGGCACCATTGCCGATTTGGATGGCGGAGGCTGCGGTACCGGCCTCGATGTTAACAGTTGAGCCAGCGTTGGTGCCGCCTAGCAGAATGTCGTTGTCAGCTGTACCGTTGCCAATCCTTATGCCGTGAGCAGTATTACCATTACCGATCAGCAGAGACGAGGCGCCGGTACCGGCTTCTAGGGTTAGAGTCGAACTAGCGTGGGTGGAGCCAATGTTTGTTATTTGAGCCGCGCCGGTGCTAGTACCAACGTTGAGTGTACCAGCTAGGGCGGTTGCGCCTGTTACGCCGAGGTTAATGATTGGTGCAGCTGTTGTGGTGTCTACTCCAATCAGTGTAGTGCCGGCTAGATTCTTGACCTGGAAGGCTGCTGTAGAGTTGATGCTATTCTGGAAAAGTGCTTGGCCATCACTGCTGATGTAGAATTCTTGAGCGTAGCCATTACCGCTATTGAGATATCCGAAGCCATTTGATTCTACGAATACCTCGCCCGTAGCAGTGGTATTGTTAAGATAAAGATTGCCGTCAGCTGCACCGGTGGCTACGTTTATCTCGCAGTTCAATCCGTCAAAGCAGACACCGCCGCCTAGAGATGTATAGACAGCACTAGTTTGATTCTGTTGTCTGTCTTGATTGTAGTTGGTGCCGGACCAAGTGAAGTTGCTACCATTATCAACTGCTGAAACTGTTCCACCACCGCTCACGGAATTACGATAATAGGTGGTACCGCCGTCGTTCGAACGATATATGTAGTAACCGTTGGCAGCGGTGACAGCATTCCAAGTTATGGTATTTTGACCACTAGCTGCAGTCGTCAAATCAATTGTGTCGCTTGAATCCCAAGCATCAATAGCCGGAGCATGCCCGTTGGAGTTATAGGCAGAGACCCGGTAATAATATGTACCAGCGCCCAGAGTACCGCCGCCAGCAGTGCTCATAGCTGGATGTCCACTCTGTGAACCAGTCACGGCATCCAAACCGAGAACGTTCAGTTGACCATAATCAACAGAGACCTGATTGTTGTAAGTGTCGACAGTCAGTACGCTATTGCCTGAAGCTCTTTGGACTTGGAAGGCAGCCGTAGAGTCATTGACATTCCTAGCTATGATACCAGTGCTGCCGCTACCTGTAGCACTCAGGGTAATGCCGCCAGCGCCGGTACCGCCCTGGATAAGAGTGGTAGAGGTAGTGTTGAGCGAACCGAGCTGTACAGTCTGTACAGCCGCACCGGTGCCAATCTGTATTCCATGAGCGGTGGCGCCATTACCGATCTGAATGGCATTGGCAGTGGTACCGGCTTCTAGAGTAATTGTAGAGCTGGCGTTGTTAGAGCCTAGGGCTATCAGGTCTGCACCGGTATTGTTGGCGCCTATGTTAATCGTCGTTGTCTTGGCTACGGTGTCATTGCCAATGTTGAGGTTACCTGTACCAGCTTGTAGAGTTAGGGCGCTGGTGGAGTTGGTGGAGCCGATGGTTACAGTTTGAACGGCGGCACCGGTGGCTAGCTGAATTGTGTGGGCGGTGGCGCCGTTGAAGAGACTAGTGGTGCCAGTTCCGGCCTCTAGAGTTAGCGAAGTGCTTGAGTTAGCACTGGTGCCAACAGTTATAGCTCTTGCCGCAGCTCCACTAGTACCAATGTTCAGAGCACCAGAGCCGCCAACGCCTATATCTAGCGTACCGGATCCACTACTGTTAAGACTCAGGGCTGCATTACCGCTGCCCGCTTGAACATTCAAAGTTTGGCTAGCTGCTGCCTGGATAGTAGCTGCACTAGCCGTACCAAAGGTTAGAGCTGAGCCTGTGAAGGTGTTGGTGTTGTAGGTACTACCAGCTGTAATGGCTCCAGCATTAGTAACTGTAAAGGCTGCACCGGCATTGATGAGGTTGGTGTAGGTACCGTTTAGGCTTATGGCGTTAGTGGCTGTACCGGCTGTGTTAGTTAGGTTCAATAGATTGGTTGTGGTTCCGCCGGCTCCGTTCCTAGTGATGGCTAGACCATTAGTCTGGGTACCGGCTGTGTTAGTTAGAGCTATGCTCTGGCCATCTCCAGTACTGCTGCTGGTTATGGCTAGTCCGGTGGCGGCTCCGCCCTGGAGGATGTTGACAGCTGTGGCAGCTGTGCCACTGGTGCCATTAACTGTTAGGCCGACTACACTGGCGGCGGTTGGAGTGACAGTGTTAGCAGCTGTGCTAGCTGGGACTTGTTGGAGATAGGAGCCAGAGGCTGGAGTGGCCTGGTAGCCGCTGCAGACAGAGCCTGTAGTACAAACCGTACCGTTCTCGGCTGGCAAAGTCAGAGTGTAGGCCGTTGAGCTTGGATTGGCTGGAGATAGCGCTATGCTACCCGAGCCACTAGCTGAGTTGAATAACAGTTTGCCAGATAGAGTGGAAGCTTTGCCCAAGGTTACTTGGTTGCTATTCGTATCGACTGACAATACTTCATTGCTTGAAGTGTTATTGACTTGGAAGGTTGATACGCTACCAGACAAGGCACTTACCACATTGGCTGAGCCACTCAGACTTTGCGAAACGCCGTTGGTGCGTATGTTGATTGGGCCACCGTTTGAGCTAGAACCGATCGTAATCGTGCTTGAGCCTGAATTAAGGGCACCTATATAGATGTTTTGCGCAGTAGCCGCGCTATTACCGATTGTTATAGTGTTCACACCGCTTGAGTTGGTGCCAATGTTGATACCGCCGGTGCCGTTGGTGTTGAGATTAAGAGCAGTGTTAGTTCCTCCGCTGGTAATCGTGATGGCACCACCAGCCGTTATACCGAGCGCACCGTTGGCAGTAAGAGTCGTGCTAGTACCCAGACTGACTGTGCCACTACCGCCCTGAACGGTCAAATTGCCACTGTCCGTAGAGATAGTAGAAGCAGCGTGCCCAGCGAGGTTAAGCGCTTGGCTGGCTGCTGATTGGATGGTGGCTGTTCCAGCAGCACCAAAGGTTAGGGCTGAGCCCGTGAAGGTGTTGGTGTTGTAGGTACTGCCAGCTGTGATGGCTCCAGCATTAGTAACTGTAAAGGCTGCACCGGCATTGATGAGGTTGGTGTAGG
>CAYHMQ010000008.1:0-9640 GCA_964357905.1 uncultured Candidatus Saccharibacteria bacterium
CCAAGTGGTAAGGCACCAGTTTTTGGTACTGGCATTCGGGGGTTCGAATCCCTCCGCCCCAGCCAAGAGGAATTTTGAGATTTTTGAGCCAGGATTTTCCAGACGGCATCCCAGAGCCAGCCGGCTTTTTTGTCGGTCAGATGGCGGTTCGTTCCGATTTTTCCGATAAACGATTTGATTTCATCACAATCGTTTGAAGCAGCCAGTTTTTCAGCGTGGTGAGCTTCTAATACCCATTGTTTCAATGGTTCGATCCAATTGTTTCCCTTTTGCCCAAAAGCTGTTTTTCTTTGCTGTAAATCCATTTTATCCTTGATAAGCTCGTCTTTCTTGGCAAGATAGACTTCCTTTTCAATTGTGCTGTCTAAAAAGGCGTTGACCAACCTGTCTAGCTTGCCATCGGTTTCTTTGACTTGCTTATCAAGATATTGGGCGAAAGTTAGCGATGACTGGCTGTTCTCCTTTCCCCAGACATCAATTTGCGCCAGCATCCTTGTTTGCCAGTCTTCGCTAATGGCAACTTTTGATATCAGTTGTTTCAACTGATCCAGCAAAAGGTCTTGGCGCAAATAACTTTGCGTACAGGGGCCAGGCCGTTTGGTGCAACGATAATACACATAGGTTCCGCCATTGCCATGAGCATATTGCACCGTAATCGCCGCACCACACTCGCCGCAGGTGAATAGTCCGGTAAACGGAAAATTGTGACGTTGCTTGTGATACCTCGGCTTGCCCCTGCTTTTCAAGACCTTTTGGACCTTCTCAAAAGTTGCTCCGGAAACAATTGGCGGAAAGCCGCCCTCGTAACTCTCACCATTACGGACAATGACGCCCAGATAGGCTTGATTGGTTAACATCCGTTGCACCATAGACTTGCTGAGTGGTTTTCCACTTTGGCTCACCGCTCCCCAAAAACTCAGGCGCAAACGCAGGCTTTCTAGGCTGTGTTTATTGTCGGCGTATTCAGCAAAGACTCGTTTAACTATCCGTGTTTTGACCGGATCGGGTTCAATGTTGTGCGTTTTCAGATTATTAACATAGCCAAACGGAGCTTTGCCTGGCCACTCGCCACGCCTGAGTTTTTGCCTAATCCCACGCTTTACATTCTCGCTCAAGTTGTCAGAGTAATATTTACTCTGTCCAAAGGCTACTTGGAGCATAAACAAACCTTGCGGAGTTGGCTCAAACCAAAAGGTTGGAAAGCGTAAAGCAGTTAACTTGTGAGTATCAATACTGTAGATTATCTGGCCACCGTCAACGCTGTTTCTGGCTAGTCTGTCGGGGTGCCACGCCAGCAATCCCACCGGTTGCTTGCTATCATGAACTTTGGCCATCATGGCGTTGAATACAGGTCGGCCAGGCTGCTTTGCGCTCTTGCTTTCGGTGAAAGTCTCAGCAATCTCTATATTTTCTCGCTTTGCAAACTCGGCCAACTCCGCAAGTTGGGCCTCAATGCTCATGACTTGGCGTTCTTCGTCCTCGCTGGACTTTCTGGCGTAGAGGAAATACTTCATTTGTTTATGCTCCTAGTCCGTAAAACGTGGGGTTAAAAACTGGCTGCTTCGTGCCACGAATGTGGCACCGGAAAAATCGGAAAACAAAATGTCTATTTTGTGCGTTACGGAGTAACGCCGAACCGCCATCTGACCGACAAAAAAGCCGGCTGGCTCTGGGATGCCGTCTGGAAAATCCTGGCTCAAAAATCTCAAAATTCCTCTTGGCTGAGTCTCCTGAACGAAGCTCGAACCTTGTTCGAGCAAGATAATTGATCCCGCCCTGCGGCTCCGTCCGCCGCATGAGCGGCGGCCCAAACCAAAACATTTTTCTGCTTATTTTTCTGAATTTCGGCGGGTGGTTTCTTCTCTTTATATGGAATTGAAAAATCTTTTGGTTTGCCTTTTGTAGTAACCTATCACATCTCATATGCTAACTATAGTATGTAGCACTAAAGTTAGCAATAGGTATACTAAAGTTATCAATTATGAAAAAAGAAGTCCTTATTGAGTTTGGTATAAAAGTCCGCAACGAACGGTTAAGATTAGGCTTATCGCAAGAGGAGTTAGCTAGCAAGGCAGATGTTCATAGAACTTACATTGGCATGATTGAAAGAGCGGAAAAAAATATAACATTGCAAAACATTGAGAAAATCGCCAGAGCACTTAATATAAGCATTGCGGAGTTTTTTAATAAAGTATGAAAGTCGTAAACACCTACTCTTTTAAGGGCGGCGAGGACTTCCTTAAGAAGAATCATCCAAATGAGTTTCAAGAAGTTCTTGAAACTATTGCTGCACTTGACGCCACTCTTTGCCTTACAAAAGAAAGCAAGGAAAAAACCAAGAAGGGCAAGTTACTATTTTCTCCTGTTGACATGAATAACTACCTAAAACTCGTATTCCATCAAAAAGGTTGGACAAAAAAGTCAAAAGACGGGAAAAAGAAAAAATTTATAGAGCCGCGTCACGCATTTGGCAAAGGCAGATTTCGAGAAATGGACGGCTTAAAGAATAAAGTTGGACTTGAAGTCCAGTTCGGTAAGTATGCTTTCATGGGTTACGATATCTTTTCAAAAATGGTTATCTTCAATAAGCTCGGCTACATTGAATGTGGGGTTGAGATTGTGCCTAGCAGTGAGTTAGTAAAACAAATGTCAACCGGCGTATCTTCTTTCGATCAACTTCTTGTTGATTTTGAAAACAGAGGTGAGAGTAATATTGATATACCCGTATTTGTAGTAAGTCTTGGCTTGACTCCAGAAGAAAAGCTTAAAAGTGAAACGCTACAAGCACTATTTATGACCGATAGAAAAGAGGCTTTGTCAAAGATTAAATTACGTAAGTATAACGGCTCAAAGCCCGGCCCCAAATAAACTCGCTCGTGCTTGCACAAATTCATCCGGCATAATCGAAAGACCTACTTTGTCAGTTGGCTGGTAGACAGGCGTACCCATCATGCGTCGCTTTAATGTACCGCTTGCAATAGCTTTAATTCGTTTTTCGGCTGTATCTAAATACTCTTTCATGATGTCCGAGCCGTATCCTTTACGATCATGGATCACAGCCGCACAAATTGCGCTTCCAACACCAAGATAGGGATCAAGTACAGTATCTCCGGGGTTTGTCATTGATAAAACAAGGCGTTCAATCAGTTCAATCGGAAATTGACACGGATGTTCTGTTTTCTCCGGATGATTATTTTTTACATTTGGAATATCCCAGACATCAGCAGGGTTTTTGCCTAAAGGATTACCCGATAACATTCCATATTTTTCGTTTTTCTTAAAGTTTTTCTTGCCCGGATACTTTTGCGGGACACGAACTGGATCAAGGTTAAAAGTATAATCATCGGTTTTTGTGAACCACACAATAGTTTCATGCCGACCAGAAAATCGTTTTGTGCAATGCAGACCATGACCAAAATGCCAGATAATTCTGTTGCGTAACTTTAGCCCCAACTTTTTACCAATAGTGTAGATTAAAGCGTCCAGCGGAAAAACTTCGCCGTCTTTTGCGATATGATTACCGACTTGCCAACAGATACTTCCATCATCCGCAAGGATACGAACAGCCTCTTTCATGGTCTCTTCCTGCTCATCTAAATAAAGGCTTAAGTCTTTTCGCTTCTCGTACTCTTTACCAATGTTATAAGGTGGTGAAGTCACAACTAGCTTGACAGACTTATCTGGTAAGGCTCGCATTAAGTCTAAGCGGTCACCCTCGAATAACACGACATCCGCATCAGACTTATATTTGCGCGCAATCTTAATATCTTTGCCCTCAAGTAACGTTGTTTGTGCGTCTAGACTATTCATATTTGATAACTATAGTATACATCAATATAAACCACAAGTGTTATAGTTTATTTGATATAACTCCTCTCACTTCGCCTATAACTCTAAAATCATCAGCTGCAAGAAATGGAGAAATTGCTGGATTCAGTGAAATCAAAATATTTCTCTCATTTTCTTTCTGTACCTTTTTTATTATAGCTTCGCCGTTATTCACACAAACAGCAGTACGCCCACTGTCAATGTCGTCAGTTCGTTTTGCAATAACTAAATCGCCCTCTGAAATTTTAGGAACCATCGAGTCACCCTTTGCCTTTACCATAAATCCTTCTGAGGAAGGAAAAGTAAGTAGTCGAGTTGAAACCGGAATCCGTTCAAGTGGAATATCATCCAGTATAGTCCCTCGCGGTCCGCAAAATGCGAGGCCATACAAGTTCAAGAACGCGACCTGTTTTTCTGGAGCGTCTTTTAAGATATGAAAATCTCTTGCATTATAGGGATTACGCTTTAGATAGCCTTTTTTTTCAAGCTGGTCAATATGATGGGCAATAACACTGGTGGATGACACACCAAGCTCATCCTGCATCTCACGGATAGTTAAGGGATCATCATGATTACCGCTTAAAAGGTCGAGAAGTTTTTGTTGAACCGGATGTAATTCTTTCATTACTGCCATTATAACCAAGTCAAGCACTTTAAGTCAAGAACGCTTGACTTTGTTCTAGTTTTTGTTCTACACTATAGTTACATCAATGGAGTAGGTGTTATATGCCAACTAAATCTAAAAGGAGTAATAAAATGGCAGAAATAGAAATAACAGGTATAAGGAAAGACAACGGCAATCACGACAACCCGCATGAAGCCGCAACGCACTATCGCTGGGTCCAGCATGGTACCGACAACGGGGGCATAAGTACCCGTGAAAAAGTCGTCGGTTGGGTTGACGGCAATACCAAAGCATATGTGGAGCGGATGCAACCGCGAGCATACTGTTTTGTAAATGAAAGCAGGAGTGGTACGCGCTTTTTACAAACACGGCCTGACGAAACTGAGCAAAATAACTTATTAAGATTGCCGGAGGTTTAAAATGGCTTGGCGTTTAACCAAAGATCCTAATGGCCCATTAGTGCCGCCTAAACCACCGAGTCCGCCAAGACCGCCTCGTCCACCGCAACCTCCGAGACCTCCTCAACCACCTAAGCCTCCAAAGCCACCAGCTCCACCGGGTTACAGGTATGTTTGGAGAAACAAGTAATGGCATGGAATAATTCCGGCGGCTTACACGCTAAAAACTTTGTGTGTGGCTATTGCGGGCACGATGTTACTCCCGCTTTGGGATTTTCTGGTACAGAGGGTCGAAATATATACATATGTCATCACTGTGACAGACCGAATTTCTTCGATGCTGACAGCAGACAGACGCCCGGAGCTTTATTCGGTCATAATGTTGAGGGCATTACTGACAAAAAGATCAATAAACTATATGATGAAGCTCGCCAAAGTTACGGCAGTAACTCCTTCACGGCTTCAGTAATGTGTTGTAGAAAAATTCTAATGCACATTGCCGTCTCTCTTGGCCTAGAACACAAGAAAGGACTTAGCTTTGAAGAGTGTATCAATTACCTAGATAAAGAGGGGCATATACCTAAAGGTTCAAAGAATTGGGTTGATAGCATTAGAAGAAAAGGTAATGAGGCTAATCACGAGATTACACTTATGTCTCAAGAAGAGGCAAAAGAGTTGATCAGTTTCACGGAGATGCTTCTTAAACTAATCTACGAATATCCAAGCAGAGCAAGCAAGGAAAAGACTAGCGAGTAATCCTCGCCTTCTCTCAAGAACAGCACCGTGTCTTTGAGCAGGCGGATAAAAAGGATAGGGGGCTGGGGAAAGGAATTTTTGGATGCCTGTTCACTGCGCCGAAAGCGCGCTGGGGTGGGGCGGCTCCCCTCGCTTGCTTTAGCAAGGGAGGCAAACCAAAAGATTTTCCAATTCCATATAAAAAGAAAAAACCACCCGCCGAAATTCAGAAAAATAAGCAGAAAAATGTTTTGGTTTGGGCCGCCGCTCATGCGGCGGACGGAGCCGCAGGGCGGGATCAATTATCTTGCTCGAACAAGGTTCGAGCTTCGTTCAGGAGACTCAGCCAAGATGATCACCAAAGGAGACCGCTGTGTCGGATGAGATAAAGAGCGGGCTAGAAGAACTGAATAGACTTTTTGACGTAACTTCTGCAAGAGCAAAGATTGGCAGAGAAATTGTTGATGAAGCACTTCCGGTACTAAACGCTGCCCGAGAAGAGCAACAACACGCATTAAGTTTGATTGACAGCTTAGTTGATAAAGTATTGGATCTCGCAAAATTACTAGTTGCCGTAAGTGTTCCAGCCCTCGTTGCCCTCTACTCTTTAAGGGAAGATCAATTTAAAACGGATCTATTTATCAAATTATCTTGCGTTGCTTTATTTTTTGGTTTAGTCCTGTTCGTTGCCGGAATGCTTTATAAGCTTGAATACTTACCTAGGTATCTTAATTCAAGTTCAGTGCGTCTGGACATATATAACAAATGGATAAAGGCAGCTGCATTGCACGCAAAAGATGCCGATTTGAAGCTAGATCTAAAAAAATTGACTAAAAAACCTTGATCAAGACCACAGTGTTCAGCCAAGATGAATGTATTCTTCTATGCAGTCTGCTCTAGAGCCATATCATCCGACCGCTCATCTGCCTCAAGACTTCGTTGCAGCGCAGCTTCCGCGCAGCCATGCATGAGTAGTAATAAGTCGTTGACGTCGTAGCCTGGCTCAACCTGATTAGCGACCCTCAGAGCCTCGACCGCCGTCATATTACTACCCTTGGAGTAGAAATACTCAAGAACAGAGCTGGCGTCAAAAAATAGTTCGGTTATGGGTGGCCGTTGCAGTGTCGCGCGAATTTCTACTCGAGATTCGTCTGCAATTTGCTCGGGGGAGTAGCAATTGGCAAAATCGAAGAAGACATCGTATATCTCCTGGAAGGCTCGTTCTTCTCCAAGCGTGTCATAAGCCATTCGTCCCTTGCCATAGTAGGCCGCGACTATATTGTCTATATGTGCAGCATCAATCTGTGCCTGCCTAGAGGCAGGCTGATTTAGGCTGTCAGGTGGCGGCACAATGCCTGCCCAGGCTTCCTTATAGGTATGCGGATTCTCGTAGTACTCCTGCAGTGCAATGATAACCTTGATGACTGTTTCTTCGACAGCGGCTATCTTGTCGGGGTGTTGACCGGCATGGCTAATATTGCAGATTTCTATCACGCCTTTGTCAGGTCTCAGACGATCAGTGTGCCAACCTAGCGTGCGGGCAATTGTAAAGGTTTCACCGGAGCGCAACTGCCTGTCACCTTCGCGAAGGAAACCTGCTAGACTGACAGGCGTGCTAGTAGAAATAACACCGCCGCTTCTTGAGCCGTTAGCTCTGGCAATTGGTCGCCAATCGTAAGGCACCTGATCGTAAAAGTCCTGTTCTTCGCCAGTAAAGGCGTCCATGCGGTGTGGTGTCTCTTGTCTTACGCGGGTCTCCAAGGCTTGATACGAATCGGCTGTCTGCGCAGCCTCAAAACCAGGGTTGTTCTCGTAATGCCGACGTAGCGTAGTGTCGAACGAACCATCACGTATGGCCGAGGCGGCTGTTACGAGATTGAGCACCGGTTGAAGCAGCTGGTAGGTGTTGATTGCAAATAGTGCGGACTCAATACTCCTGAACTGAATGTTTATTTGTTCCGATGAGACAGAGCCATACTCTTGAAATCTAGGTAAAACATCTGGCCTCATAAGCATATTGATATAGGGATGATCCGTCATATCATCTGGATATACAAGCTCAGGATAAATACTTACGGGAGGTGACACCAGACCCCGGCTTTCCAGCCAGCCATGCTTCATCAACTTAAGCCTACTTGAATGCTCGCTAAACTGACCGTAACCACGAGGATAGGGTTTCTCAGAGCCACATTCGTGCATAGTCTTGAGGCTTTCGCAGGCATGCCCTTGAGCTTCAGCTGGTTCAGTGCTCCCATCTGGATAGATTAGAGTTTTGCCGTCGGGCGATAAACGATGCCATTGTCCTGCATCAGTCATTGTGAGCATTTCTAGCTCTAAACCGATAGTTGAGTGTTTGGGGTCATAATCGGGGCCTCGCCACTCAATACCAGAATCAGTCTTCCAGAAGGGCTGTGGCCTGATTCGTCCGTTTTGGAGCCCAGTGTCGGCTCCTTCAGGTACGAATTGTGGCGAGCCAACCTCGGCAATTTGTCCGGAATCTAATACAACTAGGCCGCCTTGAGTATCAAAATCAATCGCGCCTTCGAAGAGAGGCTCAACAATGTTGTGTTTGTACTGGTTTGGTGATGCGTCGTTGCGTAGTTCTTTGAATGAAGACACGGTTCTCGGTACAAATGCTTAGTTATATGGGTAGTAATTATTCACGAATTAGGCGCTGAAGTCAAATTGCTGTGCTGGCTCAACACATCAAGGTACGGTTTTTAGCCGTTAAGTTTAGCATTTACCACCAGTGGAGTATTATTAATGTATGAAGGGTGGCGGTATGACTAAGCGGCCTGCCGAGGTAGGCGCTACTGGCGACGGTGTTTCTAGCTTCGTGCAGGCGCTAGTTATTATTTTTGGCTTTGTGTTTCTGACAGCGATGGCGGCCTGGATCGTTGTCGACGGAATGCCAGCGTCCGGCCAGCTTAAGTTTAACCCCTATGCACTCCTGTCCATAGCGTCATATGTTAGTAGTATGATTGCCTACGTACTGATAATGCGCATCAAGCGCCGAACTGACGCCCTGCTATGGTTTTCGATATTTCTACTGGGTCTTGCCACCTGGGCTTTCACTGAGACAATGATAAGACTGGGTCTGAGTCGGGAGGCGACAGCCTTTTGGGGACCTGTTAATACTCTCGTGTCGGTGGTCATGCCTGTGGGACTATACATGTTTACACTAGCCTATACCGACTCGAAGAAGGCCTTAAGCCCGCTTGTTTTTCCTGTCATCGCTTCCGTATCCGCGGCTCTGGCCTATGCTGACAGTAGAACGTACCTGCTGACAGACTACAGCCAAGATCTAATGAAGATGACGCCCTGGGGCTACGTAAGTCCACCGGGATCGGCTTTCTTCCTGCTGGCATCGTGGATAATACTGCTTTACGCGGCATCAATATTACTTCTGTTCAGGTTTCGGCGGCGCAGCATTGAGCCCAGAATCAGGCAGCAGGCCAAGCTATTTATAATTGCTGTTCTAATCCCGCTTGTTGTCGGGTCTATCACTGATGGCCTGCTGCCCATGCTGCATATTATTGCCATGCCGCCGATGGCGGTTATGTCTTTGACTCTAACAGGGATAATAATCAGCTACGGCATTCTCAAGCATCGCTTCTTTAGCTTTACCCCGGCTCTTATCGCTGGGCAAATCCTAGATACCATGAATGAGGCCGTTATTGGTATCAAGCCCGATCTTTGCCTTAATTACGTCAATGCGGGAGCAGAGCACATGTTCGGCCTGTCCTCCAGGGACTTCATGAATAAACGCCTTAACGAATTAATGGTGACTACTTCGGCTCCCGATCAAGTCGTACACACGCTACTTGACCCGCTTGCTGATCGCGATTCATACACCTTTGATTCGGTAGACTTTAGAACCGGTGAAGGAGCAAAGATTACCACCAAGTTGTCCATAACAAGGGTGCAGGACGACGATCAACCCTACGGCTATCTGGTCGTGTTGACTGATATTACAGCTTTAGCTCAGACCCAGGCCATAATAGAACATCAAGTCACCGAACGCACCACAGAACTCCATCAGGAACACGCCCGC
>CAYHMQ010000010.1:0-5638 GCA_964357905.1 uncultured Candidatus Saccharibacteria bacterium
AACCAGTAGGATTACTCACTTTTGCCAAGAATTAATAAGCACTGTTGGCGGTGTTCCAAGACTGGAAGAACTGTGTCATTTCCTGCGGCGTTTGATTAGCTTGAGCTGGGAATTGCTTAGTTATGCCGACTACTTTATTCTTCCAGGCTTGCTTAACCTGGTCTGCGGTTGCTTTTTCATTCACTCCTAAATATTCCAGGGCTTGGTTTTTGGTAATCTTCAACTGCTCACTAGCCACTTTTTCGATTTGTTTCTCTATGGCTGGTTTGTTGGGAAGATACTTTGCTACTGCAAAATTGAGAGAGTGTAATCCCATCATGGCCGCCGTGTTTTTAAGAGCATCTTCGGTTGATTCACCTTTAATCAGGGATGTTACATATGTGGCCGGTCCAATGATCGCGGAGGATTTGAGAAAAGATGGTTTCATTCCGGCAATAGAGAAAGCTCCACCCAAGGCAAAGTCACTAACAAAGTCTTTCGTTCTTTGCTGTGCGTTTTTATATGATTCCTCTTTTTGAAGTTGTGTCAGTCCTGCAAAAGTAAGCCCATTTGATAACAGGCTAAATGTCTTTGGGGCTACTGTAGCAACTCTCGCAAGTAGAGGAACACCTTTCAGAGCTCCTTGAACCAGCCCACCACCAACGACAAAGGTTCCAATAGTGCCTATGACATTAAATTCTACCTCGGTCATATCTCCAGCCATTTTCTCAATGTCGTTTGCATATTTGATTTCGGGATTCCACCAGCCAAACGTAAGTGCTTGAGCCAGACCATCACCGGCGCCCTTTAATGCTCCAACAGTTGCGCTAGGGAGTCGCTCTAAAACATCTGTATCTCGGTCGCCTAAACCCAAAGTCTGTGCTGCTGCCTCAACATATATACTTTTAAAGGGTTTGTACGAGCCACTGGTTGGACCTGGAATTGCAAATTCCGATTGCTCAGGAACCAATGGCTTAATCAAGTCGCCGAATTTTTGTTGAGCTTTCCCAAAAATGCCACCGAGTGTTTGACTCGTATTCTGAATTGACGAGGTTATGTTTTTCTTGATTTGATTAAAAAAGTTATCCATATGTTTTAAACCCCGGGTGTAAATAAGCGTCTTAAGAATCCCATTACTCCTGGCTGGTTTTTTAACTGCCACTCCTCATCAATAATTTGTGTGGCATTTTTACCTTTATCTGTTGAGACTTCTGATAGGTTTGTTTTGAGCTGATCGGCCGTAAATCCCTGCTTCCACGCAGATCTGATTTCATTTCGCAGATCGCCTTCGTTTACGGGGGTTGTTTGTGACTTACTTGAAGGTTCCTCATAAAGGGTGGTTTTACCTGAGGTGGCATCGAAATATCCAACTACATTACCGAATGCATCTTTAACTTGTTGTTTGGCATATGTTCCACCGCCATCACCAGTTTTCATTCTGCTAGTCTGGGAATCATAGAGTTTTAACTCAAACTCTTTTTCCCAGCGTTTGTCATCTTTGGCGGACGATAATTCTGAAGATCGAATTTGATTGTAGGTATTAAGCAGTCCTCCTAAAAATTGCAGATCGTATCGAAGGTTATTGAGCTTGGCTTCTTTACCTTGCGTTTCAGATGTGACTTTTCGAGTAATTTCACCAAGACGAGCGTTATAGTCCTCAGCTTTTGCGTTTCGTTCTTCAATCAGATTACCGATTTTAGCGCCAGCAAGCCTTTGAACTTC
The DNA here is from genome assembly GCA_964357905.1 of uncultured Candidatus Saccharibacteria bacterium. GTDB lineage: Bacteria > Patescibacteriota > Saccharimonadia > Saccharimonadales > UBA4665 > JBBTTE01. Next base: position 1,702 of record CAYHMQ010000010.1, read on the forward strand.
TCCAGATTCTCCGGTTATAGTGGCCGCTGAATATCCTGGGTTCTTGCGAATCTTACTAACCGATTCATCTCTGACATTTTTTTCTTGAGAGATGCTTGTATCTAGCGAGCTAATAGTATCTTTAAGCTTGCCAAGTTCCGCTTTGCCATATTCTTCGTCATATCGTCGAGTCTGGTAGCCTTCAAGGTCTGAAGATAAATCTTGAGTTTGTTTGTAGGTGTCCTGAAATTTAGTATTGAGTGTCCCTGCATCAAAACCAAGAATGCTGTCAGAGCCACTTATTTGAGATAGACCTGCACTCAAGTTGGCAACAGACTGCTGTTTCCCTGGTTCATCACCCTCAGTCCAGACATCCTTACCACCAGAATCGGTGCCCCACCAACGCAGGGCTTTGCTCTGATTAGGTTGCCAATACCATCCACCGTATTGTTTATCTGTCATTAGGAGCCACCTCCTTTCTTTAGTTGTCTAACTTCAGTTATTTCTCCAGTGAGAACATCAAAGTTATATTCTTTTTGGCTATCAAGTCCGTACTTGAAAAACTTACCTAAAAGCCACACAACCAATTGAGAATCAAGTGCTTGGATTGTCAGCTGATGCTGCTTAATCATCTGCTTTCTTAATTGCAGTTCTTTTAAATCTGACTTATCTAATTTAATTTGTTTTTTCGACATGACCTGTGACCTCCTTTCTTCCAACTGTGGTGATAAATTCACGCTGCAGTTGATCGACTTTCTCCTGGACTTTGGGACCACCTTTTTTGGTGATCTCGTTTATTCGATGTTCCAGATAGCGTTGCTTGAAAGTTTCCTCATCTTCATCATCGCGTTTGATGGCGATGTCACCTTCAGGTTCGAAATCAAAGTCAAAGTATTTGTCACGGATCGTCATTACCATGAAGTCAAACTGAGCGGAGGATGTACCGCCTTGCAGTTCTTGCACGATAAGATGGCCGTTTGTTACTTCGACAATGAAAAGTCCGTTGCAGTTTTGCTTGGGAGTCAGATATGCTGTGATGTTTCGGGGATCGCTGACCGCTATGAAGTGGTCTGGGAAGTCAATTCGTGTCTGTCCGTTACTTAAGTTGGCTGTGCCTCTGTAAATGAGGAGAACTTCTGCTGCCTCAATACCAGTATAAACCAATCTATGGCCCTTTTTCAATGGATGGGGAATGGAGAAGTTTGATGTACCACTTTTGTTAATATTGCCAGCTACATTAAGTGCTTCTAACCCTGACATTAAAATATTAATTTTGGTGAAGTATCCTGTCCCTCCATAGATTCGCTCGGCACTCATCTGACCTGCAGAGACTTTTCCAGCATTTAGATCATTTACCTCAGCATCGGTGACTGCCAAGTCTTGAATTTTGGCTGTGCTGATAGCTGCGTTCGCAATGCGAGAGTTTCCGACCTCTAGTGCACCTATCTTAGCGTTGGAGATTGTGGCATCGGCAATTTCAGCATTTGTTACGGCCAAATCCTGAATTTTCGCGGTGCTAATAGCAGCATTAGCGATTTTGGAATTACCAACCTCTAGGGAGCCGATCTTGGCATTCGTGATGGCTGCATCTGCTATCTCAGCGTTTGTTATGGCAGCGGTTTGAATTTTCGCTGTGGAAATTGAAGCATTGGCAATTTTAGCGTTTGTAATTTGAGCGGTTCCTATATGGGCCGTGAGAATGATCGCTTCTGCAATCTGAGCTGAGACAGTAATAACGGATCCTGCTTTATAAACCTTGGCTGCCGTTATGGCATCATCTTTAATCTTTTGAGTGGCCACTGCAGCATCAGCAAGCTTTTGTTCGGTAACCGAGAAATCGTCCAACTCGGCATCTCCGACTGCACCTGGTTTAATATTGACGCTATCGACAGTGTTGGCACCAAGCATTGATGAATCGATACCATTGTGCGTATGTGGCACAACTTCAGGAAAAGGTTGATCTTCTATTTCCTTGTTTTGTAGTATTTTTTTGACTTGTTTAGTTAACATAGATTTATAAAACTCCTAGTGGGTCGAAATAGGTTGTTGCCGAGATAACTTCTGGCGTGTCGTTGCCGCTCGGATGTAAGTTCATGGCTAATTCGTATTCCTCTCCGGAACCTGGATCGTCATCGTTACCACCAGTCTCGATTGAAAAAATCGCTTTTGATCTGCCTTCGTGGTCAAATAATTCAGAACCATCTTGCATGGTTGCTTTCTGCCAATCAGTTTGTTGGTTAACCTTGAAGAAAATTTCGATACTGCAATCTTTGGGGAGAGGTTTGGTGACTACCTTGATTTGACGGAAGCCTTTTTGAGTGAACGACTCACCCCCGTCAAATACCAATCCCTCAAAACGCGCCTCTGCTTTGTTATCAGGGTCAATTACGTCCGTTCCGAAGATAGTTCCGTCTTTCCAAGAACAATAAACTTTGTCCTCATACATCGTGAGAGCTCCGATCAAAACATTTTCGAACTTACCGTGGGAAGGGATGTATTCGAGATTAAGAGCATAGGGATCGTTTTTATTTAGCCGGCCGTAGGAGTAAATTCCACATTTGTTACTGCCATTAACACCTAATAGTGGAAGGCCACCCATGAGTGTTACCCCTCCTGGATTGACCCAGGCAAATTCACCGGGGAGTTTTTTTATTCGCAAGAGGCTGGAAGTGTCCCAAAAGTACAAGCCTCCTCGTATTCCAGCCTGAATCATGAGAAATTCACCTTGTAACATTGCATTGATCCCGCGCTCTGCGACCATTCGCCTTTGGATCCAAGAGGGCTGGATCTTGTCCCAAGTCCAAAGCCAACCTTCTTCGACCTTGTCGCCCTTAGTCGATCCGAAGACAACGAGTTGATCTAAACCTAGCAAGCATTTATTTCGATGGCTTCTTGGCAAATCAATAGCATCAAGATTAAACCCGCCCTCATAATCAACCATTGCCAAATCTTTGCTGTCACAAATAAGGAGAACTCCAAGTGCCTCAGACATAGTGTGCCAGGATGGATCACCATCGAGAGTTTGCCAATTGTGTTCGACATCCGGTGCCCAAGTGCCGGACAGTTTTATTCTGCTGACATTGGTTTCAGTCGCCCAATACAGATAGGGAACGTAGTTATCGCTACCATCATTATTCGTGTATTCGGCCGCACCGATTATTTTTCCATTTGTATCGGTATAAACTAATTCCCAAGCGGCAGCTCCACCTTGTTTTCGGTAGACATTTCCTGTGTCACCAAAACCATATAGGTTTCCGTTTGAAGCTGGAATATAAAAAAGAATAAGATCGGTTATGACAGTGTCGCTACCCAGATCCTCTTTTAAACGTTGATTGCATTTCAGTGTGTTTTCTTCGCCTCGAATGTTTAAGCCATAGCCGAAACGAAAAGCCTCCCTTACACCTTGGTAAGGATCATCTGCTATTCCTCCTCTGTAACCTTGTATTCTGTATGCGTTCATAGTTTTAACCCCATCTGGTACTTTTTGCTTGGCCTACGAAGACACTCGATGGTTCTTCATCCTCGCGGTCTTTGGTTTGTTGTAATAAGGAGTGTGCTTCGATGACTTCCTTTTCTGCTTCATTCTTCCTGCCCGGTTCTTTTGCCAGAGATGTGGCTAAAGCCAGCTTGAGAATTGGCTCGTCCATTTCTTCCGGAGTGATTGGTTCATCCGTTTCCTCAACTAGCCGAACAGGGCGACGTTTATAAAAGAGATCGATAATCTTGCCGGCAATTTCGGCAACGGGATCTATAAAATATTGATCGCCGATAACGGCATACATTTTTTGCCATCGCCAGTCGGTGTGAGCAGAGGGATGGACAATATCCAGGGAAGGGTGAAAGGTAGGAGCAATTTTGTTGTCAGACTTTCGGCTCAGGTACTGGTTTTCCATAGCTTTGTGATACTCCTCACCATCTACAGAAAGAAAGACCATTCCACCAGGCTTGAAATCAAAAG
>CAYHMQ010000011.1:0-3889 GCA_964357905.1 uncultured Candidatus Saccharibacteria bacterium
AATGTTATGTTTTTCGCAACGATATTGCTTATGGTTTAAAGCCATTTGCGCTTGCGGTTTATGCGTTCTTTTTTCTCGACCGCGTCAGCAAGCGAAATATCATGAGTGTTAGCTATCGTTACTAGATATAAAAGTACGTCCGCAAGCTCACCTTTTAAATCGTACTTCTTCCCTTTCTTACGATTTTGCTTGCTCAGATTCTTAACTACTTCGGCGAGTTCACCTATCTCTTCGACCAAACCGAGGAACTCTCTCTCGAGTGACTGTCCGGAAAAGCCTCTTTTCACAAACTCTGTCCGACAGTATTCCTGGAGCTCTTTAATGGTTGTCTGATCTGTAATTGTGTTCATAAAACTGGTGGAGCGACGGGGACTCGAACCCCGGACCCCCTGCTTGCAAAGCAGGTGCTCTAGCCAACTGAGCTATGCGCCCGCACTCTGGTAGACCCCATCAAGTACCGATGTATTCTACCTAAAAAACAGATAAAACTCAACCGTCAGCTGAGCCAGTTGCTCCGATCGACTCAATATCGTTAAGCCGGCCGTCGACTGGTTCGGCTAATCTCGGATTACCCTTGCCAAAATCAGTCACTCGGAAGATCCCGCGGGGCATTATTAGCCTGACTGCAGCCTCCATAGGTCGTTGGAAATAATGGGTGCGCCAATCGCCAGGGTGAGTGCCATATGGTGCCACTTGAGCAGTAGCCCCGTAACCACTATTCCTAGCACCGAGGGTGTCCTTAGCGCCTTGATCGCCAACCATGGCCATCTGTCTAGACAGTAGATTCAACCGCCTCGGTGCTTCGTGAAAAATAGCCTCACGTGGTTTGCGGCCACCCACGTCCGAAGACGCCACCAATATGGTGGGTTTGCCAGTTGCTTCGCCTATATGCTGGATAAAACCTTGAGCTCTCTCCAGACGTTCACGGTCATCACCAGTATTAGTTATGCCTGCGAAACCTTCTATGTCATCCCTCTGACCGAGCTCAGCAAATTTCTCCAAGTGCTTTTGAGGCATGAACTCATCAAAGTGATCAACAACTGTTAGGTCGATATCAAACCCAACGCCGGCAATGGATACGCCAGCTCTGGCACTAAGTTCGTCAATATCTAGATCGACAAATGATGACAGATATATATCTGGTATTTGCCTGGTAAGAATAGCAAACTTAGCAACTTCAATCACTCCAGGTCTGGACACCGAAAAAACTCCCTTAGTTACTAGTTACTTTAATTAGATATATTATAATACAATCCTCCATAATAAACAACACATTCAGTTGGTCGATAATAGTAATTTTTTGATGGGTGAAATTTTGACTTATTAATGACACTTTGTGTTCGTTGTTGCAATTATATTCGATGTTAATTCTACAATTATCATTGCCATTTATATCTGTTATATGTATTTGCGGTCACGAGTATGATCAGTTTGAGTAGATAATTTGGCTAGGACTTGCTAAGGCGAGAATTTTTGGTTTGCGGCTTGGATATGAGCACAAAGGCTAGATAGGATGGTTTACAGAGACGATGATTGGTATAATCATAATCAACATGCGTAGACTGCGCCACCTGAGACTATTGCTGCTAAGTATTATCACGGTTTTGACGGTGCTAGGTTTGTCTACCGCAGGTGCATCCACAGCTGGCGCCTCATTAGCCAATATCTCGCATTCCTACCACTCGAGCAAAAGCATTGTCAATGGCAGCATAGTTGGTCTTGACCCCAAGAAAACAGACTACGTTCAGGCCGCTAGCACCAAGGATGGTTCGCGCTTGCTGGGCGTAGCCGTTGCTAGTAACGATTCTCTCCTGGCTGTTGATGCCACGGCCGACACGATTCAGGTTGCAACTAGCGGTATTGTCACCACCTTGGTCAGCACGCTTAACGGCAACATTAATGTCGGAGACCAGGTCGCTGTCTCGCCGTTTACTGGGGTCGGTATGAAGGCCTTGCCAGGCGCTCACGTTATCGGCCTGGCTCAAACGTCCTTCACTGGCAAATCGGATGGTGCCACGACTCAAGAGATCGCCAATAAGGATGGTAAAAAAACTAAAGTCGCAATCGGCTATATCCGCTTAACCATCGCTGTAGGGACGGGCAACATATCGTCCAGCGAGGCAATGCTGAACAGCTTACAAAAGATAGCCAAGGCTTTGACTGGCCGCACCATTTCTACCGTAAGAGTTGTGGTGGCGCTTCTGGTAGCGCTTGTCGGACTGGCTACGTTAGTAACGCTGATCTATGCGGCAATATATGGCAGTATCATATCTGTTGGACGCAACCCCTTGGCCAAGTACGCCATCTTTCGGACGCTGAGTTCAGTGCTGGCTATGGCAGTTCTTACCGGTGTAGTGGTAGCGGCTACAATCTTCTTCCTGCTGCGCTAAGAGTCAAAAATGCCGAAACTTTGGACGTTAGTGTGGTATTTTTCAGCTTTTTTGCAAGCTAGTATATAGTTGCGTGCAAAGTTATGCACAGATTTTACAGGGGTGCATATCTGGGAAATTTTTACCTAACAGGGGTAGAGAGATGTAAAAAATGTACAAAAAAAGTGTTCATTTTGCTTGCACCTTAGTAACGGGGGAGATATAATTAACCTACGAACAAGGCGCCGTAGGTGCAAAAAAAAGAAACCAAAAAACAGATGGAACAGGCGGATAACAGCTTAGACGAGAGCTTTGATGGAGCAAAGAGTGCTTCTGAGCTAGAGTCTGAGCCGACTGTTGCCGGCTCAACTCTACCGAAGAAAGTGCCTGCTAAAGCATCTGTTTTTAAGTTTAATAAACTGGCTTTCCTGATAACTGGCATCAGTGTCCTGATCATTGGCCTGATGATCATCGGCGCCATGATGCTTTCCAATTCGGCTAATGCTAAGAAGGCCAAAAGTTCGGGTACAGAGAGGATTAATAACTATGCGGTAACTTCCTTGCCATTACAGGGAGTTAAAGGCAGTGAACGATTACAGATTGGTGAAGCTGGTCACTTGGCGGTTAATGGCCAGCTGAAGGTTAGTAATACCTTGGTTCTATCGCCGAGTAGTGCACCGGTTAGTCCCACTTCTGGCCAGATCTACTACGACAAAGCTACCAATGCGCCGTACTATTACAATGGTAGCCAGTTTGTCAGTCTTGCTCCCACGACTATTCCGCAACATGTTACTTCTCTGGGCGGAGCTGGTGGTGTTATCGGCGTGGGTGGTGGCTTGCAGGTCACCAACGGTCAACTGCAATTGTCCAGTGTAGGCCTCAACAGCTTGATTTCGACTAATCCGAATGTAGTTATTTCTCAAGATGGCAATGGTAACTACACCTTAACCAGCAATTCAATTGTTGGCAGTGGGACTGTTGGGCGGCTCGCGTTCTTCACTGGCAGTTCGACACTTGGCGATTCTATCTTGAGTCAATCTGGTACATCTCTGTTGGCCGGAGGTTCACTGACAGTCACCGGGTCTTTGACAGCTGGCTCCGTTACTAGCAATACACTTCAGCATTCTGGTGCTGGCAATAATCTCAACGTCTCAGCCGGTAACGATAGCATTGTCTTCACTGATGGCGGGCGCAACTTCTTATTCCCGGCTGGCGGCGGAGCGACTCAGACTATCTGTACTACTGGGGTAACTTGCGTTTCGGGTAGTGGTGCCGGTGTGATCTTGCAGCCTAGTGCTGTACAGGTTGACAACGGTGCCGGTTCGTCGATTTTCATCAACAACACCGGTGGCGGTAACCTTATACAACTACAAGGATCAGGTGGCGATAGGTTTGTGGTTGCCAATAACGGCGATACCACCATTGCTGGTGCTTTGACTTTGGGGTCGGCTCTCACCGTCCAGAGCGGCGGCACTGGTGCTACTACCTTCACCAGTAACGGTATCGTCTATGGCAATGGT
>CAYHMQ010000012.1:0-3039 GCA_964357905.1 uncultured Candidatus Saccharibacteria bacterium
TACTCCTCACCATCTACAGAAAGAAAGACCATTCCACCAGGCTTGAAATCAAAAGGGAGGAAATAGGATTCCTTTCCTGAACCATCTGGATTTAGTTCAGTTAGCTGACTTGCATGTTTACTCAGGAACTTCCATCGAGCGTAATTGCAAGCCCGCACAATCGCTTTGTTAATCCAGCGATCTTTATCGGCATCCTTCCAAAAGCCACTCACTTTGGAGGCTGTCATCCTAGCGTTTAAGTCTTGTCTAAATTCTTGTAATTGCATAGTTATTCGAGTTTTCCAGTCCTCCTGTACCGTTGAACGTAAGGTAAAAGCGCATTGCCCGGACAGTCTGTCGCCGACTCAGGAACTTCTCCATGTCCCAGAACTCGTTCCTTCGGAATACTTCGTTCCATACGCAAGTCGTCGAGAACTTTTTGCAATGTTGCAAGTTGTGCAGAGGTTGGTGTTTCAGAGTTGTGGAAGTTGCCACATAGCACCACTCCTAGTGATCGGTAATTCATCTTGTTGCTGTCGGCATGAGCCCCAATTACGTTATCCGGCCGCCCTAAGATCAAAACCCCATCACCGTCAAGCTCTCCTGCAATCCACTTGTGATACCCGATATCATCCCAACCAAAGCCTATGTGAGCCTTCTTAATCGTTTCAAAGCGGGTATTATCTCGAGGGGTGGCGGAATGATGGACAATGATAAATTCGGGGTAGTTCGCCTTGTTGTACACTTCGATATCTTTGTCTCGGGCAGTTACTCTGCGTTCTCGAGTCCAGGCGATAACTAGCCGGGGAGCATATTTACCAGTGTCTTGGTTATAGTCCCAAACTTTTTTTACACTTCCATGACCTGATTCATAGTTTTCAATGACCAGACCCAGCTTACTTGAGACGAAACCTGGTCTGTCTACAATTTCCTGAATAATTTCTTTTATCTCAGGGCTTTCATAGACGCTTTCTGCACTCCAATGATCGCCGATCAGTACACCTGCTTCGGCATGACCCAAGTTCCATTGAACCTTAGAGTTAGTTTTATTTCTCAGTGATGGCCTATTTGAGCCGTTAGAAGCAAAAACGGTAGCATCGTCTTCTGCAATACCTTTAATCCAGAGGTTGGGCATGCCATTGTTTTGTTGAGGAGAGGTGACAAGTATTTTGGCCGAGATAATCTCTGCACCTGGTGGAATGTTGATTGGACTGAAGATAAGTCCTAAATCATTTGCCGATTCATCTGGATCGTTACTGCCATCATCACCAAAAGTTGTAATGTTATTTTGGAATCCATTTGGATACCAAGTTGTGTCGTAATCTTCTTCACCATCACGGTCACTTCCTTGAATTAACCCTATGGTTATTTGTTCGTGTAAACCTTGAGGAAGATAATAAATTTCCAGCTCTGCTTCGTAACCTTGACCCTTACTGCTGTCGTAACAAGTCTTGGAGTTATCTGTGGGACTGCCATCGTCAGTGATAATAAAAGCCATTGCGTTTCCAGGCTTCCAGTCAGCTTGGGCAACGAGCTCTTCCACGATTAGATTCAAATTTGGAGTTTGAACCCACTCGTGGACTTCCCATTTTTTGATAATGTCCCAATCAACCGCGTTAGTTGTTTTATTCCTTGTAGAGGGTCGATTTGATCCATCGGCTTTAAAAGGTGCTGGGTCTGGTTCCTTAATTCCCTTAACCTTAAGGTTTGTGGTGAAGTCGGCATCATCTGTAAATGAGGGTCTCAAACGAAGACGGGCGAGAAAAACTTTGGAGAATTTAGGAATATCTACGCCACGAAAGCGAAATGCACCGGTTTGTGCACCGCTGAAATTACCAAAAGTTATGACGTTCGATCCATTCCCATCTTTATTCCAAGTAGCAGATCCAGCTTCTTTGCCGTCATCAGAGTTCTCTTGGATTGTTGCTTTGATCTTCAATACTTGGTTTGTCATAGGCGTTTTTGCTCCTGGGTGGAACATCTAATTTGATGTTGATCCTGGCGTTTGCTTTGATTCCAACGAGTTTCATAATTCTTCGGATTGCAGCTATCGTTTCGCCACCTCTCCCGATTAGGGCACCGGCATCTTTGTCATCCAATCGAACTGTTAACAAAACTCCCATTTCGTCAACCTTGCGACTGATTGCAACGCTTTCTGGCTTTTCGACTATGGCTTTAATAATTTGTTCTAGTAGTGCGACGTCGCTTTCTTGCATAATTTTCACCTCCTTACAAATCTGGTTCTATCGTTAATATGAGTTGTGGTGCATTTACAGCGCCACTGTTAAAGTCCCAGACGTTTTCATAGTTGTTGGATGGGCTGGAGTTGTCTTCAATCGCTATGCCAATCGCTTTATTGGTAAATTCAGTTTGGTCGATAATTTCCTGAATGATTGATTTAATGTCCGGACTTTCATACCAAGTGTTAAGCACCCAATCAGCTCCCGGCACCCAGGCAACTGTAGCTGTAGTCTTTGGCTGTTGAGATGGTCTATGGGTTGAGTCAAAGCTTAAAGTGCTAGATTGCTTAATGCCTTTAATTACCCAGGCTGGACGTTTGGTGGAGTTGACGGCAGACTTTACTCGTAGGACAGCCTTCGTTATCTTGACGTTGTTTGGGAGAAGCGGTCGTAAAAATCTTAATCCGGCATCATTACTTCCCGTACCGTCATGACCTATTGATATTTGGTTACTGGCAAATCCATTGGGATACCAAGTTGTATCGTAATCTTCCTCACCATCATCAGTGTTGACGATGATCCTTAGCTTCGAGAACATTCTTTTGATATTCGCTTGTGATGCTTTAAATTTAGCCATATATTTACAATTCGCTAATAACCTCTGCAATTTGCCCAGAAACTCCAGAACTAACAACGACTTGAACAGTGCCTTTAATCCTCAGAGAAACACTGTCACCAGGGTTATCCAAAACAAACGGCGCGTTTTTACTTGCCGTGTCATCGTGTGCAACCCTGAGAGCACCTGTATTTGTTGTTTTACTTTTGATAACGACTTCGCAACCCTCACCAACTTTGATATCTGGTAATGGATACCAGGTAT
>CAYHMQ010000013.1:0-2843 GCA_964357905.1 uncultured Candidatus Saccharibacteria bacterium
AGTCTAGCTCTCCCTGAAGTTCCGGGATTTGGCTCTGAACCTGCTCAAAGCGCTGCTCTAAGGGTTTGTATTCCCGGCCAAAGCCTTGCTTGGGAATCTCATCTGCATAATAGAGCTTCAAGAGCTTGTCCATTTGGACCTTGGTCTTGTCCTTTTCCTGGATTAGGGAGGAGAGCAGAGCCTGCTTTTCTTGAAGCCCGGATTCAGCGTCTTGGAGGTGCTTGGCCATTTCCTCATCTGAGAAGACATAGTTTCGGAGTTGTTCCTGAAAAATGGCTTCCAAGTCTGGAATGGGGATTTTGTTCCGGCACTTTTGGCAGACGTATTTGGGAGTGTTGGAGGGGACGTACATCTTAATTCCGCATTGGCAATAGACCAGCCCAGAAAACAAATGAACCGCTTTTTTGGCGGTTCTTTTTCTTTTCTTGGGAAAGAGGTTGAGCAGAGCCTGGCACTGATCCCAGACTTGTTCGGAGATCAGGGGCTCGACCTCTGAATAAATCCATTCTTCTTGGGGCTTATAAGCCCAGGTCTGGCCTCCTTTCTTAGTTGGGGAATGGGGATTCTGGGTATAGTTCATTCTTCTTAGTCCCTTGGCAATGGGATCACGAAGAAGATGACCGACTGAGGTATCAGTCCACTGGAAGTTCCTTCTGGTGCGATAGCCTTTCTGATTGAGGAGCTTGGCTACGGTCTTTTTTCTCTTATGTTCAAGAAATAGCTCGTAGATGAGCTTGCGAATCGGAGCTTCTTGTTCATTGATAAGGAGTTTTTTGTCTTTCCACTCATACCCATAAGGAGCAGCACCACCCAGAGACTTGCCAAGCTTGGCTCTGATAGGGACTGAGGCTGCTACTCGACTTGCGATCTCTTCTCTTTCCCACTGAGCCATAGCCGCGATCATGGTGTAGAACAGCCGACCGGCTGGGGTAGAGGTGTCAATGGATTCTTGGAGAGAAATCAGGTCAGCTTCGTACTTATTGAAATAATCCGCAAAGTCCAGGAGTTGCCTGGTGTTTCTGGCGAGCCTGGCTAGTTTGGAGAAGACGAGGCCAGTGATTTTTCCTTGCTTGATGTCTGCCAGCATTCTTTTGGCTTCGGGATGCTCTCCCACGTCTTTGCCGCTCACGCCTTCCAGGGGATAGACCTCGACTACTTTCCAGCCCTTGGATTCAGCATAGTATTTGGCTCTTTTCTCGTGATGCTCTGGGCTTTCACCCTTGGCTTGGTCTTCCGTAGAGACCCTGATCCAGATGCCGACAGATTTGGGAGGGGATTCTTTTGTAGCCGAAAATTTTTCTGAAATCATCTGTACGTCTCTATTAGATCATACGAATTGGGGCGGATATGGTTCCGCGTATTAAAGTTGCGACACCTATTGCATTTTTCTTGAAAGGGGGTTAAAATATCCCTGTAAGATTGATTATGGACACAACAATATTTGGCCCACTTGGGAAATAATTAAGAGTTGATTGCTTTTCTTATCTCTTCCAATATTTCGTGGAAGGGCTTAGAGAATATATAGCCCCATCTTTCCTCAAATTGCCTACGAACCTGCGCGGCTATTTTGCTGTCCTCAAGGGTCGCAGTTACTATTTGATGGACTTCCTTCATTGTAGGTTTATCTATCGGCTTATCCTTGTCGCAAAACCGCAGTTGAATAAGCGCCCAAGTTACTTTTAATATATGTGGGATTTTTAGATTTTTCTCGTTTTCACCAGTTGCTTCCGCACTAATTTCCTTTGCTAGGTTAAGGGCTTCTTTTTTATCCTCCGCTTGTCCTCTAACGGCCAAGAAAAAAGCGAGGTTGTTTTTACATATACAAATAATATCTAGATATTTTTTATCATGGGGTAGTTCGTTTACTGCGTTCACACTCGCTTTGGCCTTTTGGATAGCATAGTCAAGAAATAGCCCCTGACTCTTTTCTGCTGCGGATTTATCCTTGGTGTTTTCGTAATGAATCGTCCACAGCGTATGGGCGCTAGCAAATTCTGCATTTACCCCAGATGCAACCAGTGCGTTTTCAGCCTCTGCATTTATTTTTTTGGCTAAGGTGGCTATTTCTTCGGTGCGCTCTTTGATTTCTTGGGTCAAGGTTATGCGGACATTCTCCGCCACCTTCTGAATTTCATCGGAACGAGTTTCAATTTTAGCCTTCAGATCATCCTCTGTAGCTTTGATGGAATCGTCAATTTTTTTGTCAATATCCCTTTTGATTATCTCGTGAAAAATATAACCCACGACTGCACCGAAAGCTGCCAAGACGCCCAAGAGTGAAAGCATTGTTTCGCCGGTCATGGCATCAATGGCATTTGTAACTTTTGCCTGAGCTAAAGTTTGGGGTAAAAGAGGCGAGAAGAAGAATTTATATATTGGTAGAAACCAAATCAGACTAGCGCTAATCATAAAAATGATCGCTGCCCATTTGAAAATACAATCAGTCAACCCTTGAGGCTTGGCTGGCCTATGAATCCGCATATCCTGGTTTTAACAATTTTGAACAGCATTTGCCTGCCTTACTTTTCAAAATTCAAAAACGTCATCCCCAGCGCCACCGCATCCACCCCCTTTCCAATGTATCAAAGTCCCCAAGTCCCCCGCTGAAGCTATCAGCGGGTGGACTTTGGCCGGTAGACTTCGGGGTGGACTTTGTTTCGTCAGTGAAGGAGAGAATCAAGGGCGGATTATCCTCTGGGTGGACTTGTGGACTTGGGGGACTTTGCTCAGGCAGGCTATCTACCCATGGGGAATGTTCACCAGGTTCACTATGTTCACTTTGAACGAGGATTAGCCTGAAATGTTCAATTGCCCCCTTCCCCACAAGGGGGATGGCCGGATTA
>CAYHMQ010000014.1:0-2771 GCA_964357905.1 uncultured Candidatus Saccharibacteria bacterium
TCGCGTGGAATCGAACCACGATTTCCCACTTCGCAGGCGGGTGTCCTATCCGTTGGACGACGAGAGCGTATTGTCCATGCTATGAGAATACGGCAACGAAGTCAAACCCCGTAGTGATAACGTCTACTACAGGGTCAAACAAAAACTGTGCGAGGCTAAGCCTCGCACAGTTTTTGACGGTTTAATCTTACTTGAAAAGGTTGATAAAGAAATTCTTTACAGCGTCAAATAAAGTAGCTCCTGGGGGTGGCATCATTGCCCCACCAGAAGGCATGGTATAACTACCGCCACTTGGAGGTGTATAAGATCCACTTGACGGCATCGTATAGCTACCTTCGCCTGCAGGCATAGTATAGCTTCCAGATGATGGCATAACATAAGATCCACTTGATGGCATCGTATAGCTACCGCTTGATGGCATAGTCTGCCCTGGCATCTGGCAATAGTTGCTAGATGCGCTCCATGTCCCACCAGCTTGAGAACAGCCGGTAGCCGGATCAGAAGAGTAGGTAGAGCCGGATGTACTCGTTACACACGATGTGCCATTCCAGTACTGCCCAGTCGTACAAGAAGTACCTACAGTTGAAGAACCGCCGTAAGAACAAGCTCCATTTACATACTGCCCGCTTGGACAAGTCTGACTTGTCCCCGCCACACAAGCAGTGCCATTCCAGTACTGACTAGAGGTACAGGATGAGCCACTTACCGTCGTCGTGGTAGTAACTGGTGATTTGCAAGTCTGACTAGCAGGATCCCAAGATTGGCCACCGGTACAGGATGCTGTTTGCCCTGGCATTCTGCAATAAAAAGTTGTAACATCCCATACCCCGCCAGCCTTAGGGCAAGCAAGGGCTGGATCTACCTTTTCTACACACGCTGTTCCGCTCCAAAACTGACTAGCTGTGCAAGAATTGGCATTCGGCATCTTACAGTAATTGCTTACAGTATCCCATGTTCCACCGGCCTGAGTACAACCTGCTTTGGCAGAATCGGAAGGTGGAGGAACATCAGTTGGGCTAGTCGCTACACAAACATTATCTTTCAAATACTGGCCAGACGGACAAGTTGTGGCCGTTGTTGATGACTTACAAGTCTGACTCGAACCATCCCAATATTGACCTGAGGTACAATTCGCAGCACCGGTTCCGGCACTAGATTCACACCTCGCGCCTGTCCAATACTGTCCACTCGCACAAGTTGTCTGGCAACTCGAACCGTTCCAATAATATCCCGCGCCGCCACAGTTTGTGGAACTTTTTACACAAGCAGTTCCATCCCAATATTGACCAGATTCGCACTTAGTTGTTGATGTCGTCTTGCACGATTTGCTCGAAAAGTCCCACCATTGACCACTGGCACAGTTACCACCCGTTGATCCAGACATTTTACAGTAATTTGCTATACGGTCCCAAGTTCCACCTGAAGATGTACATCCTGACTCGGCGCTACTGACATCTGTTGTTTGTTTTGCAGAACCACTACAATCCGGTATACCAAAGTTTTGCCAGTTTGAAGAGGAGGAATCCCCGGCACCCTGCTTCCATGCAAATTTATCTTTAGTTATTTTTAAACACTGTTCATCAACGCCCTTAATGAAGGCCTGGTACTCCCCGTCGGTCCTACTCAAAATTTGAGAAGACTGTGATCCATCAGCGAGACGCCACGTATGGCTAACCTGGCTACCTCCTGGATATGTTCCCGGTGGCATCGAATCAATCGGTTGTGGAGGGGAGTTTCTATCCAGCTCACAAGAATACGGCTGACAACGTCCACCGGTAAATCTCGCCTGTTCGCCTGGGCTACAAACCCTTGGCATAACGGCTGGGCAAGGGAAGTTACGGTCATCTGGTAATATTTTATCCTTTATCATATCTCCACCATAGAAAGGTGGCTGAACGCCATTTTCCTGTGACTGGTATGGCTGTGGAGGCATCATATTAAACTGCCCCTCTTGTTGATACGGCCGGCCTTCTGGGGCGCCGTACTGATTACCTTGCCCAGGAAAACCACCTTGTGGATTCTGGCCAGGGAATTGACCTTGTGGTTGATTCCCCTGATTCTGTTGCTGTTGATTATCAAAATTCTGCGTAGGACCCATCATCTGGAATGACGGCATCGGGTTTTTAGATGGATCTTCTAGGAATTTCTGAAACTGCTCAAGCGCTTTTGCTTTATCGAATCCTTCGCCAAAGCCTTGTGGTTGAGTGCCTTGCTTGAAGGTAGGCCCGCCTTGTCCCTGGGATTGCCCCGGCTGAGGTTGATATGGCTGACCCTGGGGATTACCATACTGCCCGCCTTGTCCCGGGAAACCACCTTGTGGGTTCTGTCCCGGAAACTGTCCCTGCTGAAAATTCTGAAACTGCTGTTGTGAATTATGTTGCTCGAAATCTCCCTGTATGTTTACAGACTGCTCAAATTTTTGGGCTGCGAACTCTTTCGGTACAAAGCCTTGCTTAGCTCCTTCTGCAAGACAAGCCTGACCGTTTTCCTGACAGAATTTTTGCACATCCCCAAAGTTAGAAAATTCCTGTCCGGAAATATTTATTTTCCCATCCGACTGGAACTTTTTCATAGCTTCATCTCTAGACTGCTGACCTTGTTCTCCAGATTTAATATTTCTTCTTATTTCATCGGCCATTCTTTTTGCCTCAGGTCGCATGCCAACCAGAGCATCTAGTTGTGGTAACGCCCGCTTAGAAGCTGCGACACACTTATCTGGTTTAATATCAATTCCTGGTGCTTAGAGTTTTAGATATCCTTTTATGATTTTT